>CAZBNM010000001.1:0-124094 GCA_964493495.1 uncultured Bacteroides sp.
AAGGCTCACCCGGATGTGTTCAATATCCTTCTTCAGGTGCTTGATGACGGCCATCTGACTGACAACAAGGGCCGTAGCGTGAACTTCAAGAACACTATTATCATCATGACCTCCAACATGGGCTCGTCGCTCATCCGCGATAATTTCGCGAAGATGACGCCCGAGAACAAGACTGAGACGGTGGAAAAGACGAAGGAGCAGGTGCTTGACATGCTCAAGCAGACCATCCGGCCGGAATTCCTCAACCGTATTGATGAGATCATAATGTTCACGCCGCTGAACCGTCAGGAAATCGAGGAGATCGTGGGTCTGCAGATCAACGGTATCCGCAAGATGCTCAAGCATTCCTCCGGCATAGATCTGCATATCACGCCCAAGGCTCTGAGCTTCCTTGCCGACGAGGGCTTCGATCCGGAATTCGGTGCGCGTCCCGTGAAGAGGGCAATTCACCGTCTTGTGCTCAATCAGCTATCCAAGGATATCCTTGCTCAGAAGGTAGACCGGTCGAAACCGATTGTCATTGATACGACGGAGGATGGCACAGACCTGATATTCAAGAATTGACAGACATAACACAATCGATTATAAGCGAAGAGGGCCCGACGCAATGCCGGGCCCTCTTCGCTCTTTTTAATACTGTTGGAGATTGTGGCGCAATATCAAAGTGTGTTCGGACAAAGTGGTGCCATTATGGAATCCAATAGTATTGGGGCTTTTGGCGGTGTTGGATGACCCAGTTTTCGAATTCGGACATTTCTGTTATTCCGTCGGCAATGACGGCTTCATAATACTCCACGCCATGATAATCTTTTCCTACGGGTGTACCGAATTTCAGAAGGAGGATCGTGTCGCGCTGTGCGGGTGTCATTACTTCAGTGATTCTGTCGGCCATTCTTTCGAAATAGCCGTCATAGAGGGTGCCTTCTTCGATGTGAATGATGTCGAACTGCCAGATGGTTTCTTCGTCGGTTTTATAAAGGAAATGCCAAGAGATACATCTTTCGGATGTGTGCAAGCCGTTGATGCACTTGATCTCAATGACTTTGGGGTTTTGAGCTATCCGTGCGGCGATTGCAAAGCTACGCTCGGGAGTGATGCCGGAGGAATAGACGTGGAGATCGATATCCCGGTGTGACGCGAGCAGACCCATTCTCAGCGATCCGACAAGATTCACTCTGCATCCGGCAGCTTTCCATATTTCAGCGATGCCTGATTCTTTCAGGACCTCACGCGCGATCTTCTGATTTGCTTCAGCCAGGCGGTTGATTTGATTTTGATTCATCGTTGTTGCGATTTGATAAATCTACAAAGATAGATCTTTTAGTTGGAATGGCAATGGGGTAGGGAATTGTCTGCATGAGTAAGAGCAAAAAAAGAACTCTGACGGGGAGGTCAGAGTCCGGTAGGGATATCCAAGAATGAAAGAGGTAGATGAAAAAGCTATTTGGGCAAGATTGAAGCGTAGAAGTCTTTCAAGCACTGTTTTACGTACTTTTGATCGAATCGGGAGGCTATCAGTGGCCTGGCTTCCCGGGACATTTGTTTCACTTTTTCGGGCTGAGTTACAAATTCCTTCATGGCGGTATACAGGGCATTGCTGTCGCGAGGAGGAATGATTACACCGTTTCGGCCGGGAATGATTATTTCACGACTTCCGTTTACATCGGTGACTATAGCCGGAAGGCCCATTGCTCCGGCTTCAATAACTACATTGGGGAAGCCCTCGCGATAACTGGGAAGAACCAGGGCATCAGAAGCGGCAAGCCAAGGACGGACGTCGTCCTGAATGCCAACTGCGCGGATGTTGGGGTGGGTCGTTATTTTTAAGAATGTTTCTTCTCGAAGGGGGTCGAGCTCCTGTTCTTCATGACCCACGAGAATAAGATGTGTTTCGGGAAATTCGGAGTGCAGGCGATCGAAAGCTTCGACGAGTTCGTTGATGCCTTTATCTCCAACGACGCGACCAACAAAGATGAATGTAAAATGGCCTTTCTTCCGGATTTTCGAGGCTTCTTGTCTAATATATTCCGAGTCGGGATCGAATGCTTGGAGATCAACGCCTTTTACATTTCCATTTCCTAAAATTCGCAGCGGTTTGCGCGTTATTCTGTTATTGGACAGATCGCTCTTGACTCCTTCGCCTTCGGGAATGATGTGAGTGGCGCATGCACAAGTAAGGCTATCTGTTGCCATTAAAATCTTACGGGTAAAACCTAATGAGGTAGGAAAGATGAGCCCTGTGAATGTGTGAACTCTTACGGGGACTCCGGTGATTTTTGCAGCGATCATGCATAATAGTCCGGCTTTCGGAGTCAGAGAGTGCACCATCAAAGGCTTTTCATGCCAGAAGACTTTGATGAGTTTACACAATGATTTGAAATCCTTCATCAGTGAGATACGGCGTTGCATCTCAACGACTTCTACACGAGCTCCGGCATTTCGGACCTTTTGAAGGGATGGGCCGTCGGAGGAGACGGAAACTATTTCGAAGCCGTCTTTGCAAAGATCCGGGATGACATCCACATAGAAGTTGACAGAGGATGCGTCGGTGCATGCCCTGATAATCTTATTCGATCGTTTACTTTTCATTTGAGTTTAAAATCTCCTGATAGCACCTGATGTATCCATCTGTCATGGTGGCTATGTCGTATTGCATACCCCTCTTCATGCATTCCCGGGAAACGGATTGATATAGCGCGGGATCGTTATCAAGGGTTAGAATCTCTTTGGCAAGCGCTTTTGCATCTGCGTGCGGGAACAGCACTCCGGCGCCTTGAACCACGTCTTTAAGTCCGTCGACATCGCTTGCTATAAAAGGTTTGCCTGAACACATTCCTTCAACGGAGGAGAGAGATAAGCCCTCGAAATGAGATGACATGACTATATAATCGGCAGAGCGAAGCAGCATGGGAATGTCGGAGCGTATTCCGAGGAAATGGACTCTTGAGGATAGTTCTTTATCAGAGGTTAATTTCATGAGCTCATGCCGACGTACGCCCTCTCCAACAAGAAAAAGTTGAAAATCCGTGGGCAAGTACTCCAGGGCGGATATCAAGGTGTCCTGATCTTTTTCCCAGCGGAATCCGGCAACCATAATTATTTTTTTACTGCCGGGGGAAATTGTCTCAAGTTCGGAAGAGGCAGGAGCGTTCAAAAAGCGCGATGTGTCTATTCCGTTATTTATGACAGTGAAGTTGTCGAGCTCTTTGCCAATGAAGCGGCTGAGATTATTAAGCGTCTTTTCGGCGATAAAGACAACCTTGTCGTATTTACGGTACATCCACCGATCGATTGGTGCAAACCAACTATGCGAACGCCGACGGTTGGAGCCGGAGTGTTCGGTGGTTACTGACCGGGTTTTCTTCAGAAGTAAAGAAACGGCTGTATAGATCTGAGGAGAATAATTGTGTGTGTGGACAATATCATAATTAGGAAGGAGCCTTGCGACTCGCAAAATATTCAGAGGATTGTACACACTGTTTTTGACACCGAAGTCAATCACGCGAATCCCTTTTGCTTCAATTTCCTCTTTAAAAGGCGTTTTTGTGCCGTTGAAAAGTAAAAGATCAACGTCAATGCCTCTGTCCTTTAACCGCGGGAGGAGATCGACCATAAGTCTTTCTGCACCTCCGGTGTGGAGGGATGTTATGACATGCAGAATTTTCATGGTTCGATAGCTTTAGTGATAAAACTATTTTGACGATTTGCAGGCATGTTTGTCGATGTGATTATAAAGCGCACCAAGTGGAAACAGAAGTTTGCCCCAGCCGGAGATTCCAATCCTTTTATTTTTTGGAGCACAATATGCAAAACGCCAATAGTTTATGGCCAGACGGAGTCTTTGTATGAATGAACGGGTTTGGTCAAACCATTCCGAATAGGTCATCATCGAGGCGAGGGGACTTTGCATTCTTGCCCGAGTGATTCGGGCTGTAATGCCATCGGGTTGATATTCAACTGTATAAATGGGCTTGTTGATATATCGTAGAATATGTTCCCTTCCTATCCTATTCCAAAGGAGAACTTCCGGACAGAACTTTTCACCTTCGATTTCGGGAAAGGGTATTTTTCTGAGGATGTCGGTTTTGAATACTTCCTTCATGTCTCCGGTGATATGCCAGCGTTCACGGATTTGCTGCGAGGTAGCATCTAATATTTCGGCCGGGAGGCCGCTTCCGACGAGAGTCCCGTCTTCATATTGGTCAAGTCCACAGATGCCTGCAAACCGTTTGTCAAAGCGAATGGGCATATACGCTGAGATTACTGCTGAAAGTGAGTTTTGAGGGAGCCAGTCGTCGCTATCAGCAATGAATATCAATTCTCCGTCGGCATTTTTTACTGCGAGGTTTATTGCCCGGTGCTTACCACCGTTTGGTTGATGAAAATATCTGATATTAATCAGTTTATCCTGAATAAAGCTTTTGACAATGTCTTCGGTATCATCAGTGGAACCATCATTAACGATGATCCACTCAATGTCCTTATGCGCTTGCGTGCAAAGACTTTCATATAAACGAGGTAATAGATGAGCTCGATTATATGTGGGTGTGACAACCGAAAGAAGCATGAGGGAGATTTCGCAGATATTAGTCTATCGGGTCGGTAACCTTAAACAATTCAAAGAGTGATTGAGCAATTTTTCCCCTATTGTGTTCGCGAAGTACGGCCTTTTGGCCTGCCTTTGCGATTGTGTTTATTTCCGTGGGATTGTTGGCCAATCGAATAAGCCATTGGCGGAGCTCTTCGGGTTCGGTGTACTCAATACATTCATTATCGCGCTCTGCGGCAATATTCTCGAGGGCTAATGGCGTGCCGATGACCATGAGTCCATTGATGAAAGCGTCGAGAACTTTTCCCTTTGTACCGGTTCCAACAGCGATGGGCGTTAGCTGAATATGATGTAAGGAGAGTTCTTCGGCATATTCTTTGACAAAGCCTTTAAGCTCGGTCGAAAAACCGGCCTTTTTAATATACCCATAACAGCTTTCCCATCCGTTGCCAAGGAAAGTGATAAAATATCTGTCTTTTATATGTTGAGGCAAGGAAGATATGGCCTGAAGGGCTTCATCGACCGCCTGCGCCATGGCAAAATCGTATCTACCTGCTACAAGAAGTCGAATTGGTTCGTCAGGTTTGATTTCCTGTTTTGGCAATAGGGAGGGTGAGTAGTGGGGATGGGGGAGAAAAACGACTTGGGCGAGCGGATTAAGTTTTTTGAGAAAGCGTGCGTCTTCTATTCCTACAAGGTGATAGTGTATTTTGGGGCCCGCAGGTGATTGGGCAGCCATTTTTGCGTATCGGTGATACATCAGGCTGTAACGGGCTATCCGTGAGGGACTCTGTGGAATTCCCTTCATTGCCAGTACACGATGATAGTACATGGTCTCGCAGTCGGGAGTTGTTATTACTATCGGATAGCCCTCAAATTTTTTTGCAAGATGTGCAATATCTTCGCCATAAATCCATACAGCGGATTCGTGTCCACAAAGATAGTCTTTAATATCGGCCGTTGTTTTGGTCAGTAAAGGGAGATAACAGAGTACTGGTTTGCTAAGAATTAAGCGAGCCGGTGGAGTTTTAAGCAGCCGAAGCCAACGGGGCTGTGGAATACGATTGATTTTCACGCCAAGTTTTTGCTCGGATTCGGCAATTTGCTCATCAGAGCATCCGTTGATATTATATGACCAAATCTGCATTTCCACACCCTCGGGCCTATAGGCCAAAAGATGGAATGGTAAGGCGCTTGCTCCGCGAAAGTTGGTCTCGGTAGGAGTGTGGAGTGTTATAAGTGCAACCCTTTTCATTTCAAAAACCTGAATGCCGGACGATAAAATTTATTCTGATCGTAGTTCGTATCATATTCATAACGTTCCCGTGCAAAATCAGGAGACCGATATCCATCGGTAAGGCATGTTTTATAGGGATAAAGGAAATTATAATTCTGCCAAGTTACATAAATTCTCACATAAAGTAACATCATGATGATAATCATAATATAACTAAGCGTGCGAGGTTCCCTAAATCGATTTTTGTTGCTTGCGCAGATTGAGGTGACGGTATAGATAATCCCGATGGTAAAGAACCAGGCGACTCGCCCACCATCACTTGATCGAATAAAGAGAAGCAATATAGCGCAGAAAATCCATGCGGCGTTCAGGAAAATAAGATTTCGCCGTGTGGGCTCGATAGTTTTATAATTGGCGAGGATAATCCATGCAAAAAATACGACTTCAAGAACGTATGCTATGCGTATGCCTGAATCGGCAGAATACGGACTGGTTTCGGTCGGTAAATTGAAATACATAAGGTAAAAATCATATATATTACCTATCACGCCGGTACAACCTATGAGGCCACAGATAATAAGGGTCATAACCACAGAAAATGGTTTCCATTTTCTTAGGGGCATAAAGAACAAGAGGGCAAATATCAGTCCGGATTTGTGTAAAAATCCTACTATTAAAACTACGGCGAAGAATTTGAAAAACTTTCTATCGATTAAGAAGTTAATGCCAAACCAAGCTATCGAGAATGCAAGTACTTGACGTAAGTACGTGAAAGTAAAAAAGAACATCATTCCTAAGAAAATAATCAATGATAAGGGATAGTTTATCATGTTTTTTTCCAGTGTTCGATAGATAGAATAGTATATTAGTATGGTAATAATGAAGATGTAAACATATCTATTCTCTGTAATTAGAGCAATAAGATATGTAATAATAGAATAGCCTCTTTCATAATAATTGAATGCCCATGAATATTCGGGCGCGACATTAGATGTGATGTCATTAGCGAGAACATCAAAAACTTGCCCATATATATACCTGTCAGAACCTCCAAGCATGTCAGAAATGCCGACAAAAATTGCCAGCACAGCCATATAGCATGCTAAAAAGGCTTTATTCCGGTTGACGGATTCGCCTTTGATATAGGCGAAAACCGGAATAATAAATATCAATAGGTATAGAAGCATTAGACTTTTATGAGTGAATTAGAGTCTAAATAAATATAACTTTAATAGATATTTTGAGTTTAAAAATTTAGCCAGCAAATATGATTTCCAGGAACTGGTTCTTCCTTTTATAGGATATACTCCTAATGAACGAAGCCAATCTACTTTGGTATCGTATTCAAATGGAGACCATATCTTGGAATTTTTGAGCCGGATAAAGAACCCTACCATTATGGAATTAATTATTTGGTGGTATCTCTGCTGTATTTCCGTACTATACTTGCCTTGATCTATGTCTTTGATAATTAAAGAAGCTAAGATCGCCTCCGATTCGATGTTTTTAAGTAATTTGGAGCGTTCGGTTGATCTGTCGGTACTTTGTATGTTATAACGATAAAAATAAACGTTATCATCTATGAACATAATTCTGTCCAGGTTTGGAAATAATCGGAAACATAATTCGACGTCTTCATGAGCTATTCCCTTTCGGAACAGAAGTTTATTGTTCTCAAAAACAGAGCGTCGGAAAATCCCTCTACAGATGCTACCGAATATAAAATAATTAAGTAAAATTTCCTCGCCGGAAAAAATACTATTATATTTTACGTTAGGAATGGAAAAAGGTTTGACGGATCCATCCTTTTGCTGTACTAAAAAAGAATAAACTAAGGCATCAATATTATTTTCGTCGGCAATTTGGAGTAGAGTGGATAATTTATTCGGTAAGAGGTAGTCGTCCGAGTCTACAAACTGAATATATCTCCCAGTTGCAAGGGATAGTCCTACATTTCTTGCGATTGCTTGTCCTTGATTCTCCTGACTTAGGAACAAAATATTATTGTGCTTTCCGGCCCATTTATTTGCAATTAGAGGGCTGGAGTCGGTAGAGCCATCATCAATTAAAATGATTTCAAATTCACTATCATCAAGCCCTTGATTGAAAAGCGATTCCAGGCATGTGTCGAGATGCTTTTCTACATTATAGACCGGAATAATAATAGAAATGGTCATCGGGTAAATCTGAAGATATTATTTGATATGACGATATCTGCTTTCCATTATACACAATTTGCATAAAATACGATATACAGATATTTTAAATGTATGAGATTGGTATTCCCATTCCGGGGCGTGGCCTTTTTAGCTTGTGCTATTTATATCTTTGAAATCCTGATTTCTATATGGTTGTCCACAATCATTGTGCCGGGACTTACCAGCAGTATAACAGCCTTGTCATTAATCGTTTTTTCAATTTCGTTGCTATGTCCGGTGTAAAAAGGTAAGATTTATACAGGTCCCCTTAAAAACAGCTCTATATCCTAAAATGAATAATCTATCAGGCGCATGATGTAGTTTGTATCCGTGCAAAAATTATGTCAATTTTCGAGATGTAATAAGTTGAAATTATCAAGTTGTTTAGCTAATGCATCAATGAAGCCGTGGCCATATTTAAGGTCGGGTTCCATATAGTTTCCTTCGCCCCATTCGTTCCATGATTTCAGGACAAGCAGTTTATTGTTTTTTTTCTGAACCTTGGGTAAAACTTTTTCTAAAAGTTTCTCAAAGGTCTCAGGAGAAGTATTGATGTAGACCGTGCCTTTTTTTCCGCTTCTGGGAGTGTGATCCCAGTTTGGCATTATAAGGGGAATGACATCATCTTGATTGAGTATAGGATTGGACCATGCTGAATCAATTAAGTGATTATAATTGATCTGTGTTGGCTCTTTAGACGGAGGGAAGCCTGTATGTCGTTGAAGAAAACTAATACCTCTTTTAAATACGGAAGGTATAAGGTTTGTCCGTGCGTTTACATTAATAATTCCCCCCGATAATCCTTGTGATTTGGCATCGGCGAGGGTGTCAAATGAATAAAGCCCTGTCATGAAATAGAAACCATCAGAGAGCCCTTCTTTGACGGCTAATTCATTCCAGCGAGCTATAAAGGTCGATATGTCTTTATAATCAAGATGCTCAAATATAAAAAATAGGGGCTTCCCGTTATATCTCATATATCTTTTATCTCGGAAAAATGGCAGGCAATAATAGAAATGGTTGTCTATATCCTGTAAACCGGGATAGGTTTGTTCCATCAATAATTCTCCATCGCCATTAGGACTCCATGTTTTCCGCCACCAGCTGTGATTAGCCCAAGAGAAACAGAAAGGAAAGTCAGGTTTGCCTATTTTGAGCATACGTTCGGCCGGCATTTCCAATAACATGCGACCGTTGCCGAACCAATAGTGCCAATAGCAGAAACCTGTAATTCCAGCTTTTTTTGCTAATTCGGCCTGTTGAATTGCGACGGTTTCTACCCGGAGGTCGTAGTAACCTAAGTCAGCAGGAACTTTGGGTTGATAGTGACCTTTAAACAATGGCTTAGCTTTCCCGACATTGGTCCATTCCGTGAAACCGGGTCCCCACCATTCATTATTTTCTTTAAAGGGGTAGAATTGTGGTAAGTAATAAGCAATTACTTTTATTTTGCCGTCGTTAAGCTCCATGCTATTATATTGTGTGATTATCGGAGTTTGAGTTGAAGTAAGTTGTGATATAATGCAAACGATTTATTTCGGAAGAAAGTACGTTCGTCTTTTGTGAGGCCCAATGTATATACAGAAAAAATTACACTTAAAATTGAAATCGGTGTCATAATGAGGAATCGAGGAAGCCCGGGTTGAAGAAGAAATGAGAGTGCAATCGGGATGATAAAGGATGCTACAGAGACACCAAGGCAAGGGAAAATAACAGTTTTAATAAATGTTTGCCATTGATAGTCCATGAGTCTATGAAGTACGACTAAGCGAATTATATTAATGGTAAGGAAAATGAATATGAAAATTGGATATGCTGACCAAACAGGAAAGCTGAGCTTATAAGCAATCCATGTGAGCGGAAAGATCAGCGCTTGATATATTGTTATGGCAATTGAGTATTCTTTTACGCGTCCATCGGCAAGGATCAGTTTATAAAGCGATTCTCCGGATAAAAGGGCAATTGATTCAAACATAGTGAATATCAAGAATATCGGGGCCATAGGAGGGACATCCACAAGCCAGATGTTAAGTATGGTTTTGGCCTCCATACAGACGGGAACAACGAATATATACATCATGTACCATGAGTATTTTGTGCCTCTGTTCACTAATGTGAAAGTGTAGTCGTATTCTTTGTTTGCGTAGGATTTCGTAATTTGTGGATTAAAAGCGGTCATGAAGTTATAGACAAAACTCTTGACACAACCCCCGACAGTATTGGCAATGCCCCGTGCTGCATTAAATGCTACCCCGAAAAAGACGTTAATCAGGAAATTCACCCCTTGTGTACTCATTATCCATGAAAAGTAGTGGAGAAAATTCCATCCGGAAAATTTGGTGATTTCCTTTATAAGAGGTTTATCTATTTGGAATTTATAGCATACTTCAGGGAATTTATTCCAGCAATACGCAAGGTATATTATACTGCTGAATATCCCTGTGAGCATATATAGAAAGGAATACAAAATAAGACGGTCCCCTCCATAAAAAAGGATTATATAACATATGGCTAATTTAGCAACAGCATCGAAAATGCTCATATAGGCATATATACCCATTTTTTCATGGGCTATTATCGTTGACGAGAATGGGACGCTTGAAACTGAAAAGAATGTGGAGATTATTGAAAACTGCAGGACCCAGTTGGCGGCGTAGATTCTGTTATGAGGAATGTTCGCAATATGATTCAGAAAGTAAACTCCACCCAATTCCAATAATAATACGACAATAAATGCTAAAAGGATATGTACATTCAGGACGGTGATAAACGTATTCTGCGTTTGCGAAATGTTTCCTTCACCAAGGGCATAAGTGATATAACGACCACTTGCAGTAGACATTGAGCCGATCATGAGTGAAGTAAAAGCAACTATGCCACCTACAACATTCTGAATACCGTAATTGTCAATACCGAGCGCTTCAAGCATGATTCGCCCTGTATATAATCCGATAATCAGTGTAATAAAAGTACGGATATAGAGGAGAAGGGTGTTTTTGGCAATTCTTTTAGATCGATTTTCCACAGATACTTATTAATAGGTGTTGAGGAATTTCGAGAGACCACATAAGGGAAGGACGAAGTGGTATGGTAGTTTGAGTTGATGAAAGCTATTCATTTGATAAGGAATGGACATATTTCATCCTCATACGCGATAGCAGGCATCACGTATTATATACAACCGTCCGTCTACTGTCGCCTCGGATCTCTTGAATGAGCCTATACAGGTGCTTCTCAAAGGGTTGTGATTGCATGTCTCTATCAAAGCCAGGGTTGGATGGACTTATAGAATTTAGGGAGACAGAAATCAAGCACAAAGGTAATAAATAGTCTGTAGATGACAAAAATATGAAAGGTAAAGTTTAAACGTTTTAGTGAGCATGAGAGATGAGAGATGCGCATGAGAGATGAGTGAACTTGGTTTGGAGGCTTGGAGACGATCCGGATATTTGCAAAAGTCGCTTTTTTTTACTATCTTTGCAGCAGATTAGCGCCATAACGTTGCATGCAAAAATGTTGACGCCGGTGGTGCTGTCTGCAACCGATTGAGAAGCACCTGTATAGGCTCATTCAAGAGATCCGAGGCGACAGTAGACGGACGGTTGTGTTTGGTGTGTGGTAAGACCTTGGTCATGCCACACAGGAGTTGTAGCTGTGTATTTTTATGAACGAACAGAGTTTGGATAAAAACATAAGGCAAGAGTGGTTCGCAATCAAGACTCGTCAGGATTTCAGGGCAGAGTCGGAACTTGCACAAAGCTGCGAGGAAGTCTTTTTCCCGAAGGAGATTGTGAAGGTCCAGGGAAAGAAAGATCGTGTGAGGGCTTTTATTCCGCATGTTCTGTTTATAAAAACTACTCGGGAAAATGCTCTTCAGCTTGAGAAGGAAGGGAGAGAGCATCCGGAGGGTTCAATTCCGTTCTGGATATACCGGTATCCGCATGATAATCAAATACAAACGATTCATCCAAGTTCAATTCATCTGCTACGCCTGCTGACATCTGACGATACGACGAAGTGTCAGATTTTCAACAAGAAGGATTTCAAGGAGAACCAACTGGTAAGAATCACAAGTGGCCGTTTCAAAGGTTTTGAGGGGCATGTGGTAAGGGTGAAGAAGAACAAACATGTGGTCGTAAAAATCGAAGGTATCTGCATGGTGATGTTACCCTTTATCCACCCTGATTTTCTTGAGGTAGTAGGGTGATTTTTTCTGATAAATGGCAGAGGAATCTCTAAAGCAACAGACGTTCAAAGGCGCGATTTGGCGAATACTTGAAACTGGAGGTACGCAGGTTATTCAACTTGTGATAGGAATTGTTTTGGCTCGCCTGATTTTGCCGGAACAGTTTGCAGCAATTGCAATGCTGTCGATATTTATTGCAGTTGCTGAAAAGTTTATAAATTCAGGGTTTTCAACGGCTCTAGTTCGGAAGGTTAACAGAACTCAGGTTGATTGTAGCACTGTATTCTATTTTAATATAGTTATTTCTGTTGTTTCTTATTTTATTCTATTTTTAATAGCACCGTATGTAGCAGATTTTTATAATCTCCAGGAGCTGAAGCCAATTCTTCGAGTATCGTCGATTACTCTTGTAATCGGATCTTTTGCAGGTGTTCATAGGACCTTGTTTTCTGCAAGGATGGACTTCAAATCTCTTGCAAAGTATAATATCGCTTCCCTAATCATTTCCGGAATTGTTGGAATGTTTATGGCGTATAAAGGATTTCAGGTCTGGGCTTTAGTTGCTCAATCAATAGTTTCTACAGTATTTTCAACGGCTTGTATTTGGTATGCATCCCCATGGCGTCCGACTTTACAGTTTTCATGGATTTCCTTAAAAGAATTTTTTGGCTTTGGGTCTAAGCTTTTAGCCTCCGGATTGCTTGATACGGTCTATACAAATATGTATTCTGTGGTTATAGGTAAGTTTTTTCCACACTCGGATTTGGCGTTTTATAATCGTGCATATGGGCTTAGGTCCATGGCTACTTCAGTACCCACAGGGGTTCTGGCTTCAGTTACATTTCCTGCATTATGCAAAATACAGGACGATGATGACACTCTGAGGGTGTCATATCGTAAGATGCTCCAACTTAGCGCGTTTGTTGTCTTTCCGTTGTGCCTTGGCTTAGGTGCGGTTGCCTATCCACTGATAAATGTATTGTATACAAAGGTATGGATTTTTTCCGCATCACTTCTTCAAATCATTGTTTTTGCGGGAATGTGGTATCCGGTACATGCCATAAATCTTAATTTGCTGCAGGTGCGAGGAAGAAGTGATCTTTTTCTACGACTTGAGATAATTAAGAAAATAAACGGGGTATTGATGCTTTGTATTACAGTGCCTCTTGGCCTAAAGGCAATGTGTTATGGGAGCATATGTACTTCACTAATAGCATTATTCATCAATACACATTATACGGGAAAATTGCTTAATCTTGGGTTTCTTACGCAGATGAAGGATCTGTATCCTTCTCTGATATTGTCAGTGGTAATGTTTATTGGATGTAAGTTATTATCGACTGCATTGGGCGATGGTATTGTAAGTCTTGTAACTTCAATATGCGTAGGCGTGATCATATATGTTGGGGGGGCGCATTTATTCCGATTCAAGGAGTTTGAATTGTTGAAGTCTCTCCGCAAATGATTTGATGGGTTATTTTTAATTGTCTTGTGATTATGGATCAGATAACAGTTACTTCTCCGCTTCTTCCATCACTTGAGGATTTTAATGAAATGCTCAAGCAGATCTGGGAGAGCAAGTGGATTACGAACAACGGGCAGTTTCACAGACAGCTTGAGAAGGAGCTTGCCGCGTACCTGCAGGTCCCATATATCAGTTTGTTTACAAACGGCACATTGCCGCTGATTACGGCTCTCCAGGCTTTGCGAATTACGGGTGAGGTTATTACGACACCATATAGTTTTGTAGCAACAACTCATTCGCTTTGGTGGAATGGGATTAAGCCTGTATTTGTGGATGTAGATCCATCGAATTGTGGACTTGATACAAGCAAAATCGAGGCTGCAATCACTCCCAAGACTACCGCGATAATGCCGGTGCATTGTTATGGGAAGCCTTGTGATACGAAGGCGATTCAGGAGATTGCCGATAAGTATGGGCTGAAGGTGATATATGATGCCGCTCATGCTTTTGGCGTGGAGGTTGACGGAGAATCAATTTTGAATGCCGGGGATATGTCGACTCTTTCGTTCCATGCAACGAAGGTTTACAATACCATCGAGGGTGGAGCACTTGTGACGCATGACGAGCAGACGAAGAAACGGATCGACTATCTGAAAAACTTTGGGTTCGCCGGAGAAACAACGGTGGTTGCTCCGGGCATAAACTCCAAGATGGATGAAATTCGTGCGGCATACGGGCTCCTTAATCTTCGTCAGGTAGATGCAGCCATTGAGGCCCGGCAGAAGGTAGCCAATCGCTATCGGGAGGCGCTACGGGATGTAGAGGGAATAACGTTCTTTGACGACATGCCCGGCGTGCGTCACAATTACAGCTATTTCCCGATTTTTGTAGATGTGGAGAAGTTCGGCAAAACGCGTGATGAGCTCTATTTCGAGATGAAGGAAGCAAATGTTCTTGGCCGCCGCTATTTTTATCCACTAATCAGCGAGTTTTCGACCTACCGCGGATTGCCTTCTGCCTCCCGCGAGAATCTTCCGGAAGCATACAGACTTGCGGACACGGTGTTATGCCTTCCGATGCATCACGAGTTGAGTGAAGATGATATAAATCGAGTATTAGGATTCTTCAAAAAATGATCGCCAAGAAAAAAATATTGATGCTTGGTGGTTCGGCTCAGCAAGTTCCGGCCATTGAGGCTGCCAAGGCGATGGGCTATTATACTGTACTTGTTGATTATCTGCCGGATAATCCGGGGCAATTTGTCGCTGACAAATGGTATCAGGAAAGCACTACAGATGTAGAAACCGTGTATAAAATAGCTAAGGAAGAAGGAGTAAGTGGTGTTCTTCCTTACGCGTCTGATCCGGCAGCTTTACCGGCCGCAATTGTTTGTGAGCGTCTGGGATTACCAACAAATCCCGTGAAATCCATAGAGATTCTGGGCGAAAAGCATAAATTTCGCGATTTCCTTGAAGAAAATGGTTTTGCTTGTCCGAAAAAGTTTACATTTTCTCCGAATACTCCGATTAAGGAAATCGTTGATAAGAGTAGGGATTTACACTTCCCAATAGTTATAAAGCCCACCGATTCTTCGGGATCAAAGGGTGTGTCTTTTATCAGAGACACTGCAGAGATTGAGCATGCGGTTAGACATGCAACGAATTATTCGCGAAATAAAGTTCTAATCGCGGAAGAATTTATTCAGAGAGGTTTCCCTGCTGTAATTGGAGGCGATATTTTTGTAGAAAACGGGAAAATTGTTTTGTTCGGAGATATGGCTTGTCTTCGCGATGAAGGAGGGCGAAGCTTAATTCCCATCGGGAAAAAAAAACCTAATGGCCTTAACCAGCGGCAAATTAGCAATTTGCGCAGTGAACTCCAACGCTTGGTGACGTCTTTGGAAATTAAGGGTGGAGAGTTAAATATCGAAGTGCTTCTTGATGAGGACGACAATGTACATTTCCTTGAAGTAGGTCCGCGCGCAGGAGGAAATATGATCCCAATAGAGTTGTCGGATGCATTTGGTGTCGATTTAATAAAGGCGAATATTGCGGTGGCTATGGGTGAAAGTGCTGATCTTGATATAAAAGAACCGCAAGACTGCTACATGACATTCGTTTTGCATAGCCATAAGGATGGTATATTTGAGCGAGTGGATTATGCACCGAGTATAGAGCCCTATATCTATCGAAAGGTCCATTATAAGCAAGCAGGAGATCGAGTTGAAGTATTCGATGGCGCCGGGAAAGCACTGGGGATAGTTTTTATGCGTTTTCCGGATGTCGAGACAATGAATAGCGTGGAAGAAAGTATTGACGAATTAATTCAGGTTGTGATTTCATGAAGGAGATTGGCGGATATTTCGAATTAGAACTTCCCGCACCAAAGTCTGTATTCATGCACTCTGATTGTGTGATGGTCAATTCGGGTCGACATGCGCTTGAATATATACTAAGATTACTTGGAGATAGAGTAAAGAGGATATATCTACCTTATTATACATGTAGTGCTGTTATTCAACCGATTGAGAGACTCAAATTAGACTTCTGCTTTTATAGTATTAATAGTGACTTTGAAATTAAAGATGAAATAGACCTCCAACCTGGAGAATATATCATCGTTAATAATTATTTTGGAGTCAAGGATGCATATATTAGCGAGATAGCATCTCGTTATGGTAATAGAATGATCATTGACAATGCCCAGGCATGGTACGCACCTGAAATTCCCGAAGTTAGTGCTTTTTATAGTCCTCGGAAGTATTTTGGGATGCCGGACGGAGGAGTGGTGGCATATAAAACTCAGAATAAAATAGTTTTGGAGAGAGATTATTCCTTTGAACGAATGTCTCATCTTATAAAAAGAATTGATATTAATGCAGGAAAAGGATATTCAGACTTTCGCATTAATTCCGAAACCCTTGCTAATGAATCACTGAAGCACATGTCGAATTTGTCCTATCGAATTCTTTCTTCCGTTGATTTTGAATGTGTGAGATCCCGAAGAAGAATAAATTTTGGAATTCTTGATAAAGCACTAAGTGATACAAATTTGATATCATTGCCCACAGATGATAGTTTCGAATGTCCGATGGTCTATCCATATATGGCCCAAGATCCATCGTTACGGAAAAGATTAATAGAGAATAATATTTATGTGGCCACTTATTGGCCGAACGTTTTTGATTGGTGTAGCCAAAGTACGATTGAGTATAAGTTGGCAGAATGTCTTATTCCTCTCCCCATTGATCAGCGCTATAATGAAGAGGATATGAACAAAATAATAGAAATGATTCTAAAATGAAAAAAAAATTACTTATATTAGGAGGCACGCGAATTTCTTTGCAGATTTTATATGCTGCAAAAGAAATGGACTTATTGGTATATGTTGCAGATTATAATGAGGATTCACCCTGTAAACAATATGCGGATAAAAGTTTTTTGATAAGTGCTACAGATGTTGATGCGATAGTTGATCTTATAAGGAAAGAAAGCATAGATGGAGTATTAATGGGCTACGCTGATGTTCTTATGCCTTATTATTGTGAAATATGTCATAAATCCGGCTTACCCTGTTACTTAAATGATAAAGCAATTCGTGTAACATCTAATAAGGACCAGTTTAAGGAGTATTGTAAACTATTTAATATCCCTACAGTATGCGAGTATTCATTTGATGATGTTATTAGTGGGAGAGCTATCTTTCCTCTTATAATAAAGCCGGTAGATAATAGTGGGGCCAGGGGTATATATATTTGTAATAGTTTTGATGAGTTTAGGGATAATTATAATAAGTCCCTTGGATTTTCTCGGACGAAAAAAGTTTTGATTGAGCGATTGATGACTTCATCTGAGGCTACAATTTTCTATTATCTTCATAACGGAGAAGTTTACTTGTTAGGAGTTGCAGACAGATGGATGTATGAGCAAAACAAAGATATTTTGAGATTACCGGTAGGATACACATTCCCGTCAAAAAATATTGCTCGTTTTATCAAGTGCCAGAATGATGACATCATAAAGATGTTTAAATCATTAGATATGCAGGAAGGCATGGTATTCATTCAGACTTTTGTAGAGAATGGAGAATACATTGTCTATGAGATGGGTTATCGTTTAACTGGTTCGATAGAACATCATCTTATGGAAGCATGCTATAATTTTAATCATCTAAAGAAGATTATAAGTTTCGCAGTCGGAGATGAAGTGTCTTTAGAATCATTAAAGACTTTGGATCCAGAAAGATGCAACATGGCAAATGTTACATTGCTATTAAAAGAAGGTATAATTGGCCGAATTGATGGGATGAATTACGTTACGAGTCTGCCATGTGTTGTCGGTACCCATATTTCGCATCTTGAGAATGAAAGTATAACATCGAAGAATATAGGAAGATTATCTCAAGTCGGTGTAAGAGTATTGATTAAGGCAGATAATCGTGATTTATTACTTTCATACATGGATGAAATTAAGCAATCAATCAGCGTATTTGATAGTGATAACAGAGACATGGTTATAAAGGAATATAATTATAAGGAATTGTGCAAATAATGAATATTATTATAACTGGAGCCTCCGGTCTTGTTGCAACCGAATTAACTCTAACATTATTAAAGTCTAATAAGCCTCTTCGGCTTACACTTGTTTCTCGAGCTCCCCAAGAGCTATTAAACCGATATTCTAACAGTCAATCATTGATCAAATATTTGACAATTGAAGAGCTGATAAATGACAATTCGGAATCATACGATATCTGCATCCATACGGCATTTGCAAGATCTTCATCGGGGGATAAAATTGCTGAATCTTTAGATTATACAACTCGATTATGCAAGTGGATAAAAGAACGTAAGATTCCAAGGTTTGTAAATATATCTTCTCAAAGTGTGTATGGAAATTCATACGAACCGTTTGTAAAAGAAGAAGCTCCTTGTAAGCCCGATTATATGTATGCTCTTGCAAAATATTCTTCAGAGTTAATAGTTAAGGGGCTGTTAGAACATTCTGATACTAAAATTATCAATATCCGCTTGTCATCGGTCTGTGAAAACGCAAGATTTTTAAGGATATTTGTAGAGAATGTAATATGTCATCGGCCAATTGAATTAACTGCTCCTAATCAAGTAGTGTCATTTATTGATGTTAGAGATGTTGCATTGGCTCTTTCGCAACTTATATTTAGTTCGGATAATATTCCAGGAGATTATAATTTAGGTTCAGGGCAGAACTATACAATTCTTGAAGTTAGCCAATTGATAGACCAAATTGGTTCTCGTGAATTTCAGCTGCCAAAAGTTGATATCATAATTAACGATAAGGGAAATAATTCGAGAGTAGGTATGTCAATCGATAAATTTTGTACTACTTATCATTGGGCGCCACAGTATAATATAGGTGATATGATAAGGTCATTGTATGAAATGTTAATAAATGCAAATGGGGGGGGGTATCCAGAGTCATTTAAGTTACTCTATTTAGTATGACGAGATTAAAACAACTCATTAAATATGGGTGGAAACATGCCGGCCAAATAGCTACTAATGAGGAATCGAGCAAAAGTAGAGTAACTATTTTTCTTGATATACTCTTTTGCTATTACAAGTATAGAATGTGGTCAAACCAATATCTCCAAGAACGGTTTTATCAATTGGACGATAGTTCTCGCAAGAGTGTTGGAGATGTTTATCGTAGGAAAGGTGAAATTCGAGATAATTGGCAAAAAGATTTTCAAGAGAATCGTCTGTTTCTGATTAAGTATTCTGATGTTCGGTGGGAGCAAAGCAGGTTAAGATCTAAGAGAAATAACGCATATACAAAGCGATTTAATGCAGGAAAAAAATTAATGGTAGAGTACGATGTCAATATCTCACGCCAACATTATCTTGATGGGAGCATAACAATTGGCGACAATGTATTACTTGCTAAACATGTTTTCATTGACTATTCTGGGAATGTGATTATTGGAAATAATGTACAATTAACAAATGGTGTAATTATTGAGACGCACTTTCATCCATTCCATTCGAACTGTAAAGAGCCAAGAGATAAGGTTGTTTCGACAGAACTTGAAATTTGTGATGGTGCTGTTATCGGATCCAGAGCAATTATAATGCCGTCATGTCATCGTATTGGTAAAAATGCTCGCGTGGGAGCCGGAGCCGTAGTAACGCATGATGTACCCGATTATGCTGTTGTGGTTGGTGTTCCAGCTAAGGTTATCAGGGTTCAGGAAGTAGATAGTTCCCTATAAATTATTATTTTGTCTTTTGACGTGCTTTGTAGATATAATTGAGTCACATATAAGTTTGGTAGCGTTAGATTTAGAAGATAAGTATATATGCGACTAACAAATATAAATATAATAGCGCAGTCTCAGATCGATAAAGTGGCAGAGGTGTGTGCAAGATTGAAGCCGATGGTTGTTATAAGCTGTATTACTTATAACCATGAAAATTACATCCGTGAGGCGCTCGAGGGGTTTGTTATGCAAAAAACGGATTTCCCATTTGTTGCTATAGTGCATGATGATGCATCAACAGACAAAACGGCTGAGATAATACGAGAATACTCTGAAAAATATCCTGATTTGATTCTGCCAATATACGAGTCTGAGAACCAATACTCAAAGAGGGATGGCTCAATAAGTCGTATAATGTATATGGCAAGAGAGGCAACCGGAGCAAAGTATATTGCCTACTGCGAGGGGGATGACTATTGGATTGATCCGCTAAAGCTTCAGAAGCAGGTAGGTTTTCTGGAGGATAATCCGGAATATTCATTAGCATGTAGTAGTTTTGATAAGTATTTCCAAGAGGAAAATAGAATGCAGTTTAATAATCGATGGGGAAAGCACGGAAAGTTAACGTTTTGTGATATATTTCTTCATAATTCTATTGCTACGCTAACTATTGTTATACCCGCTCGATTGTATAATGGATATATGGAATTTTCTAAAGGAATGGGAAAATTACCTTTTGGAGATTATCCTTTATGGCTTTATGCTGCCTCTTTGGGTCCGATTATGAAATTTGCTGAAGAAACTGCAGTTTATAGGGTCTTGAAACAAAGCGCGTCTCATTTCTCCGATAATAAAGAGAAGTTAAGATGGGCTAGAGCGGAATTTTCAATGTTTGATTTTTTTGCGGAGAGAGTAGAGGTTCCAAAGTCCATATATCGAGAAGCTTTATTCAATCGGTGCAATACTTATTCCGAGATTTCTGTTGCTGAAAAAGATTTGCAGCTAATACAGCGAATCAGTCAATCGTATCTTAAAAATAAGTTTTTTACGGCGTGGCTGTCGTTTAGAATAATGACGAGATATCCCAAATTTAAATTTATTTCAGACTTTATTGAATCACATCTTTCGGTAAAGGCTCCTATCTTATATTTAAAGAATAAGCATAATAGGAACAAGTTTTAACGGGTGTGTGGAAAATGGAAGAGAAGTTTTTAATGTCTTAGGAAAGAGGGATATTTTGTAGGAGTGTATAACCTAATAGATTTATATGAGAATATTCGTAATTAATTTAGATAAGGATAGAGAAAGACTCAGATTTGCTCAAGAGCAAGCAAACGAAAAGGGCTTCTGTTTTGAGAGAGTTCGCGGTATTTACGGACGAGATCTGACCGAAGCGGATTTGAAAGAATGTGTTGATTTTTTTCGATATAAGCTTTCGTTAGGAAGACGCCCGGGTTTAGGCGAAATTGGGTGTAATTTGTCACATCTAAGTGTATACAGAAAGATGGTTGATGAAAATATAACCGCAGCATGTATATTGGAAGACGATATTTTTGTGTTAGATCATTTTACGGAGCAGTTGGAAAGATTGAGTAAATGGATGGATCCTAAACGCCCCATTGTAGTAAGGTTGAATATGCCAATTGAGGGTAACTTAGATGGCGAGATTGTCGCATCTCGAGATAATTCCGAATTCTCGGCTTGTTCTTATTGTTTGACATTAGAGGCTGCTAAGGCATTATTAAAGGATAATTTCCCTATTAATACATACGCAGATAATTGGCCACGTTGGTGTAAATATGGTATTATAGAGCTATATAATTCTCATCCAAGAGTCTGCTGGCATAATAATGCGGCTTCTGGATTTACATCTGTTATTGCGGAAACAAATAAAAAAGAAAAGAAAGAAAACGAACCTACGTTTTTTGCTGTTTTAAATAGAAAATTGACTAAAGGATTTGGGCAGATATATGAAATGATATATCGTAAGATTTATAAATAATAAATTAGCGTAAGAGGAGAATAATATTATCTTAATTTGATTTTGATTATATTAAATGAAAATAAAGTATTTTATAAAAAGCTTAGCAAGGCGGTTGATGTTTTACCCGATCGTTGTAGCGTACAATAGATCAGAAAAGAAGAATTTAATAGAAGAAGATATCGTCAGATGGTGCGGAGAGCACAATAAATCTTATACTTCGATTGAAGATGGATTAACAAAGTTGATGTTTAACCATACCTTCAGAACGGTCTTGTATTTCAGATTACCAAATTTATCAAATAGAGTAAAGAGATTCTATAAGAGAGATGAGTCTTTTTTCATATCTCCGGCTTGTGAGATTGATGGAGGTTTGTTTTTCTGGCATCCTCTAAGTACGTATATTTATGCAAAGCACATTGGAAAAAATTGTACTATCAGGCAATTGACTACATTTGGTAATTTGGGAAAGAAAAATCCTAATGCGCTTGCATCCATAGGGGATAACGTGGATATAGGCGTAAATGTAACTATAATAGGAGATGTTAGGATAGGGAATAATGTAAATATTGGTGCCGGATCTGTTATTACAAAAGATATACCGGACAACTGTAATGTGGTTGGAAACCCGGCATATGTTATCCGAAGGAATGGCGTGAAATGTAAAGAATTGTTATAGTATTATTTGAAGATAGAATTCTTCTAAAGATAAATTTCGGCTTCAATATTTTTTTGGCTCATTGGACACTTGATAATTGTATAATAAGAGCATAGGGATAAACTCAAATTTTGGTAGAGTGGCTGTTGGGTAATAGAAAAAGATCGAATGAATGTATCGGAGCTAAATATTGATGGATTATATTTAGAGGAAATGTTAGTCTATTAATGATTTAAATTATTATAGTGGTTATGAAGATTCTGGTTATAGGTGCGAGGGGTTTTGTGGGGAAAAATTTTTGTGCGCAGCTGGAGAATATCCGGACAAATAAGGCCAGGTGGTATAAGGCTCCGGATAGTTTTGAGCTGATGGCGTGCGATTATAATGCCTCCATAGAGAAGCTTGTTTCTTTATGCAAGAAGGTGGATTTTATCTTTGTCCTTCCTGATGTTGAAGGTGGAGAGGATGCTAATACCAGTGTGGGTGAGACGAGTTCGCTTGTCGACCGTCTTCTTGAAGCGCTTAAGAACGCTGATAGTAGTTGTCCGATTGTGTATTGTAGTTCAAGTGAGGCGACGCTTGACAATTCCTTCGGTCGGTCGATTAGATCTATTGAAGAAAGAATATTTAGGTATGGCAAAGATACTGGTTCCAAAGTGTTAGTGTATCGGCTGCCTAAAATTTTCGGAAAATGGTGCAAGCCCACAGGCGATAATATAATTGCAATACTATGTGACAGGATTGCGAAAGGGGAGCAGGTGGTACTTGCGGATCCGGATATTATGCTGAATCTGGTGTATATTGATGATGTTGTCGATAATCTTATCGGATGTTTAAGCGGCGACGAATATCATGAAGGGAGATTCTGTTATGTGCCAGAGGAGTTTAAGGTAAGGTTGGGCGATGTATCTGATATTCTTTTTTCGTTTGATAAGGGCCGGAAAAATCTTCAGATACCTCGTGTGAGCGATAAATTGAAAAAAGCTCTGTATTCTACTTTCGTTACATATTTGCCCCAGGAAAAGATCTCATATCCTTTGGAGATGAAGCATGATCACAGGGGGAGTTTCTCGGAGTTTATACGGACTGAAAATCATGGACAGGTATCTATCAATATTAATAAACCGGGGGTTACCAAGGGACAGCATTGGCACAATAATCTTGTTGAGCGTTTTCTGGTCGTGAGCGGTCATGGTTTGATTCAATTGCGGAAGGTTGGGGTGGATGAATATGGCAATAAATATGCTCCGATCAATTATGAGGTGAGCGGCGAAAAGCTTGAGGTTGTTGAAATGATTCCGGGATATACCCATAATCTAATTAATCTTTCCGATACGGAAGATATGGTTACGGTTATCTGGGCAAACGGTTGTTTTGATCCGAATCGTCCGGATACATATTCTGATCCGGTTTAAGACGGGAATAAAAGATTTTACAAGGAGATGTTGAACGGCAAGTCGATTCTTATAACAGGTGGCGCGGGCTTTTTCGGTCGGTATTTCATCGAAAAGGTTTTTCGTGATTATCCGAATGTCAACCGTATAGTGGTGTTTTCGCGTGATCCGGCCAAGCATGAGGAACTGCGTATGCTTTTCCCACGAAAGCAATATCCGCAGCTTCGGTTTTTTATTGGGGATGTAAGGGATTATGAGCGACTTTTATCGGCGTGTGAGTCAATAGATATAATAATTCATGCGGCTACGCTTGCGTCTCTGGATGCTTCGGAATATAATCCGGAGGAGTGTATAAAGACAAATATTGGGGGAGCGGAGAACCTCATCAAGGCGGCTCTTGCCTGCGGTGTGAAGGATGTGGTTGCGCTTTCCTCGGATAAGTCTTGCGCACCGATAAATCTTTACGGTGCGACTCAGTTGGTATCGGATAAGCTCTTTGTCGCTGCAAATAACATGAGGGGAAAGAAGAATATTCGTTTTTCTGTCGTTAGATATGGGTCTGTATGGGGAACTAAGGGCTCAGTGGCAAAGATATTCCTTAAAAAGAGGCAACTCGGCGGAAGATTCCTACCGGTTACGGACATAAGAATGACACGGTTTATCATTACGGTTAATCGTGTGATAGAGTCTGTACTTTATACAATCGAGCATCATATAGGTGGCGAGATATTTGTACCTAAAGGTACGTCCTATCGTTTGACTGATTTGGCTACTGTTATAGCGCCCGATATGGAACTGCAAGAGGTGGGAGCTCGACCGGGGGAGAAGATTCATGAGGAACTGATTTCGGAGGCTGAAAGTTTTAATACTATCGAGACGGAGAACTATTTTATTATAATCCCATCTATTTCTTTTACCGGTAACCGGACACGAGAGGATTTTCTCCGACATCACGGAGCATCGGCTGTGGAGCCGGGTTTCAGATTCAGATCAAACGAGAATTGCATGTTTGAGACTCAAAGGTCTCTTCAAGAAAAAATCAGACAACTTGATAATTTAAATTTATAGATATATTATGCCAAACCGTATTATCCCCTATGGCCGACAGTCAATCAATGACGATGATATAAAGGCTGTTGTTGAGACATTGAAGGGAGACTATCTCACGCAAGGTCCGAAGATAAAGGAATTCGAGGAGAAGTTTGCAAAGTATGTGGGTGCAAAATATGCTGTGGCGGTAAATAATGCTACAGCCGGGCTTCATTTAGCGGCAACGGTACTGGGGGTAAAGCCCGGAGATAACATTATTGTAACGCCGATGACTTTTGCAGCCAGTGCTAACTGTGTAAAGTATTGTGGTGGAAGTGTCACGTTTTGCGACATAGATCCGAAAACGTACCTGATGGATATTGAAAAGCTTAGGGAGCTCCTTGAGTCGCATCCAAAGGGGACTTTTCAAGGTGTGATTATTGTTGATTTCGCTGGCTATCCGCATAATCTTGAGGAATATAGATCGCTTTGTGATGAATACGGCCTTTGGCTTATAGAGGATGCTTGTCATGCTCCGGGAGCCTGGTTTGTGGATTCCAGGGGAGAACGTCAAAAGAGTGGTAATGGTAATTTTGCTGATATAAGTGTTTTTTCATTTCATCCTGTAAAACATATCGCAACCGGAGAGGGCGGTATGCTCACGACCAATAGCGGCGAACTCTACCGGAAGCTGTGTCATTATAGAACGCATGGCATAACAAAGGATCCTGAACTGCTTCATAAGAACGATGGAGGCTGGTATTATGAGATGCAGGATCTGGGATATAATTACCGGTTGACCGATTTTCAGGCGGCTCTCGGAATTTCGCAGTTGGATAGGGCGGACAAGGGGCTGCAAAGGCGTCAGGAAATTGCCCGACGCTATGATGAGGCTTTCCGCGGATATAATGATATAACTACTCCTTTTAGGGCTGGCGATATATTTCATGCTTTTCACCTGTATATCATTCAGGTGCCTGACAGGAAGGGCTTATACGATTTCCTACATGAGAACGGGATATATGCTCAGGTGCATTATGTGCCGTTGCATTTAATGCCTTACTACCGACAGTTCCCAAATAGTGAAGCGTCCCTTCCTGTAGTGGAAAATTATTATGATCATTGCCTAAGCCTTCCAATGTTTCCTACCTTGACGGATGAGGAGCAACAGTATGTAATAGATAAGGTAATTGAATATATTAGCAGATGATAACCGCAATTCCAGAACTAGAGATCCCTTCGTTGTTAGTCCGGCAGTTATCCCTCTTTGGGATTTCAGCGAAGGAGGAAACGTTAATATATGCAAAATGGGGGGGGGTAAAAGATAGATTGGAACGGTGTTTCGCTCCTAATCCTAACAAATATTATCATAAAGGCCGGGAGGTTTATTTCAATCCGTTTCAATCTGCACAGTATACAATTTTCCTGTATCTTTTTTCGCGTGAGATATTTGAGTCAACAGATTGTAGAATGCTTGCAGATAAGATTTACTATTTGAATAAGACATTAAATGGATGTGACTTGTTCTACGAAGTAGAGCTCCCCGGCTATTTCAGATTGGATCATCCGGTTGGAAGTGTAATGGGGCGAGCAAAGTATGGAGAGGGGTTTTCGTTTGGACAGTGTTGTACTGTTGGTAATAATAGGGGAATATATCCTGTAATTGGTGAAAATGTGAGAATGTGTGCCTATTCTTCCATAATTGGTAATTGTCATGTTGGAAACAATGTAATAATGGGGGCTAATTCAGGAATAAAAGATATGGATGTGCCGGATTATACTATAGTGTTCGGACAGTATCCTAATAATATTTTCAAAAAAATTATATGAAGACAATAGCGATAATACCTGCTCGTGGCGGAAGTAAACGAATACCTCGAAAGAATATTAAAGAATTTCTGGGTAAACCTATAATTGCATACTCGATAGAAGCGGCCTTGAAGTCGGAGATATTTGATGAGGTGATGGTTTCTACTGACGACAAAGAGATTGCAGAGGTTGCTCTGAAGTATGGAGCAAAGGTCCCGTTCTTTCGCTCGGAAGCTACCTCGAATGATTTTGCAACGACGGCGGATGTAATCAACGAGGTTATTGATTGGTACGAAGCGCAGGGCTGTAAGTTCGATGTGATATGTTGTCTGTATGCGACAGCCCCTTTTGTTACGCCTGAGAAGCTAAGAGCTGCTTTAAATGTTATCAAAGAGGAGAATTTCGACTCGGCCTTTACTTGCACAGCATTCTCTTATCCGGTTTTGCGAGGGCTCGTCATTGACAGCCATGGCCGTATAGCAATGAGATGGCCGGAATATAAGAAATCGCGTTCGCAGGATCTGCCACAATTCTATCATGATGCCGGACAGTTTTATTTTGCTACGACTAAAGCTTTCCTTAAGGCAAACGGATTCTGGGGGGATAATACTGCTCCGATTATAGTCTCCGAATTGGAAGTTCAAGATTTGGATACTCCGACGGATTGGGCGCTAGCGGAAATGAAATATAGACTTTTATGAAGTCAAAATTCTATATATAAAGTGAATAAGAATACAGTTTTTTTTCGAGTAGATTGTAATGAGAGGATTGCATCCGGCCATTTAATGAGATGTGTTTCATTAGCACAGTGTGCGAGAAATGCCGGGATGTTTGTCGTTTTCTTAATGGCTGATGCTAATTCAAAGTATTTATTAGATAGATATAGTTTTAATTTAATTAATTTAAACTCAAAATGGGACGATCTAATCGAGGAAATTCCATATATGAGGCAAATTGCAATAAAGTATCCTTCATCAGTTCTAATTGTCGACACATATAGTATTAGTTCGACCTACACAGCGGAGCTTAAAGATTATTTTAAGATTGTATATTTAGGAAGTAAGCAGGTATGCCTTCCTGGCTTAAAGATGTTAATTAATTATAGTACCAATATAAATTTAGGCTTTTACGATTATTATCCACAAGAAATATTATGTTTAGGACCTAAGTATACGCCGTTAAGAATGGAGTTTGAGGAGTATGTCCCATCGACATCAGACATTGTGAGACGCGTTTTGATAACTACAGGAAATAGTGACACGCCAGGATTTACGTATAATTTGCTAAAATATATATCAGAAAATCAAATTAATAATGTTGATTTTGACATCGTAATTGGATCGATGTATCATGATGTAGAAAGGATAATTAATCTTTGCGAGCATTATTCGAATTTTCATGTGCATATGAATGTTGTTCTGATGACAGAAATCTATAAGAAATGCCAATTAGCTATTTCTGCAAATGGAACAACAGTTTATGAACTGTGTGCGTGCAAGATCCCAACTATTTCGTTCGCATTAGTAAATGAGCAAGAAGAAAGTGGCGAATCTATGGCAAGATTAAATATACTGAAGTATTGTGGGTTGTATAAAGGGGGCTATGATTCAACGCTAAAGAGAATTGTCTCTGAATTGCAGTTTTTATTAAAAAATAAAGATGAAAGAGATGCATTAATAGAGCGGGCATCTTCGATAATTGATACAAGAGGGTGCAAAAGAACAATTGATAAAATTTTAAATCTCTAAATTAACAAAAAAAGAATGAAGGTAATTGTTATTGGAGCGTCCGGCTTCATCGGGACCTATCTAGTCAAGGATTTAATGAGGTCTGGATATGAGGTAATTACAACAGGGAGAAATAAAAGAGCTGGGGAATACTTTAAGAGTATAGGATGTGAGCATATCCAACTCGATATTACAAATAGGGAGGACGTAATGAATTTACCCTCAGAAGATGTATGTGGAGTTATCCTGCTAGCAGCACTTCTTCCAGCTAACGTTGTAAATGAAAGTACGTATGAATACATTGATGTTAATATTATTGGCACCACAAATGTTCTTGAATTTTGTAGAAAGAATGGAATAGGAAAATTAATTTCCACAACTTCTTATGCCGATGTTAGTAACCTATGGGATGCTAACAATAAAATATCAGATGATAGTTTAAGGTCATTCAGTTTGTCTGATGATCATACGCTATATATTATTTCAAAAAATGCAGCAACGGATATTATGTTATACTATAACAATAAATATGGGATGAATTGTAGCATTTTTAGATTACCACCTGTCTATGGAATTGGTCCCCATTCTTCGCTTTATGTTGACGGGAGGTGGAAAAAATCGGGATTTCAGATCTTTATTGAAAAGGCTATTTCTGGTGATGATATCACCATATTTGGAGATAAAAATGTTATGCGGGATATCGTGTATGTGAGGGATGTTACACAGGCTTTTATAAAGTGCCTTGAAAGCAAAGATTCCAAAGGTATTTATAATATTGCATCTGGAAAATCAAGTTCCCTTGAAGAACAGGTACGTGATATTATTGACGTTTTTTCAGAGCGCAATAAGAAGTCGAAAGTTGGGAATGATACATCTATAGGTAATAATAGCAGGTCTTACCGATTTGATATATCGAAAGCAGAAGCAGACTTTGGATACAAGCCTGTATACGTGCCGTTTATAAAACTTGTGCAAGCATATAAGAAGGATATGGAGGAGATTTCGGTTGATCATCTAAAGAATCAATACCATGACTAAAAAAAAAATATTAATACTTGGAGCAGGGGGCATGCAGGTCCCTATAATTAGAAAAGCAAATGAACTGGGTTACGAAACTATAGTTGTAGATTACGATCCATCCGCGCCAGGATTCGATGTAGCGGGAAAAAAATATGAAACGAGTACTCTGGATATTGAAGGAGTATTAAAAATATCCCAAGATGAAAATATTGATGCAATTTTGACAACTTCAGATGCGCCAGTTAAGGTTGTAGCCTATGTGGCTGACAAACTGGGTCTTACTGCAATGTCTATGAAGGTAAGTGAAATATGTACTAATAAATTTCTACAACGGGAATTACTAAAAGAGAGAAATGTAAATTGTCCTGAGTTTCATTTAGTGGATGAAAGCGATAAATTAGATGGGTTCAGGAAATTCCCATATGTCGTAAAGCCGATTGACTCTTCTGCAAGTCGAGGTGTGAAGAAGGTTAATACGAGAGAGGATCTACAAATTGCTATTAAGGATGCGATTAGATATTCTCGCTCAGGAAAGGCAATTGTAGAGTCATACATTGTTGGTCGAGAGTTTAGTGTTGAGTCTTTTACACAAGATGGAGTTACACATATAGTTGCTATAACAGAGAAAGAGACTTGTGGTGAAGATGAGGGATTCTTTGTAGAAAAACGCCATATTGAACCTGCAAGAATTAATTATATTGAGAGGGGTCTTATAGAGGAAGCTGTTAAAAGTGTTGCTTCGATAATTGGATTAAATAACTGTCCTTCTCATATGGAACTAAAAATTAACGATGAAGGGGCGTTTGTTATTGAAGTCGCGTGTCGATTAGGTGGTGATTATATTACTTCAGATTTAGTTCCTCTTTCCACCGGGGTAGACATGCTTGAAAATCTGATAGATATATCGTTAGGAAATAAAATCAATTTGAAGCCAAAATATTCTAAAAGCTCATGTGTTCAATTTCTTACCCCGAGCAATTACTATAAATGTGCGGATTTCATAGGTTCAAAAGATAAGAGTATAATTCGATATGAATTGCAACCGTTTGAAGAAAGAGTGATTCGCAATTCAATGGATCGACTGGGATATGTTATTATTCAAACGACAAATAATGAAGAATTGGAGCCAATTATCAAAGGCTTAGAATGAATAGAATAGAATGAGAAAGACATTTATTGTTGCAGAGATGTCGGCCAATCATGGCGGATCATTGAGCCGAGCATTGGAAACAGTTCACGCGGTAAAAGAAAGTGGTGCTGACGCTGTAAAGATTCAAACTTATACTGCGGATACATTAACACTTAATTGTAGCGCGCCTGATTTTGTTGTGGGGGCTGGAAGCCTTTGGAGTGGGAAGCGTCTTTATGATTTGTATAGCCAAGCTTATACTCCGTGGGAATGGCATTATGATATTTTTAACGAAGCCAGGAAGATTGGGTTATTATGTTTTTCTTCGCCTTTTGATAGGACGGCTGTAGATCTCTTGGAATCATTGAAAAATCCTATATATAAAATAGCCTCTCCAGAGATTACGGATATTCCGTTGATAGAATATGCAGCATCAAAAGGGAAGCCTATGATTATTTCTACAGGAATAGCTACGCAAGACGATATTTCCCTTGCTATTCAATCATGCTATAATGTTGGAAACAGAGACGTTACCTTGTTAAAGTGTACAACTGCGTATCCTGCGTCTATTGATGAGGCAAATCTTGCTACGATGGAGGATATGAGGTCAAGATTTGATGTGAAAGTTGGTCTCTCTGATCATACTTTGGGCTCTGAGGTTGCATTAGCAGCGGTTGCATTAGGTGCTTGTATGGTTGAGAAACATTTTATACTTGACCGAAATTGGGGTGGAGCAGATAGCGCTTTTTCAATGGAGTTCAAAGATTTTTCAAATATGGTAAAGTCTATCCGCATGGTTGAAAGGTCAATGGGTGATGTCGTATATCCAACTGTTGAAAATCCTGTGAGAGGCCGTCGATATGCCAGATCTCTTTATATTGCTAAAGATATGAAAGAGGGGGATATGCTTACAGAAGAAAATCTTCGTTCAGTGAGACCTTCGTTTGGATTGCATCCCAAGTATTTTACATCTTTACTCGGAAAAAGAGTAAATAGGGCTTTAGAATGTGGAACAGCAATGAAGATAGAATATCTAATGGATTGAAACGGTATGATCTAAGATATATTTCTTAAACGTTTTCTGATGTTCGATTTCAAGGCGATGCTTACGGGTTGTATTTTATCTGTCGGGGAGATAGGTAAATATGTCTTATCGCGGAAAAGGCCGGAGATAATTTTTCTTGCACCTCAGCATTTCAATAGGAATGCATATGGTAGGAATCCTTTTTTTGAAAAGCTAATAAAATGCTGTGAGAAACATTCTATCTCATACGTAGTGTTTGAGTCTCCTGAATATAATTGCCCTCAACCCCACGACAAAACAACGATAAGGTTGGATTTTCTGTTTTGGTTTATGATGGTTTTGAATAAGTGTTATGGAAAGATATACAAGAAAGACAGCCGAAAAGTTACCAGCCTCACCGCCAGAACAATTAATGCTATAACATTTGGACGATTAAAAGCACCATGTTATATAACGATGGCCGGCTTGTTTATAGAAATATTTCAGGAGTTATGCTCTGATTCAACTGTATGTGATCTCCAGCATGGTATAATATATAGCGGACATCCCGGCTATTTCAGCAAGGACGGAAATTTAAGCGATAGTCTAAATTCACCTAATTGTAGAGTACTGGTTTGGGGTGAGAGATTTAGAGATTTATTCTTAACTTCATGTAAGGGTCATGACATTCAGAATAGAATAAAAGTCCTGGGCTATCCTATAGAGAATACAAAGATACAACTGGATCAGGCTACAAGGGATACAATACTTTTCTCATTGGAATTTACTTCCGATCATAGTCTTGAGAGGTTGAAAGAATTAAAAGCAACCCTTGAGGAGGCCTTGAACGAGTTAGCTAAGTGTGATAGGAAGGTAAAGCTCAAACATCATCCTCGATATAATAACTCGATTGATCTTTCTGATTTATTGGAGAAATACAAGAATATTGAATTTACAACACAATCACTTGATGAGTTAGCAAGGGAAACATTTTTGCATATAACATGGAGCTCGACAACAGTATTTGAATATGCATCTTTTGGAATCCCTTCATTTATACTATCTGATAAAAATAGCAGATTGGCTTTAAATGTATATTATGGGCAGTTTAAATATCCGGTACTGAAGGATTCGACTTTGTCACAGGCGATTGACTATCTAAGTGATTCAAAGAATTATGAAGAGGTCAGCAATGAGGTTAAAGGATGGTATGGTGAGATCTATTCTCCTTTTAACGAAGATGTCCTACTGAATATTTTGTCGAAAGCATGAAGAAGAAAAAAATACGAGTACTATTGGCCGGATACGTCAATAATATTAATGCCCAAGATTTAAACTGTCGCTCGCTTGCTATGTTTCTGGACAAGGATAAATTTGACGTCTCAGCATTTTTGGTGCCATATGAATTCAGGGACTTCGAAATAGGCGAAGAGATGTCAGCCGTAAATTTGATTCAATTACATCGGCCGGCACGGCTTCTTTGGTATTGGATATATTTAAAGGGTATTTTTAATTGTGATATAGCGTATCTCCCTAAGGGACAAAAATGGAAGTGGTGCAAGTTTTTGTGTAAGGTATTTGGGAAGAGATCAATGATTACTGTAGAAGCTTTGATAAGCCCCAATGTCAATAATCCGAAGACTGTTAGAGATAAGTATAATGCGTGTTCGAAAACTTATTCCATTACACGATATATGCAAGGCCGAAACTATGAGAATTTGAGCATCAGGCCGGATGGAGTATTGTATCTGGGTGTAGATTCTGATAAGTTTAGAGTACAAGACCGAAAATTCAAGGTTCCCGGTGATAGACTTGATGTCATTTTTATCGGTACTGATATCAAGAGAAAAAAGCTTGATGAATTCCTTGAATTGGCTAAAATGTTTCCTAATGTAAACTTTCACGTAGTAAGCGGTTGCGATAGAAGTGAGCTTGACGATTTTATTGGTTTAAATCACGGGAGTAATGTAATAGTTCATGGAAAGCTTTCACATGATGAACTTTCACAGCTTTTGCGAAAAGTCGATTTACACGTTCTGCCGTCAAAAGCTGAAGGCTTCCCCAAGGTTACGCTTGAGACGGCCTCTGCTGGAGTTCCATCGATCGTATATGGGGATTATGGTGCGTCTGAATGGATAACGTCGGGAAAGGACGGATTTGTGGTAGATTCTTTTAAGGACATAGTTGATATTATTAAAAATTTACAGGCCAATCCGGAAAATTTGAAGGATTTGTCTGCGAACGCCATAGAATTAGGTTCGCGTTTTGATTGGAAAGCAGTTGTTAAAGACTGGGAAGAAGCCATAGAAGATTTATATAATTCGAGTAAGTAGGATTTTAGATAATTTGAAGAATGAAAGTAATATTTGGATTTAATGCCCTTAATCAGGATGGAATGAGTGCTGCTGCAATCACTTTGATGAGGGCTTTGAAAGGGCAGGGAGTAGAGGTACAGCCTGTCCATGCGTGGCATGATATTAAAGTGCCCGGTTACGAGGAGGAGTTTCATCCTATTTTTGTGTCTGACTCGAGTGAAGAGCCAAAGGTGGAAGATGTCATCCATAGGATGATTTCGATAGTTAATAATGACAAGGAATGCAATATATTTTCCCATTTTGGTAGCCCGAACTGGGCTTGCATATTGCCATATCTTCGTGAGGATATTCGGGTAGTTGTCTCCTGTCATTCAATTACCCCGTCTGCGCTTAAAATTTCATTGGCTTACAAAGAACGAACCTCTGCGTTTATTCCGGTAAGTTGGGAGGTTGAGAAGAAATTAAGAAAGAAGTTATCCCGAAGAGAGCAATCGAAGATTCATCTAATAACAAACGTCGTTGACACCGAACGTTTTATTGCCAAAGATAAGTACAAGCATGAAGGTCCTGTGAAGATTGTGTTCTTTGGCCGAGTTGAAGATGTGACTAAGGGTTGTGATAAGATTCCTCCTATCGCAAGACATCTAAAGGAGCGTGGCCTTGATTTTGAATGGGATCTTTATGGCTATTTCCATTGGGGATTTGAGAACCGGTTCTATGATTTGATTAAGGAAAATGGTGTTGAGGATGTTGTTAAGTATCAGCGTTGTCTAAGTGCAGATGAAATTCCGCATGTTCTTCCGGAATATGATATTATGGTGATGCCCTCAAATCATGAAGGTTGTCCGTGTGCGCTGCAGGAAGCTATGTGTGTAGGGCTTCCATGCGTTGTCTCGTTACTTCATGATGTTACCGATAGAATTCTTCTTGATGGAAAAGAAGGGGCTCTCTCTGAGAAGAATGATTTGTCCTGTTTCGCGGATAAAATATATAAGTTTGCTATTGATAGCGATTATAGAGAATCGGTTGGGCGAGCCGCAAGGGCAAAAATACTTGCCGAGTTCTCGATCGAAAAGCAAGGAATTGAGTATAAAAAAGTGTTTGAGGAGGTAGTGCGGGCACATGATTACCAAATGGTTAATGCTACGCCTCTGGATAAATTCGTACAACCCTCAATTGTAAAGCCTCATATATTGGCAAGAATATTGCCATTGTGGTTCAAGCGGTTCCTGAAAAAGTATATTTGAACTTTGAATGTGAAGGACAAAAGATTATATATAGTTATTACCCCATTTTTTCCATCCCCGGATAATTTCAGGGGTGCGTTTGTGTATGACCAGGTTCGTGCAATTGAACGAAATTCGGAGTATAAGGTAATTGTCTTTAAACCAACGTCATTCTTAAGTCCGGAAAGTGACTACGAGTATGAAGGTATTAAGATTTATAGATTTAAGACGGTGGATATGCCAGCCATGTTATTCAATGGTCTTACGAACGGAATTAATACTCGGTTTTTTATAGATAAGATTAAAGAACTGGAGATTGATATTGATGCAATTGCTATAGCTCATGGACATACTGCCATGTTTTCAGGATATGCCTTGGAATTAAAAAAACACAATGAGGCCATAAAAACAGTTGTACAACATCACGATCCGGATCCTTTCGGCTTGCGAAGCGGGCGATTGGTGGAATGGACATGTAATGCGAGATTTAAAGCGAAGAAGTCACTTAAGTTATTCAAGCAGATCGATCTTCATTTATGTATTAGTAAGTATGTTGAAAATAATCTAAAGTTATTTCCCGGACATTCGTCGTTTGATGTTGATAAAAAGTACTTATCAATTCTGGATAAAGTAAAAGACGTTGACTCCTTCGTTCCAAGTCATACATATGTATTATATAATGGGGTAGATATGGATATATTTTTCCCTAATCCAATTCCTCATGATCATTTTGTAATTGGTTGTATTGCGAATATTGGGGATTGGAAAGACCAGATGACACTACTTCGCGCCGTCAAAGTATTACACGGCGATGGAGAGACAGATATTCGTTTAGTACTAATCGGCTCCGGGGAAGGGGAGAATGAATGTCGGGATTTCATAGTGGAGAATGGGTTAGAAGATATTGTGGAGATTCGGCATGAGGTGATGCATAAGGATTTATCGAAAGTATTCAACTCATTTGATTTATTTGTGTTGCCTTCTTACTTTGAGGGCTTCGGATGTGTTTTTACTGAGGCGGCGGCTTGTGGAGTGCCTTTCATTGCTTGTGAGGGTCAGGGTGCAACGGAATATTTGCAAGATGTGGATAAAAGTAAGTGGACAATCAAACCTTTTGATTATCTGGATCTCGCACAAAAGATCAAGTCATATAAGAACGGGCGAACTGCACAGAAGCTGAACAGACCATTGGATATTAATGTCTTGATAAGAGAATATATACACACACTTGATAAATTGAATATTGGTTGATTCCTTTTAGCGTAGATTTGTGTCTGTTTATTTGGTTATTATGATAAAAGAGAGTTAGCGATGCTGTTTATAAAGAAATATCTGTTGCTTTTATTTCTGATAGAGAACATTATGGCTCAGACATTCCTTATGGGTGCTCTGTCAGAGATCTTGTTTTATCCTTTTATGGCGATTGGGTTGGGACTTTTTTTGTTGCCCTCTATGTGGGGTAAGAGACAGATAGAGAAGTTCCGTCCGCTATATTTATTGATGGCTCTATATGTTTTATATGAGTTTGTGATAGGAATTGATTATTTAAGCACCAAGACCGTACTTTATTTATTAGCTAAATTATCCACGTTTGGAATTATAATCAGTGCTATAGATAGTAATGAGGCCTTTTACAAGAATAAAGCAGTGTTGATTCTATCTCTATTCATGGCTTTTATGTTATGCTATGGCTTGTTGACAGGGGGGGGGGTGAGGGCTTATTCGGGTCGAGCACTCGCCGGCTTTACAAATGAGAATACCGCAGGGTCAATGGGCGCACTCACAGTAGGATTTGTTCTTTTTTATATGAAAAGTCGTAAGTGGAATATTATTTCCGTGATATTGGTTTTATTAGGTTTTTATGGCGTTTTAGCTGGAGCAAGTCGAGCGGGTTTCCTTATGTTGGGTTTGCTGGTTATGTTTCGATATGGCATTTCTTTTAAAACAATATCACTTGCTGTAATCTTGATTATTATAGGGCTATTTATTCTTCCCGAAATTGGTGTTCATACAGTTGGTCTGCAGCGTATGTTGGATACTTATAATGGTGTAGAAGGAACAAATAGAGATCTAGAAAGAGAAGCTGCAGAGTGGATGATAGAACAGAAGCCATGGATAGGCTGGGGGTACAATTTTATAAATGAAGGATATGCCCGACAGTTAACTCGTTTAAGTCCACATAATGGGTATCTTCAAATCACTGAGCAAATGGGGTATCCATGTTCCATAGTCTTTTTTTTAATAATTATTGTTCCAATGCTTAAGTGTATAAAATATGTTTATGGAAAGCCTAGACAAGAGGCTAGTTTATTCTTTGCAATATACTTCTGTTTATTGATAAATGCAAATTTTGAATCATTATTTGTTGGAGCCCATGAATATGTGACAAATCTGTTTTTTGTTTCACTGGCAATGATTAGTTCGAATATATATTCAAATAAGTATAATTTACAGGCTTGCAGATATGATTAAAGTTATTGACTCAATAGACAAATTGCGTGAATTCGAAAATGAATGGATTCGACTATATAATGAGTCAAATGACACAACTCCATTTCAGGAGTTTGGATATGTCTATTCATCCGTTAAGAATAGTAGTTTATTCTCGGATAAACTTTTAATTATTACGATACATAACGCACAGTTAAAGCGTTGCGTTGCAATATTTCCATTATATTTAAATAATGGCATATTAAGATACATAAACTATCGTCACACAGATTTCTGTGCACCGTTAATTCTTGAGGGGCAATCGCATTATAATTTGTATAAGGAGTTTTGTGAATACATAAGTGACAATAATAATATCAAGCGTATAGTTTGGGACAATATTTCGGTTTCTAATCCGATAATATCCACTTTGAAGGCAAAATTCAGGTATTTGATAGCAAGCGATATCAACTACTACTCAGATATTGAAATACAAAGAAGTAAGGGCGACCGTGATTTCTGGAGTTCTCTGAATTATATGAGTTCTCATCAGAAGAACGTTTTAAAGAAAGAGCAAAAAAGGATTCCGGAAGGATGTGTTCTTAAGATTCATAACAAAAAAACAGGCGATGAATATCCTCAGAAAGATATTATATCACTCATAAATGTAATGGTTGAGTCGGGAAGTAGGTCAAATGAGTATTTCTCCGAAGAGATGTTATCCTTTTGGAAAGATCTATATGAATATGGGACATTAAGCATCGCTACTATATATGATAATGATAGACCTGTTGTTAGTAATTTGCTGTTTATAGACCAAAATAAGAATGAATATATTTCCTGGATTTTATTGTACCGAGACACATTCTGGAGTTCAGCCATCTACATAGAGTTAATCAAGTATATTTATTCCACTCACGAGAATGGTATCCTTAATTTTGCTCGAGGTATATATGCATTCAAGATTATTAAATTCCATCCTGATGTAAAAGCATTGTTTTCAGTGAGGATTTCAAAAACGAGATGGGGGCATCTTAGAAATATGGCTTCGGTTGGTTTTCATTATTTAAAGCCGGTTATTAAATCCTTTTTGGGGAGATGAGACGCGTGCACGCTATTTTACACGAGCCAGCTTCGTATACTGTAGACCGAAATCGCGCAGTATACGATAAGATGGGAATTACTTATTCGTATATTCATTCATTTTCAGAAGCGAAAACCAATTCCTATCAAACAGACACTGTTCTTGACGGTTTATCTCTGGTTGGATTATTGAAGACTCTAAAAACAATACTTTCAGAGAATGATATTGTGATTATGAATGGATATACCGGAAAAGTATTCCGATGGCTTTTCGTTCTTAATTTGTTTTATAAAAAATCAATTGGTCTTGATTCGGATACTCCCTTGAATATTCCTGAAAGCCGAATCAAGAGATTTCTTAAAAAAGCGTATCTTGGTACTATTTTTCGGAACCGACATGTATATGGATTGGCAGGGGGAACTAAATCACATAGGGAATTATTCTCGTATTATGGAATGTCGCCGGAAAGAATTTTTCTAATGCCTATGATGGTGGATAATAAGAGATTTATATCCAAGTACTGTAATAAATCAGATGGCTTTCGGTTTCTATATATAGGTAGGATTGTTGAGGTTAAAAACATTCCTCAAATGATAGAGTCTTTCATTGAGGCAGTCGGAGAAAAAAGTAATGTTGAATTAAAAATAGTAGGAGGTGGTGATATGCTTGGTGCTTATAAGGATAAGTACGGTGAGAATAAAAATATAATTTTTGCAGGTCCAAAGTATGACGATGAACTTATCGCGGAGTATCATGGGGCAGATGCATTGATTCTTCCGTCATCGTTTGAACCATGGGGGTTGGTTGTGAATGAGGCGCTTTCCGCTGGGTTGCCGGTAATTGTAAGCGATCAGGTTGGAGCTGCATATGATTTGGTTGAGAAACCTGAAACCGGTTTGGTGTTCAAGTTCGACGACAAGGATGATCTGGCAGATAAAATGAAAAGAATGGTTTCTGATAAAGAGTTCTATCAGTGGTGTTCACATAATGCTGTAGACCTGATGCAAAACCATTGGAACTATGACTTCTATAGAGAGTGCCTTTTAAAGTTTATTCAGGAAGCCTGAAGTAATAAATGGCTATTAAGAAGATAATAAAAAACGGATTGCTCTGGCTTGGTTCTGTAGTCAAGTCGAATCGTGGAAGTAAGATTCTGTACTATCACGATGTGTATCGTACGGATAATTATAAGGCACTTGATGCAGACATACGAATGGGCACTCATATTGATATGTTTGCCAGGCATATTGATGTAATTCGTCAGGAAGGCTACGAGATCGTTCCGGAAATAACAGAACCTAAGGGACAGGTAGTAATAATGTTTGACGATGGTTTTCGGGGTATCTGGGAGTGTCGGGAATATTTCTATAATCAGGGTATTTGTCCAACCATTTTTTTACCTGTTGAGTATGTTGGACGTACTGATTTAGGAATGCTGACTTTCGATGAGATAAAGGAGCTGCAGCAGCATGGATTCATCTTCCAGTCCCACACATGGACACATCGGCCTTTAACGGATGTACCTGAACAGGAACTCCGTCATGAACTCGAAGAATCGAAAACCGAATTATCTAAAATATTGGAGAAAGATGTAGATTCTTTGTGCATGCCCTTAGGCTTTTTTACGCCTGACATAGTTAATAAGATTAGGGAGGCGGGCTATACGAAGATTTATAGCTGTGTACCCGGAAATTACAGTTCGGCTCCCTACGGATTGCTGTCACGAAACCTCGTTCAATACGCAAGTCCTTTCGAGGTCAGGATGATTCTTCGTGGCGCTAATGATTTATTAAAGAACAGATATATAAAGCTCCAATGCAAAGCGGGATGAAGCCTATTCTGATAGATGCACTCCATATTTGCATGGGAGGCGGCTTGATGATTTTGAATCATCTTGTGTCTGCTTTGGTGAGACGAAACATAGATTTCTATCTACTAAAAGACTCTCGTTGTCCGCGACTTACGGATGAAAGTAAGATAACACATCTAAAAGTTCTGTCGGCTGATTCGAATTCAAGACGTAAGTTTTACAAGGAGAATCGCGACAGTTTTTCGAAGGTTCTTTGCTTTGGCAATATTCCGCCCTTAGTGAAATTGCCTGTTCCTGTTTATACTTATATCCATAATGTAAGCTTGCTTAAGATTCCCCGTGATTATTCGTTTAAAGCTAAGATAAAGAGTGCTTTAAAAAAGCATTATATCCGTCATTTTGCACCCAACACGGATGCTTGGATAGTTCAGACTTCAAATACCGCGCAATTGGTTAGAGATAATCTTTCAAAGAAAAATCAGCCTATTCATAAATTTCCGTTTTATTATATCCCTGCCGGGATGAAACGCACGAATAAGGATGGACGAAGAGATTATTGTTTTATTGGCGATCATACAAGTGCCAAGGGACATGAATATCTTGTTGATGCTTGGATAAAACTTGCACGGCAAGGTGTAACCCCGAAGCTGCACCTGACAGTATCCGAATGTTCTATTTCTCCAATGATTCGAGATGCACATGCAAAGGGCGCAAGGATCGTTAACCACGGGAAAGTTCCTTTTAGTGAAGTTGTAGAAATATATAATTTATCAAAAGCAGTTGTATATCCCTCGCTTAATGAGAGTTTAGGCCTGGGAATTGTAGAGGGTATTGAAGCAGGATGCGACGTCATTGGGGCTGATTTACCATATATGCATGCGATTTGTAAGCCTTCGTGCGTTTTTGAGCCTTGTAATTCAGATTCGATTGTAGATGCAATACTATCTTACGAAGCGTCCCAGTATAATCCTACCTCATTATTGATTCACGATACCGTCAATGAGTTCATTGACTTCCTGATAAAGTAAAAATCTATATGCAGAGCCTTACAGTTATTATACTTACGTTCAATGAGAAATTGCATATAAGAAGATGCATTGAAAATGTAAGTCGTATTGCCGATAAGATTTATGTTGTAGATAGTCATTCTACAGACGGGACTCAGGAAATTGCTCGTAAAGCCGGCGCTTCGGTTATTGAGCATGATTATGTCAATCAGGCACAGCAGATGCAATGGGCATTGGATAATCTTAAGATTGCTACTGAATGGGTAATGAGATTGGATGCGGATGAGTATCTGACCGATGAACTTATCAAGGAAATTGAAACCGAACTACCTAAACTTCCCTCGGAAGTAAAAGGCGTTTACTTATCGAGAGATGTATTTTTTTTAGGACGAAATATGCGACATGGACGTATACATCCTCCGAAGCTTCTACGAATATGGCGTAATGGGAAGGCTTATATAGAACAGCGGTGGATGGATGAACAGATTGTCATTACCGAAGGGAAATCTGTAACATTCAAGAGCCGTTTTGTCGACCATAATCTGAACTCTCTTGCTTGGTGGACGCAAAAGCATAATAATTATTCGAACCGGGAACTTGCTGTTGAAGCTATGCGAATGTACGGTATCGGTGCTGATGATGACTCACTCAAGGGACGTAATCAGAAAAAAGGTATGTATTATCGGTTACCTCCATTTTTTAGAGCAAGCATGTATTTTTCTGTTCGGTATTTCTTTCTCGGTGGCTTCCTTGACGGAAAGGCCGGGCTTACGTGGGCTACTCTCCAGGCCTATTGGTATCGCTTCCTTATAGATGCGAAGCTATTGGAAATGAAGCGCGAATTAGGCGACGCCCCATCCAGAGCACAAGTCGTAGATTATTTTAAAACAAAATATAATATAGATTTAGGAGCGTAAGACCTCCTTTTATCACAATAAATACTTAAAGATGTCAATATTCAAAGATAAGACCCTACTGATCACAGGTGGTACCGGATCGTTTGGAAACGCAGTGCTTCGTCGTTTTTTGGATACGGATATAAAGGAGATCCGAATCTTCAGTCGCGATGAGAAAAAGCAGGATGATATGCGCCATGAGTATCAGGTGAGGTATCCCGAAGTCGCCCATAAGATTAAGTTCTACATCGGCGACGTAAGAGATTTGCAGTCATGTAAGAATGCCATGCCCGGTGTGGATTATATTTTCCATGCTGCAGCTTTAAAGCAGGTGCCGTCCTGTGAATTCTTCCCGATGGAGGCCGTAAAAACGAATGTTATCGGTACGGACAATGTTCTCACGGCAGCTGTCGAAGCGGGTGTAGAAGCTGTGATATGTCTGTCTACGGATAAGGCAGCATATCCAATTAATGCAATGGGGATAACAAAGGCTATAGAAGAGAAGGTTGCTGTGGCCAAAAGCCGTTATTCAGGTAAGACAAAGATTTGTTGTACCCGCTATGGCAACGTTATGTGTTCTCGAGGTTCCGTAATTCCGTTGTGGATAGAACAGATACGCAGCGGTAACCCGATCACGCTTACCGAACCCTCGATGACACGCTTCATTATGAGTCTTGATGAGGCAGTCGATCTCGTTCTTTTTGCCTTCGAGCATGGTCAGAACGGTGATATTCTTGTTCAGAAAGCTCCGGCATGTACGATCGGCACACAAGCGTTAGCAGTATGTGAGCTTTTCGGAGGCGACAAGGAGGCAATCAAGGTTATCGGTATTCGTCATGGAGAAAAGATGTATGAGACTTTATTGACGAATGAGGAGTGTGCCAAAGCGGAAGACCTTGGAAATTTCTATCGCGTTCCGGCTGATAATCGTGGCCTAAATTACGACAAATATTTCAAAGAAGGCGATGAGACACGCAACACTCTTACCGAATTCAATTCCAACAACACGCGCCAGCTCAACGTCGAAGAAACCAAGGCAAAAATAGCTGCTCTCGACTATATCCGTAAGGAGCTTAGCGGAGAAGGTAATTTCGTTCAATAATGAAGATCCTCGTTACCGGAGCCAAAGGTTTCGTTGGCAAAAACTTGTGCGCGCGTCTCAATAATATAAGAGACGGAAAGGTCAGGAATTGTCCGGTTAAGGTTGAAGAAGTTTTCGAATACGATATAGATTCGACACCAGAAGAACTCGAACGATATTGCCGTGAAGCTGATTTCGTGTTCAATCTGGCAGGTGTAAACCGTCCTGAGAATCCTGAAGATTTCAAAAAAGGGAATTTTGGCTTTGCTTCGACATTATTGGATACACTCAGGAAATACGGCAATCGCTGCCCGGTAATGCTTTCAAGTTCAATTCAGGCTACGCTGATTGGACGGTACGCCGGACATCCATACGGCGAAAGCAAAAAAGCAGGCGAAGAATTATTCTTTGATTATGCCAAAGAGACCGGCTCGAAGGTGCTGGTTTACCGTTTTCCAAACTTATTTGGCAAATGGTGTCGACCTAACTATAATTCCGCTGTTGCAACATTCTGTAACAACATTGCCAATGATCTTCCGATTCAAGTAAATGATCCTTCCGTGGAGTTGGAGTTGCTTTATATCGATGATCTTATTGATGAAATGATACTGGCATTGGAAGGAAAGGAGCATCATTGTGAGTTTGATGGACTTGTTGCTGAGATGACTCCGTCAGGACGGTATTGTGCTGTCCCTCGTACGTTCCATGTAACATTAGGCAAAGTGGTAGACTTACTCCATAGATTTGCATCAAGCTCTACCAATAAAGCTGTTTTAATTTTTCCGGATTATAGCTTCGAAAAAAGGCTTCTGGCTACATACAATTCATACCTTCCTGAAGAAAAACGATGTCTCATCCCATCCTGATACATATTTTGATCCTGTTGAAAAATGAAAACCGATTATAAAGACATTCATTTTGCCGACAATGGCAAGCTTAAGCTACTCATAATAGTCGGCACTCGACCTGAGATTATCCGACTTGCGGCTACGATCAATAAGTGTCGTAAGTATTTCGATGTGATACTGGCTCATACAGGCCAGAATTATGACTATAATCTCAACGGGGTGTTCTTCCGGGATTTGAAGCTGGACGATCCCGAGGTCTATATGGATGCTGTTGGAGATGACCTTGGTGCTACCGTGGGCAATATTATCAATTGTTCCTATAAGCTGATGGTTGATATCAAGCCGGATGCTTTATTGATTCTCGGTGATACGAACTCATGTCTCAGCGCCATAGCAGCCAAGCGACTTCATATTCCGATCTTCCATATGGAAGCCGGCAATCGCTGCAAAGACGAGTGTTTGCCCGAAGAGACTAATCGCAGGATTGTTGATATAATTTCGGATGTAAATCTCTGTTACTCCGAGCATGCCCGTCGTTATCTGGCAGATTGTGGACTGCCAAAAGAACGTACTTATGTTATAGGTTCGCCTATGGCTGAAGTACTGCATGCGAACTTAAGGGACATTGAGGCAAGTGATATCCACAAGCGTCTCGGGCTTGAAAAAGGTAAATACATACTGTTGTCGGCACATCGGGAAGAAAATATCGACACAGAGAAGAACTTCCTCAGTCTGTTCAATGCAATAAATGCTATTGCTGAGAAATATGATATGCCAATTCTATATAGCTGTCATCCTCGGAGCAGAAAGCGTCTGGAGCAGTCGGGATTCAAACTTGATTCTCGTGTAATTCAGCATGAGCCCCTTGGCTTCCATGACTACAACTGTCTTCAGATGAATGCTGCGGCTGTGATTTCGGACTCAGGTACGCTTCCTGAGGAATCTTCATTTTTTACATCTGTTGGGCACCCGTTTCCGGCGATATGTATCCGTACGTCAACCGAACGACCCGAGTCGCTAGACAATGCAGGATTCATCCTCGCCGGAATTGACGAGAGATCGCTTATCCAGGCGGTTGAAACAGCAATTGCGATGAATCGGAATCATGATGACGGGACTCCGGTTGATGTGTACGTCGGAGAGAATGTGTCCAATATTGTGGTTAAGATCATCCAGTCCTATGTAACCGTCGTAAATAAGATGGTCTGGAGGAAGGACGTCTGATGCAATGAAGAAAAAAAGGATACTGATCCATAGTTTAGTATTTAATCCGGATGGTGTGTCGACGGCATACCTTTATGGCGATATTGCAAGAGCCCTTAAGGAAAACGGGTTCGAGGTGACGGTGCTTACAACGACTCCGCACTACAACAAGGTGCCCGAACAAATGAAAGGACAACCTCTGAAGTGGAAAGTATGGGGCCTGATTAAGCAAAGCGATTTTGAAGGAATAAAGGTATATCATATTCCACAGAAGAAATTCCAGTCTACGCTCCTCCGTCTTTTCGGTTTTGCATATTGGCATATTGTTTCGTTTGTTACGGCAATATGTATGGGCAAGAGAGATATTATTCTCTCACCTTCGCCTCCATTGACGATTGGACTTCTAAATGTGTGGATTGGAAAGTTGAAAGGCTCAAAGGTCGTTTATAACGTTCAGGAAGTATATCCTGATATACTTGGCAAGAAGTCCGGGCCGGTATATAGCATATTGAGCCGTATGGAGCGATACATTTATTCGCGCTCAGCTGCCGTGACGACAATAGACAGAATTTTCCATGACACGATCGTTGACCGGTTTAAGAATCCGGGCACACTTCATATTATTCCTAATTTTGTAGACACCGAGCTCTATCGACCTCTTGAAGATCGAAGCAGTCCTGATACGAGCCTTTTTATAGAGAATGATCATTTAAAGCTTGTGTATGCCGGTAATATTGGGATGGCTCAGGATTGGGAAACGCTTCTTGAACTTGCTTCGCTTACTGCCGATCGCAAGATCGACTATTATGTGATAGGTGAAGGGATGATGAAGCATTGGCTCGAAGAACAAGTCCGTGAGCGCAACCTCCGGAATATCCGGATTCTTCCCTATCAGCCTCGCGAGATGATGCCTCGTATTATTGCATTTTCTGATATCCAATATATATTTATGGAGCCGGAAATCGCTGCCCAAGGCTTCCCATCTAAGGTATATACGATAATGGCGAGTGAGAAGCCCATGCTCATTTGTTCCCCCGAGAATACTCCGCTTGTTGATTTCCTGGCTGGACTCGGATGCGCGAAAATTATAACAAAGGCTGAACCTCGAGCGAAAGCTGAGGAAATAGCCCTATGGCTTAATACGGTTTCACCCGATGAGCTCAAAAGAATGGGCTTGGCTGGAAGAACCGAAATTGAAGAGCGATACTCAAAAGAAGTCGTCACACAGCAATATTGCAAATTGCTGCAATCAATATAATAATCGAAATCGAATGAAAGGAATTGTTTTGGCCGGCGGGTCCGGAACGCGATTGTATCCAATCACCAAGGGTGTGAGTAAGCAGTTACTGCCTGTCTATGACAAACCCATGGTATATTACCCGATTTCCACGCTTATGCTCGCCGGCATTCGTGATATTCTAATCATCTCAACGCCCACAGATCTCCCCGGATTCAAACGGCTCTTGGGCGATGGTTCCGATTATGGTATCAAACTTTCGTATGCCGAGCAGCCTTCGCCGGACGGTCTCGCACAGGCCTTTATCATAGGAAAGGAGTTTATCGGGAATGACTCCGTATGTCTTGTTTTGGGTGATAATATTTTCCATGGAGCCGGTTTCTCCAGCATGTTGAATGAGGCTGTAAGAACCGCCGAGGAGAAATCAAAAGCTACAGTATTCGGATATTGGGTAAGCGACCCCGAACGATATGGCGTCGCTGAATTTGATAATGAAGGCGTATGTATTTCAATTGAAGAGAAGCCTCAGAACCCCAAGAGCAATTATGCTGTAGTTGGTCTATACTTTTATCCGAATAAGGTTGTTGACGTAGCAGGATATATTAAGCCTTCAGCACGTGGTGAACTTGAGATAACCACGGTCAATCAGGAATTCCTCAAGGATGGTGAGCTTATGGTCAAGACACTCCCCCGTGGTTTCGCATGGCTTGATACGGGCACTCATGATTCGCTTGCCGAAGCCTCGATTTATGTTGAGGTGTTGGAGAAACGACAAGGCCTTAAGATCGGTTGTCTTGAAGGGATTGCATATCGACATGGATGGATCACAAAGGAGAAGCTGAAAGAAGTAGCAGCTCCGATGCTCAAGAATCAATATGGGCAGTATCTCGACAAGCTTGCGGAAAATCTTGACATGTCCAAAGGTTATATTGACGAATAGTTATAGCCCATGAACATTCTTAAAACAGAAATCGAGGGACTTTTCATAATTGAACCTAAGGTGTTCAAAGACTCGCGGGGATATTTCTTCGAGTCATATAACAGAAAGGAGTTTGAGGAAACAGTCGGGCCTGTCGAGTTTGTACAGGACAACGAATCCATGTCTACGTTTGGAGTAGTAAGAGGGCTGCATTTTCAGAAGCCTCCGTTTTCGCAGGCAAAGCTTGTAAGATGTGTAAAAGGTCGTGTACTCGATGTGGCAGTCGACATTCGGAGCGGCTCACCAACATATGGAAAGCATGTAGCCGTGGAGCTTTCTGAATCGAATCATTTGCAAGTATTCATCCCTAGGGGATTTGCACATGGGTTTGCTGTATTATCCCCGGAGGCAATATTCCAGTATAAGTGCGATAATTTCTACGAGCCCACGGCAGAAGGCGGAATTTCAATTTTGGATGATTCTTTGGGTATAGATTGGCGTATTAACCTCAAGGAAGCGATTCTGTCACAAAAGGATACAAATCATCCGCTTTTTAATGATTTTGTATCCCCTTTTAATTAATTGTTGCAATAATGGTATTTGATTGATCGGGAAGAAGTCAAAATGATGGCATTTTATCTTTTCGGGATGAATTCTCGTAGAAGTCACTGAAAAAAGCATATATAATCTTTTGGAAAAATGAAGCGTAATATATTAATCACCGGTGGCGCGGGTTTCATAGGAAGTCATGTCGTGCGCCTGTTTGTAAATAAGTATCCTGATTACCGCATAGTAAATCTGGACAAGCTGACTTATGCAGGAAATCTGGCGAACTTAAAAGATGTTGAAGGACGGGAGAATTACACCTTCGTAAAGGCAGACATAACAGATCTGGAGGAAATGCGCCGTATCATTCGGGAATATTCGATAGATGGAATTATTCATCTTGCCGCAGAAAGTCATGTGGATCGTTCGATAAAGGACCCCTTTACTTTTGCCCGGACTAACGTAATGGGAACGCTTTCGCTCCTTCAGGCAGCTAAAGAGTATTGGGAATCACTCCCCGAAAAATACGATTCAAAGCTGTTCTATCATATTTCTACGGACGAGGTTTATGGGTCTCTGATGCTGACTCATCCGGAAGGCGTGAGTGCTCCTTTCACGACCAAGGCTTCCAGCGAAGACGATATGGCTTATGGAACAGAGTTCTTCGTTGAGACTTCCAAATATGCACCTCATTCGCCATATTCCGCATCCAAAGCTTCGAGCGATCATTTCGTTCGAGCTTATCATGATACATACGGCATGCCTACGATTGTTACTAACTGCTCGAACAACTATGGCCCGTATCAGTTCCCGGAGAAACTTATTCCTCTGTTTATAAATAATATACTCCATCGGAAACCACTCCCTGTATACGGGAAGGGCGAGAATGTCCGCGATTGGCTGTTTGTTGAGGACCATGCAAGAGCGATTGACCTAATTTTCCATGAAGGCAAGATTGCTGAGACTTATAATATCGGTGGCTTTAATGAATGGAAAAATATTGATCTTATCAAAGTGATAATCAAGACGGTTGACCGCCTTATTGGAAATCCGGAGGGTCATTCGGATGATTTGATTACTTATGTCACTGATCGTGCCGGACACGATATGAGATATGCGATAGACTCCAGAAAGCTTCAGAAAGAGCTTGGTTGGGAGCCCACTCTTCAGTTTGAGGAAGGGATAGAGAAAACCGTGCAATGGTATCTCGACAATCCTGAGTGGATGGAACATATTACGTCCGGAGCTTATCAGACGTACTACGATGATATGTACAATAATCGTTGATGCATGGAGAATTATGCAAATCTTACTTTGAAATTGATAGTTTGATATGAAAATACTTATTAGCGGTGTTCATGGATTTGTGGGGTCTAATATCGTCCGGGCGTTAGGCGACCGGCATGAGATTTACGGTCTTGATATTGTCACACCCGAAAAAAAAGGTGTAATCAAAACTTTCTCATGGGATGATTTAGACAAAGGTTTAATTCCCGATGTGGATGCAATTATCCATCTTGCCGGGAAAGCTCATGATACTAAGAATAAAGCCGGGGCAGAAGTGTATTTTAAAGTCAATACCGATCTCACTCGTAAGATTTTCGATTACTTTTCCATACATCCGGCCATCCGCAAGTTCATCTTCTTCAGTTCCGTTAAGGCGGCCGTAGACAAAGTTCCCGGTGACGTTCTCACAGAAGATGTGGTTCCTTGTCCTGTGGGTCCGTATGGAGAAAGTAAGGTCAAAGCCGAGCAATATATACAGAAGCAGCTTGCAGAATTGCCGGAGAGCTACTTGGATCGGGATGTAATTATTTTGCGTCCGTGTATGATCCATGGACCCGGAAATAAAGGGAACCTCAATCTACTCTATGGCGTGATTTCAAAAGGTATTCCATGGCCGCTGGGCGCATTTGAGAACCGCAGATCGTTTACATCCGTTGATAATCTAACATTCGTGATTGGAAAGCTCCTTGATACGCCAGTGGAAAGTGGAATCTACAATATGGCAGACGATGATGCCCTCTCAACCAACGAGCTTATTGAAGTGATGTGTTCCGCCATGAACAAGAAGGCGAGGATCTGGTCAGTAAGCCGAAAGATGATCGAGCTTGCAGCCAAGTCCGGCGATGTCCTGCATTTACCGCTCAATTCCTTCCGCCTTACGAAGCTTACGGAGAATTACGTGGTTTCGAACAACAAGCTTAAAAAAGCTTTGGGCATCAGTTCTATGCCGGTGGATGCACGCGAGGGTCTGAGATACACGATTAAAAGTTTTCAGGAAGAAAAGAAGCAATAGGACTCAGGATAATCTATGATATACCTTATCATTGCCATAATTTTGTTTGCGGCCGAGCTCCTGTATTTTCGGGTAGCCGACCATTTCAACATTATTGATAAACCCAATTTGCGAAGCTCGCATAAAACCATTGTATTGCGAGGCGGCGGTATTATCTTCCTGTTTGGAGCCTGGCTATTCTGCGCCTTGTTCGGATGGCAATACTCATGGTTCATTCTCGGTCTAACCATGGTTGGCCTGGTAAGTTTTGTCGATGATATAAGATCACTGCCCGATAGTGCTCGGCTGATAGTGCAGTTCATAGCCATGGGACTTATGTTCTACCAGCTTGGCATTCTCAACATTCAGGATTGGTGGATAGTGATTATTGCTCTGATTGTGAGTGTAGGGATAATCAACGCATATAATTTCATGGACGGCATTAATGGGATCACCGGAGGCTATTCCATTGCCGTGCTGCTCCCACTAATATATCTTAATTACAGGTATGGTTTTATATCAATGCCTTATCTGTATGTGACCGGGCTTAGCCTCCTGATCTTCTGCCTTTTCAATTTCCGTAGGAAGGCAAAATGTTTTGCAGGTGATGTAGGTTCGATATCAATTGCATTCATATTGCTTTTTCCCTTAGGCCTTCTGATGCTGCAAATGAAAGACTTTTCGTATATTGTTTTCCTTGCGGTTTACGGAGCTGACGCAATACTCACTATATGTCATCGTATTCAGTTGCATGAGAATCTCGGCGAAGCGCATCGCAAGCATGCATATCAGCTGATGGCAAACGAATTGAAGATTCCGCACGTACGTGTCTCTCTTTTTTACATGGCTCTCCAGCTTGCCGTTTCGGCCGGACTCATATGGTTGCCAATCAACCACTATATCTACCTTGCAGGAGTAATTGTCGTGTTGGGTGCCGCATACCTTCTGTTTATGAAAAGAAACTATCATTTACACGCTGAATATCTCCAATCCAAGCTTTAAAACAATGATAATTGATAATAAATTATTGGACGAAGTAGCCGTCAGGGCAGAGGAGAGCCCTCGCCTTCGTATGAACTACAATCTTCACGAGAGTCTCGACGCTAAGGCTCAGCGTCTTATCAATATGCTTCTTCCCGGTACGCAGCTTCCCGTTCATCGGCATCGTCATACCGCCGAGAGCTATATATTGCTCCGAGGGAAAATGTACGTGATGTTTTACGATGAAGACGGTACGGAAGTCCACCGTTTTCTCCTTGACCCGTCGAAAGGAAACTACGGCGTGCATATTCCCGCCGGACAGTGGCATGGTATAGAAGTCATAGAGCCTTCCGCCATTTTCGAAGTAAAGGACGGACCTTATACCCCGCTTACGCCCGAAGACACCCTCCCGAATACCTCCTCCAACTAACCCGAAGAGAATAATCACAACATCGGCGCCCGATAGCCTCCGGCTTCCGGGCGCCGATGTTATGTTACCTCAATAGGCGTTTTAGCGTTTGAGGGCGGAAATGTCTGATTTTGGGGTGAAGAGGCGGTGGACGGGTGTGTGGCTTTCTTCAACGTCCAGGTTCAGTTTGTGACGGATGTCTCTGCTGGAGGCGCCTACCAGCAGCTGATATGTGCCGGGGGCTACAATCCATTCCGAAATTTCCTCGTTGAAGGATGCAAGATTTTTGCCATCGAAAGTCATGGTGACGGTTTCCGTCTCGCCGGGCTGTAGTTCTGCGGTTTTTGCAAAGGCTTTCAGTTCTTTTTCCGGCTTGTTGTTGGCCTTGGCATCAGGAGCAGACGCATATAGCTGGACCACCTCGCGACCAGCATGCTTACCGATGTTCTTGATCGGAAGGCTTACGGTGTACTTGCCGTCCTTCTCGGTTACGGTTGGCTGCCCATATTCAAAATCCGTGTACGATAGGCCGTAGCCGAAGGGATAGCTTACCCCTTTATCGAAAGTGTCGAAGTAGCGGTAGCCAACATAGACATCCTCCTCATAGGGCGTGAAGTGGTAGTTGCGCACGGGTTTTTTCTCGTAGTCATTGTTGCCGCCAAGTCGAATTTCGGGCTCAAAATCCAGCGGGAAGTTGGCGGTTGAGGCATGGTCGGCCAGAGCGTTGGGGAAGGTCATGGTGAGCTTGCCCGACGGGTAGCTGACGCCTGTCAGGACATCGGCCACAGAGTTGCCTCCTTCCTGACCGCCCTGCCATGCGCAGAGGATTGCATCGGGAAGCTGCTTCCACGAGGCTGTCTCGATCACGCCGCCCACGTTCATTATCACAACCACTTTCTTTCCTTTTGCGTGGAATGCCTTGGTGACGTCGCTGATAAGCTTTTTGTTTGCCGGGGAAAGTGAGAAGTCGGAGGTCGTGCGGTCGATGAATTCGCCGGAGTTTCGTCCGATGGTGATGATGGCTACATCGGCGTCAGTAGCGTGAGAGTTGAGCTCGGCTGCACTGAAGTTGATTTCTTCAACGGGAGGAGCGGCGATAAAAGGTGTCATCTGATTGCCATTTGCCAGGTAGCGGTCTTTTTCGGCCTTGATGTGGGCGTTGTATTTCTCTTCCAGGGTGGGATCGACGAGTTCGAGACCTGCGTTCTTAAGGCCGTCGAGGAGAGAGACGGTATATGCGCGGTTCACGTTGCCGCTACCGGTGCCACCGGCTATCCAGTCGTAGGAAGTTGTGCCGTAGAGCGCCACCTTCTTGCTGTCTTTGGGGAGCGGTAGTGTAGCAGCATCGTTTTTGAGAAGAACCATGCCGTCGGCGGCGCATTTACGGGTGACCTTGGCATGCTCTTCCAGGTTGGGGTTGTTGTCGGCAACATATCCCTTGAAGCGCGGTGTGCGCATGATAAGCTCGAGAATACGGCGCACATTGCGATCGAGCAGGGCCTCATCGAGTGTGCCGTCTTTTACACCGGCCACAATTGCTTCATACTGTGCAGGGATGCCGGGCTGCAGCATGTCGTTGCCGGCCTTCATCTGTGCAACTGCGTCGGAGCCTCCGAACCAGTCGGTCATTACGGTGCCATTATAGCCCCATTCGTCGCGCAGGAGTGTCTGAAGCAGTTCCTCGCTTTCGGATGTGTATGTTCCGTTAACGCGGTTATAGGAGCTCATGATGGTCCAGGGGTCGCTTTCCTCGACAACAGTCTGGAATCCCTTGAGGTAGATTTCGCGGAGCGCACGCGGGCTGACCTGTGCGTCGTTGCCCATACGGTTGGTCTCCTGATTGTTTACGGCAAGGTGCTTCACGGATGTGCCTACGCCTTTGCTCTGCACACCACGGACGTATGCGCCTGCGATGCGTCCGGCCACGAGCGGATCCTCGGAATAGTATTCGAAGTTTCGGCCGCACAGAGGGTTGCGATGTATGTTCATGGCAGGTGCGAGGAGCACGTCGACACCGTATTGAAGGACTTCATCGCCGATGGCAGCTCCGACTTTCGAAACGAGCGTAGTATCCCATGTGCAGGCGAGAAGTGTGCCGATGGGGAAATGTGTGCAGTAGTATGTGGAGGAGTCGCCGTCGCGAGTGGGACTGATGCGCAGCCCTGCGGGACCGTCTGCCAGTACGATTGCGGGAATGCCCAGGCGTTCGATGGGATAGGTGGTGCCGGCAGCGCCTGGAACGATGCTGTGAGTTTCGCCGATTACAGCGCTATCGCCCTTGGTGAATCCGGGCATACCTGTGCCGATTACCAGATGAGCTTTTTCCTCGAGGGTCATAGCGGCAATGACATCGTCGATGGGGTCTTTGCCGAGTTTAGGGGTCTTGTCGCCGCAGCCGGATAGAATTAGGCCGCTGACGGCTGTGCAAAGGATTAGTTTTTTCATGGTCCGGTATTATTTTTTGAAAAGCTTGGGGGCAAATTCGGTAAGATATATACGCCAGTTTTTCCAGATGTGTCCGTCGGGACTTTCGTAGTATTCATATTTGTAGCCCTTGTCGTCAAGCATCTTGCGGTAGTCTACGTTGGCCTGATAGAGGAAGTCCTTGTCGCCTATTGCAATCCAGTAGAGTGCGGGATTCTTCCGGAACTGGGTTGCGAGTTTCCCTTCAAGATTATCGTAGATGGGCGATGTGGAGCCTTCGCGGGGAAGGATGGCTGCCGAGAAGAGACCGATGTAGTCGAACATGTCGGGATACTGCTTCGATATGTGGAGCGAATGGAAGCCACCCATCGAAAGGCCTGCGATGGCACGTGCTTTCTTGGATTTGATGGTGCGGTAGTTCTTGTCGACGAAGTTGACAACTTCCGGGAAGTGAGTTTCAAAACTGCCTTCCATAGTCTTGGGAAGATCCATTGAGGGTTGGGCAAATCCGAGGCTGGATTCGCCGGGAGCAGCCTCGAGGTCGGCGTTGCCATTGGTCATCACGACTATCATCGGTTCGGCTTTGCCTTGTGCGATGAGGTTGTCGAGAATCTGGGCAGCCCGGCCAAGTTCGGTCCAAGCGTTTTCATCGCCTCCCATGCCATGTAGAAGGTAGAAGACGGGATAGCGTTTCCCGCTTGTCTCGTATCCGGCGGGAGTATAGACCGTGAGACGGCGATCCTTGTCGAGTGTGGGGCTGTGATACCAGACTTTTGATACTGTGCCGTGTGGTACCTGATTGATGTTGTAGAGGTCGGCGCGTTCGCCGGGGATGAGGAATACGTCGGTGACGGATTTTACGTCGCGGATGCGGTAAACGTTCGAGGGATCGTTGATCTTGAGGCCGTCAACCAGAAGAGTGTAGCTGTAGAGTTCAGGGCCAAGGGGTTCGGGAGTTGTGTATTCCCATACGCCGTCTTTCTCGATAAGGTCGGCAGTGCCCGGGGCATCGAATTCGCCATACGGGGTCTGCACTTTCTGTGTAGGCAGGAAGTCGCCGGTAACCTGCACGCGCACGGCTTTGGGAGCCTGTAGACGGAAAGTGACTGTGTTGTCGGGGTTTATCTCGGGAGAGAGAATCTGTGAACCGCCCCAGAGAGCCTGTTGGGCATTTACACCAAGGGCCGCCAAGGCCATTGATGCCAAAAGCAAGAATTTGTAGTGTTTCATGGAAGTGAGTAATAAGGATTTTCGTCGCAAAAATAGTAAAAAAACTGATATACACCTATATTCGAATTCTGAATATTTGTAAAAAGTCCGACGCTCGTCGAAATTTGCTCGGAAAGGGTATTTCCGGCTGTAATTTTGTAGTCGCAAGCCCCTTAATCCTACCCACAGTAAGAACAATCAAATCAAAAGCTCTGAAAAATAAAAGCGTCATATTCGAAAACAAAATCGGCTTAGTTCCCTTTTATAACTCGCAAGTTCTCCGTATATTTGCAAAAAATAATACCAAATATGAATAGATTACTCTCGATTTTAGTATTCCTTTTTCTTGTTCTTTCAGGACATGCTCAGCAAACATATAATGATGCTCTTATCTTTGATGCAAAGGGTGATGTCGCATGTATTGAGTACATCTCGCAAGAGGATGGTAACACGTCCAATATGAGTATCAATTTCAATAGAGATGGCTCTCTTGAGAATATTGTTTTTTCTGTTGAAACGGAAGATGGATTTGCGTTTAAGCAAACTCAGAAGATAGAAGAGATTCAGCGGGATGAGTTTGAACAACCGATTGCAATTACGTTTAAATCTTTTGTTCTCAGTAAGTTTGTTGTCAATATAACATGGATCAATAATGTAGCAAAAGAGTTTCAGTATAATTTAGTTTATAACACCAAGTATGTTAAGGAAGTCGGTGACGATGGGTTGACAGCTCAATTAAAATTTTATGTCATAGGTGATGATTCTCAAGAGGCGCAATACGCCGGAGAAAAGTGTTTTAAGGATTACACTTTCGATGATTCCGGCAACTGGCTAAAACGCACTGTTACTTTAATTGATGAGAACGGAGAGGAATCCAAGCCAGAGATAGAAGAGCGCCATATTTCTTATTACTGAATGGCCCTGCGTGAAATGGGCAATGTGTTTCTATCGTTGAACAGTATTGACACGTGATGCGTTGATGGGGGAGATGCGAAATTGAAGAAGGTATGCCTGCAATGGTTTTGGCATTGCGAGGCATACCTTCGGTTCTGAATTGTAGGGAGTTTGCTCTAAGTGAGAGCAAGAGGCTTTTTATTTTTTCTTGTAGATGCCGAAGTCTTCAATTTCGATCATGTTCTTTCCGAGGAATTCAACGTAAAGGCGGTCTTCTTCGTCGTATTCTTCCCAATAGAGAACGAGTGTGTTTGTCTTTTCATTGAATTTGTAGGTGCCCATGTCGTCGTACCAGGTGAATGCGCCGTTGCTTTTGAAGACAAAGCAGTCTTCATAGTCGAGCTCACCGTCATCATCTACAAAATACCATGTTCCAACGATTGACGAGGAGCTGCCCGGGTTATCATCATCATCGTCCTTCGAGCAGGATGATATAGCCATGGATGCGGTAAGAGCAACCATGAACAGAACCATCATTCTCCACAGGGAGAGTTTCTTAATTGATTTCATCTGTTTTTGTAACTTGGTCTCTCAGCCCAACAGACCGGGTCTAAAAATGCAGAAGCGTGGACTGATAATGCCACATCTTCAGATGACGGTCCTGAGAAAACCTTAGAGCAAAGATATGAACCAGTAGCCCACGCTATAGCGTGAGAACCGCTCTGTTATCTCTTGCTCGTTTTGAAAATTTCTCAGGTTTTCATCTGCAAGATAAGCAAAACGCCTCTATTTAAAACAGTATGTCTGTCATTCCGGAATGACATCGCAAAAGTAGCTATTATTTTCCGAAATGCAAAATAAACTTTGAAAAAGGTGAAAAAGGTGGGGAAAAAATTCCCCCGAGCTGCGAGGGGCGCAGTCCGGGGGAAGTGGCAATTGAAAAAGGATGAAATGCTCGGATGTTATTGTTTTTTGTGTTTTAGCGATAGTCGGCGAAACGCTCCTGGAGACGCTTGCGTGCGAAGAAGATACGGCTCTTTACAGTGCCCAGCGGGAGCTTCATTTCTTCAGCGATTTCTTCGTATTTGTAGCCTGCCACGTGCATAGAGAAGGGTATACGGTATTCATCGGAGAAGGCATTGATAGCGTCGGTGATTTCGTTAGCGGTGTAGGTGCCGTCGGGTGTTTCCTGAGCGGATTCGGCGGATATATTAATAAGATATTGGTTGTCGGTTGTATCGACTACTGTAGCGGCACGGGATGCACGACGGTAGTTGTTGATGAAGAGATTTCTCATGATGGTAAAGACCCATCCTTTAAGATTTGTACCCTCCTCGTATTTGGATTCGTTGTCAAGGGCCTTTAGCGTTGTATCCTGAAGAAGATCGTATGCATCATCGCGATTGGATGTCAACATATATGCGAAGTTAAGCATATTCGACTGAAGGCTCATCAGATTATTTTGGAATTTTGCGCTTGCCATAATTTTGAAGTATTTGAGGAGTTAAAGATTAAATTTTTGAGGTGTCTTTTGTTGTTCGACGCTCAAAATTACGCCCGATTCAGCCGATATGCAAGTTTTTAATGTTAACGAATGTTAAGTGTGTTTATTTGATATTTCTTGATGTATAAATCATTGAAAATAAATAATATATAGAGTGTAAAAATTGTTACACAATTGTTACATCAGTTTGTAATTGTTGAAAATGTGCACTTTTTGTAATGGATATGTAACAGGCCCCGTTGATGTTTTTTGAACAAAAACGGGGCCCGAAACAGGAGAGAGGGAGAGCAACTAATCAAATGTCATATGCGGTTTGTGCGATAGAACTGAAGTATCCGGTAGCGCACCAGATATTCGTATCTTGCCTGGATAAGGGATACTTCAGTGCGGAACAGATTGTTCTTTGCAATCTCGAAGTCCTGCGGGGTTGCTCGGCCGAGTGAATATTTCTCGCGTGTGGCTTCGAAGGAGAGTCTTGTCTTGTCGAGGGTTTCGGTGGATGCGAGATACCGTTCGCGCGCGCCCGATGCCTGCCGGTATGCCAGCTGGATATTCGTGTAGAGCTGACTTTCCTCCTGCTCTACCCGAAGCTCGGCCGAGAGGCGGTTGAGTCGGGCAGAACGGACGTTGTTGCGTGTAGAGAAGCCGTCGAAAAGAGGCACCCGGAGGGAGAATCCGAGGTATGTCGAATAGTTGTGGCGCATCTGCTGCGAGAAGGATTCGTTGGCGAGACCGCTTAGGCGATAGTATGACGAACCTATTCCGGCATTGAAACTGATTGTGGGTATATATCCGCTCTTGGCCAGGCTGATATTGGCATCTGCCACACGCACTGCTTCGCGCGCACTGAGCAGACTGTGGTTTATTGCTGACGCTTCGGCGAAGACTGCATCCGGCCCGGGCAGCAGAGGCTCGCCTTCGGGCAGTGGAGCCACATCGAAGTCCGGAGCCTGCCGCAACAGCAGGAGGTTGGCAAGATTCACAAGTGCTGTCTGTGTGTCGTTGCGGGCCTCGACGAGCTGCAGCCGGTCCTGTGCGGCCTGTGCCTCGGCATCATATAGGTCGGCTTCAGGAATACGTCCCTCGGCGAGCAGTGTCTTCTGGCGCTCCACCTCGAAAGACGAGTATCCGGCCTGGGATGCGGCGCTGCGTTCGACTTCCTTGCAGTAAAGCACCTGGAGATACTGTGTGATGACGTTCAGCACCACATCGTCCTTTGCTGCTTCGTGCTCGAGCAGCATCTGGTTGAGGGACAGTCGGGCGGCCTTGAGACGGCGGTATTCGCTTAGTCCCTGGAATACAGGTAGGCTCATGTTGGCGCCCCACTGGAAGTTGCCCGTGTTTCGGTTGGCATATGTGTTTTCCGCCGTCAGGCCGCGACCGAAGTTGAAGCTTTGCGAGGCTGATGCGTCCAGCGAAGGAAGAAAGGCATCTTTGGCGGCAGTTACGGAATTCTCGGCATCGGCAATTCGGAGCTGTGCCGATCGCACCGAGATATTGTGTTCGAGCGCATAATCCACACATTGCTCGAGCGTCCAGGTTTCAGCGGAGGTCTCGAGTGAGAATGCGGCGAGGCAAAGAAAGCTTAGAAATTTTGCTGTCATGGCTTAGTGAGCGATTAATCAGATTTTGCGTGAACGGAGCTTGCGTCCTGCGATTGCGTCGCTGTCGCGTACCTCTACATTTATGCCGTCGGAAATGCCAGTGCTTATAGCTTGTTTTGTGAATTTCTGCGGCCCTGATTCATTTTCGAGAATGTATACGAAGGCCGAGTCGCCCGAATACTCGATGACGCTTTCGGGAATCACCAGAGCCTGCGATGCTCGCTCGAGAATGACGGTTGCGTTGGCGCTGTAGCCCGCACGGAGTTTTTCCGTATCGGCGCCTGATAGAGCGGCTTTGACCTCGAAGGTGTTCGTGCCGTTGTTGTTCGTGGCCATTGGGGCTATCTTTTCCACGCGGGCCGGGAAATCGCTGCCGGCAATGGCACCCACGGATATGCGCACGTCCATTCCTTCGCGCAAGAGGTCCACTTCCGTCTCGTCGATTTTACCTTTGAAAATCAGGTCAGTCATATCGGCCACTTTGGCAATGGTCGTGCCGTCGTTGAAAGTATTTGACTGAATAACCGATGTGCCCACTTTGACAGGCACGTCCAGCACGATGCCAGTGACGGTGGAGCGTACCAGCGTATTGGAGCCCTGGGCATTTGCCGCCGACACGCCGTCGCGCACGATTGTGAGCTGATCGCGGGCCTGCATCAGGTCCTCCTGTGCGTTGCGGAATGCAGCCTCGTCCGTCTCATATCTTTCGCGGCTCTCGAATTTCTTTTCGTAGAGAGCCTTGGTGCGCTCGTAGGTGAGCCGTGCCTTTTCGAGATTTATCTCCGCCGAGCGCACACGGCTTTCCGCGCTCGAGAGCTGAGTTTCCTCGGGGATGATTTTTATACGTGCGATGACATCGCCGTTGTTCACGTGGTCGCCGGCTTCGACGAGAATCTCGCTGATGATTCCCGAGATCTGGGGCTTGATTTCGATTTCGTCGCGCGGTTCGATATTGCCTGTGAGAACTGTCGTGCGTTCAACATCGGTGGTCTGAGGCTCGACCGTCTCGAAGACCTCGGCCTTCTCGCGGGAATTGAAGTAGAGATAGACGAAGGTGCCGATGAATATCAGTGCCACCAGCACGCGGAGCAGAATCTTGAAAAATTTCTTCATATCGGATTGTATATTGTTTTCGGTTGAAATGGTTGCGCTTATTTTGAGTTGAGAGCTTCCACGGGTTTGATCTTCATGGCCTTTGTGGCGGGTATGAGCCCGGCGAGAGTGCCGAGGACCACGAATGTGGCCATAATCGCCAGTGCCAGCCCGAGGCTCATCTGCACGTTGGCGGGACGGCCGTCGCTCAATGCCACGCCGGCCACTTCCAGCCCCAGGGCGGCGAAACATATTCCCGCCGTGCCGGCAATGAACGTAAGCATCATGCCTTCGCAGAGCACCTGTGCCACGATATCGCGTGGCTTTGCTCCTATGGCGCGGCGCACGCCGATTTCCTGCGTGCGTTCCTTGACGATTACCCACATTATATTTCCCACGCCTATGATGCCCGCGAGCAAGGTGGACACGCCGATGAAGAGCGCCAGGAGATTGACTCCGGAAAATACCATGTCGATTTGCTCGAACTGTTCGGATATGTCGAGGGTCCAGGCTGCGCTCTCGTCGTCGGGATGGATATTGTGGCGTCGGAAGATCAGCGAGCGCATGCGGGGCAGCAGGTCGTGGAGCCGCACGCCGTCGGCGCCCACAAAGGTGATGAAATCCACGCGGTCCGCTCTTGCGAAGGCTTTGCGGAAGGTGGTCGAGGGAAGGAAGATTTTCTCATCCATCGGGCCGTTTATGGATACATTGCCTATATTGCCCGCAATGCCGACGATGGAGTAGGGGATGCCGTTAACCTCGACCTTCATGCCCACGGGGTCGGGCGTGTCGGGAAAGATCTCGTTAGCGATTTTCTTGCCCAGAACAGCCACCTTGCGCTCATGCGACTCGTCGGCGGCATTGATGAAACGCCCGGAGTAGATGAGCGGCGAGCTGATCTGCACGTATTCCGGCACGGCGCCCAGAGCGGTTCCGGAATAGCTGTATCGGCCGTTGGTGCACGACACATTTTCCCACGACTGAAACATCGGCACCACGGCCTTCAGCTCGGGAAAGTTCTGCCTCAGACGCTCCACATCGGTGATGTCGAGGCTCCATCCCCGGCCTTTGGCGTGGCCTTTGTAGGGTATGCTCGTCGTGCCGGCAATGATGGCCCCGGAGTTTGAGGCGAAGCCTTCGAAATTGCGCGAGAGCATTTCGGTGGTCAGGCGCGCGCCCCCCAGCAGGAGCGCCAGCATGGCCACACCCCAGAAGATGCCGAAGCCCGTGAGGAAGGTGCGGGTCTTGTTGCGCGCCAGGGTTGCGCCTATCTCCTTCCAGTTGTCGATGTCGAAAATCGGAGTATTCATTCGTCTCTAAGTGCTTCTACGGGTTTCACTTTCAGCGCGCGCAGGGCCGGGAATAGACCTGCAATCGCTCCGGCTACGGCCAGCACGACCGTGACCTGAATGGCTATTCCCAAGCTCACGACAGGTTGCGACATGCCATCGCTGTCCTTGAGCACGACGGCCAGCACCTGCACCACGGCCGTCCCCAGTACGAGGCCGATGTATCCGAACAGCACGGTAATTGCCACGCTCTCGGCCAGAATCTGTGAGAGAATCGAGCGCGGACGTGCGCCTATAGCCCGCCGGATACCTATCTCGTGCGTGCGTTCGCGCACGCTCACGAACATTATATTGCTTATGCCCACGATGCCCGTCAGGAGCGTAAGCAGGCCCAGCACCCATACGGCCAATTGGAGGATCGAGCCGGCCTTCTGCCCGCGCAAGGCCTGCGTGAAGCTATTGGAAATCCACAGTGCGCTGGTGTCGTCGGGGTCGAAGTTGTGCACGGCCGCCAGCGTGCGCGTCACGCCCTCCTCGGCCGCCTCGCCGTCCTCGATGGTGCTCACGTTCTTGAGTTCCACATCGAGCGAGCCGAGCGCATCCTTGTTCTCGACCAGCATCATGGCCGTGGAGAAGGGAATGTAGACGGTGCGGTCCCAACGGCCCTCGTGCACGCCCGCAATGAGAAAGGACAGCCCGGCGTAGCTTACGCGCCGGCCTATCACCTCGTCCGGATCAGTTCCGGGGAAAAGTGTAGCGGCATATGTGGCGGGCAGTATCATTATTTTTGCGGCAGTGCTTAGGTCGCGGGCGTTGATGTCGCGCCCGGCCAGGAGTTTTGTATACATCTGCCGTCCCAGATAGCCCGCATTCACGCCCTCGGGTCCGGCGCTCACACTTTCCTTCCCTCCGGAGATTTCCTGATAGTTGCAGTAGATTACGGAGGAGACGTCGGCCACGAAGTCCTTGTGCTGCTCCTTGAGGGTAGCGATGTCGGCCGGCCGCAGCTGAATTCTCCGGCCCTCGCGATTGCCTCGGTAGGGTCTGGATGTGTGGCCGGGCCAGACAGTGATTTTCGCATTGCTGTCGGCGCCCATGTTCTCGTCAAAGTTATTGAGCATGCCGGCCGAAAGCCCCAGGAGAATTATGAGCATGAACACGCCCCAGCTCACTGAAAGTCCCGTCAGGGCCGTGCGCAGACGGTTATGGCGGAGTGTCTGCAATATTTCGTCCAGAAGGTCTCTCATGCTTCGGTGATGATTTTGCCGTCGGAGATGCGTATGATGCGGTCGGTCTGCGCGCCCACGTTCGGGTCGTGGGTCACGATTACGGTGGTCATGCCCGATTCGCGGTTGAGGCTCTTGAAGATCTCCATTACGTCGCCTGAAGTCTGCGAGTCGAGCGCGCCCGTGGGTTCGTCGGCAAGGATGATATCAGGATTTGTGACAAGTGCTCGGGCAATGGCCACGCGCTGCTTCTGGCCGCCCGAGAGTTCGCCGGGAAGGTGTGTGGCGCGGTCAGCCAGGCCCATGCGCTCGAGCTGCTCCATGGCCAGAGCATTGCGTTTCTTGCGGCCAACGCCCTGATAGAATAGGGGCAGAGCTACGTTCTCGAGGGCGTTCTTATAATTGATGAGGTTGAAGCTCTGGAATACGAAGCCTATCATGCGGTTGCGGAATTCGGCCGCGCGGTTCTCACCGAGATCCTTGATGAGCGTTCCGTTCAGACGGTATTCACCCGAATCGTAGTTGTCCAGTATGCCGAGAATATTAAGGAGTGTTGACTTCCCGGAGCCCGAGGCTCCCATGATGCTCACAAGCTCGCCCTTGCGTATCTCGAGATTGATTCCCTTGAGCACATGCAGGGGCACAGCCCCGGGATAGGTCTTGTTTATATCGTGCAGCTGTATCATCGTTACAGGAGGATTAGCGTAATTATGATTGTAGTTTTGCGGTATTTGCATAATGTATGACGCAGGGAGATGAAATAAATTACACACGTTGTCCGTTTTTTTTCCAGTAATACCGAATTTTTTTGTATCTTTGACGGACAATGCCGGAAATACCCGTGCCCGATGAGGCCCTGATAGCCCGCCTGCGCGATCCGTCGACCGTGCGCGAGGCCTTCACTGAAGTGATAAATCTCTTCAGTGAGCCCCTTTATTGGCAGATCCGACGCATGGTGCAGACCCACGACGATGCCAACGACATCCTCCAGAACACTTTCCTGAAGGCATGGGGCTCCGTGGAGAATTTCCGCGGCGAGGCACGCCTGTCGACATGGCTCTACAAGATAGCTATAAACGAGAGCATCACCTTCCTGGCCCGTGAGCGCAAACGCAACGGAATATCGCTCGACGATCAGGAGGCCGGATTGATAAATACCATCGAGGCCGATAAGGATATCGACGGCGACGAGCTGGCCCTGCTCCTGCGGAAGGCCGTCGCGTCGCTTCCTGAAAAACAGAGGCTTGTGTTCAATATGAAGTATTACGACGACATGAAGTACGAGACCATGTCCGAGATCCTCGGCACGTCGGTCGGAGCCCTCAAGGCATCCTACCACCTTGCCGTAAAAAAAATAGAACAGTTTTTTTCGGAGCATGATTAAACCTTTCGCCGCTCCGGAAGTCATATAAATCGAAGGCACCCCGCCTGCGGGGCAGAAGCCTTTCTCAATTCTCCTCTCTCTTAATTCAATCGTTCAATGAAGCAGAACACCGACATACTTGACAAGCTCCGCACCCCACATGGCGGCATGACAGTGCCGGAAGGCTATTTTGCCGATTTCAACCGGCGAATGGCTGCTTCATTGCCCGAGCGACCCGAGCTTGAGCATCCTGCTGCGGCTTCTCCGCTGGAGCGCGCGCAGCGCTCGCTCTGGCAGCGCGTGCGGCCATACGTATATATGGCCGCCATGTTTGCCGGAATCTGGCTCATGCTTCAGATGTTCTCCCTCATCAGCAATCCCGGACGTCTTAGCCCCATGGACTCCAATCCCGTGATGGCCGAAGCCCTCGCCAATGACGATTTCATTGTGGACTATGTCATCAACGAAGCCGGAATGGACCAATGGGATATCATCGATGAGATGGACAGGGACGGTTCGCTGTCCGAGCTTGACTTTTCAGGCCTTTCCGATCCCTCGGATTTCCAGTCCGACGACTATGAGTTTTATTCAAGCGATTTCGACGAATGAACAGGTTTCTGATTTCAGTTATCTTCCTTGCTTCGGCCCTCCTGCCCATGGTTGCACAGAAAAAGGGCGAGCTCTCCGATGCGCAGCGCGAAAAGTATGTGGCCGAGATCAGGCAGTACAAGCACGATGCCATAGCCCGCGAGCTTGAACTGACCAAGGAGCAGCAGCGCGAGTTCTTCCCCGTCTACGACGATATGGAAGAGCAGATGATGAAGCTCAACAACGAGACCCGCGAGCTCGAGCGCAAGGCCGCCGACAACGCCGATGCTACAGATGCGGAGCTGGAAGCCGCCGCGATAGCTCTCTACTCGCAGCGCCTCAAGGAAGGCCAGATAGAAATGGCTTTCTATGAGAAATTTTCGAAAATACTAAACAATCGACAGATACTACGCCTCAAAAACACCGAACGAAAGTTCACACAACGACTCATGAGACATCACCGGCAGGCCGGTAAACAGACGCGTGCCGAAGACGTCTCTCCACAGCGACAAAAGTAATAAAACAGCAAGGACCACGCTAAGGAAAGCCCTGATATACAGGCAGCCTTTTCCAGGCGTGGTCCTAATTTATTTTCTGAACCGATTATTTTTCCATCACATATCCCAATCGCAGACACAGACATGCCCGTCCGCACTCCCGACGAAATTCTCCGTGCCGGCTATGAAGCCGGCGCACGCAAGGCATCTATGACAGCACCCGGCGGCTCGCTCGGGCGCTTTGCCGTTCTCAGCTTCCTTGCAGGTGCCTACATCGCCCTCGGTGGCGCGCTCTCGCTCATCACCGGTTTCGGTTTTCCGGAAATCACAGCCTCCAATCCCTCGCTCCAGCGCTTGCTCAGCGGCCTGGTGTTTCCTATCGGACTGATGCTTGTGGTAGTGCTCGGAGCAGAACTCTTCACGGGCAACAACGCCCTGCTCATGCCCCCGCTGCTGGAGCGTCGCGTGTCTTTCATCTGTGTGGCCCGCAACTGGACGCTCGTATGGCTCGGCAACTTTGCCGGCGCACTGGCCGTGGCCTATTTCATGGTATATCTCTGCGGCCTTACGGCTCCGGAGCCCTATCACAGTGCGATATGCCGCATGGCCGAAGCCAAGGTAAGCGCTCCTTCGGGCGTGATTTTCCTCAAGGGCATCGGAGCTAACTGGTGCGTATGTCTGGCCGTCTGGCTCGCACTCTCCGGTCGCCGCCTCGGCGAGAAACTCATAGCGTGTCAGATTCCGGTGATGGCTTTCGTCATCCTGGGCTACGAGCACTGCGTGGCCAATATGTTCTTCATCCCCCTGGGAATGATGGAAGGCGCAAACGTGAGCATCCTGGACTTCTTCACCGTCAATCTTTTCCCCGCCACGGTGGGCAATATCGTCGGAGGCGCCGTGTTTGTAGGCTGCGTGCACTACTATCTCCACCATAAAGCATTGAACAAATGAGTATGGAACCCTGCAGCTTCGAATTCGAGATAGGCCCCGAAATCCGTTCGGCCGCGCCCGATTATTCTCTCCTTGCCATTGAAGTGGACATTGACAACGGCCCAACGTCCGATGCCCTGTGGGCGGAGATTCAGACCTGCGCGCGGGATGTGGCGGCGCGATACAGGATGGATGAAATTCGCCTGCGGCCGGCCATCGACGCAACGCGTTCCGCATACAAGGCTCTGGGCAAGGAGCCCAACCGATATCGCCCCTCGGCCGAGGCTCTGAGCCGCCGTGCGGTCAAGGGAATGGAGCTGTACCGTACACTCACGGCAATAGATCTAATCAATCTCATATCGCTTCGCACCGGAATCAGCATTGGCGGCTTTGATGCCGACCGCATTTCGGGACGGCGCCTTGTATATGGCCGCGGCCGCGCCGGCGAGCCCTATGAAGCCATCGGCCGCGGATCATTGAATATCGAAGGGCTCCCCGTATGGCGCGATGATGTCGGAGGTATAGGCACACCCACTTCCGACAACGAACGCACTAAACTCACTCCCGAAACGCGGCGTCTCCTCATGACCGTCAATATCTACCATCCCGCCTCCGACGAAGAAATTGCCTCCCTGGCCGACCAAATCATCGAAGCCTTCCGTACCCACGCCTCCGCCCGCAACCCGCGAGTGACGGTTCTGTCCCAAGCGTAGGGACAGGGCTTGTGTGCCTCCGTAGTATTTTTTGTAATTTTGTATTATGGAAACAATCATTGCCGGTCAGAACGAATCTGAATATAATGAGATATTGCGACAAGCTGTCGCAGTTATTGAATCTGCCAGAATCAAAGTTGCGAGTGCAATCGTAAGAACTTCCAATGAAATGCACTGGGAGATAGGCAAGCTATTGTATGAGCGTAAGCTCGATAGCAAACATGGCGATGGGGTTGTGAATCGGTTGTCTGTAGATTTGAAAGCGAGGTATCCTAAAATGGGGATGTCGGTAAGCAATTTATGGAATATGAAACGTTTATACGTGCGGTTTCATAATTCTGATCAAAAACTACAACAAGCTGTTGGAGTTTTACCGTGGTGGAATATAAATAAATTGATTGCAAGCTAGGAGACGATGACGATGTAATCCTTCTTGATCGCTTGGAGAAAGGCAAGGAGGAGAACCCCTCAATCGGAATAATACTATGCGCCGAGAAAGACAATGTGGAGGTTGAGCTTGCTTTAGACGGTTTCACAAAACCAATCGGAGTAGCCGAATATAAACTGATTGTGCCGCAGAAAGAGCTTAAGCAACTTATAGCGGAAGAGATTAAAATCTTTAAAAAAGAGTTCCGGCAGAAGCCAAATTAGATATAGACCACAAGAGACAGTTAATACATTGTGAAAAGCTTGGTTCCTATAAGGCATGTAAAGTAGAAAACGAAAGAAACTTGCGTGTAGTTGGGATATATGATAAGGAGGCTGCGCCAATTTTGACACAGCCTCTGTGTTTCGGATTATATTGGAGATAGATTAGAGGTATTTGCCTTTGAGGACTTCTTTGGCGGCCTCATAGTCGGGTTCCATGGTGATTTCGTTCACCAGGTCGCGATATTCCACCTTGCCTTCCTTGTCGATGATCAGCACGCAGCGTGCAAGAAGACCTTCCAGCGGACCGTCGATCAGCAGAAGACCGTATTTCTGGGCGAACTCAGGCGACTTGAATGCCGAAGCGACGATAACGTTCTCCAGGCCCTCCGTGGTGCAGAAACGGCTCATGGCAAAGGGAAGGTCCATGGATACGCATACCACTACTACATCCTTCATCTTCGAAACCTCCTGATTGAAGCGACGGACAGAGGCCGCGCATACGGGCGTGTCGAGGCTTGGGAATGCATTGAGTACTACGGTCTTGCCTTTGAATTCATCGAGAGTGACGGGGGCGAGATCCTTGCCTGTGAGCTTGAAGTCGGGGGCTTTCGAGCCTACTACGGGCACTTCGCCATATGTATGGCACGGGGTGCCGTTGAAATAGATTGTTTCCATAATATTATTCTGTTGTATTATATTCTGTTTAAATACAACAATCCGTGCCCCTCAAAGGTTTGGACCCGGCTCAGAATTCTATACGTAGACGCGTCAGGCCGTCCGTGCCAGTGCTCAGCCTGTAGCTCGCTCCGTGCTTGCGCAGAACATCCGAGATAAGCATCAACCCCAGGCCGCGGTCTGCATGCTTGGTGGAGAAGAATGGTGTGAAGATTCTTGCTGCATTCTCGGCCGATATTCCGCGGCCATTGTCTTCGACTTCGATGCTCGGGCCGATGGACCGAAGGGTTATCACGCCGCCTCCGTCACGCCCCGCAAGACTCTCTATGGAGTTCTTCACTGCGTTTACCAGAACGCGCTGCAACAGCATTTCATCCCCTTGGATCGTTCCGGCCTTCTCCACATCCACCCTCAGTTCCACACCCTGCGGGCACATCGTGCCAAGGAAAGGAGCGCAGCTCCGGAGGAAGTCCCCTAAAGTAATAGGCTCGAGACGGGCCTCCGGAAGCTTCACCACATCGGCGTATGATTTCACGAAGCCCGAAAGCGCGCGGGCCGACGTTTTGCCCGACTCAAGAGCCGCAACCACCTCCTTATCGTCCGAGTGAAAATCCTCCATCGTCTCAAGCAGACTCACGATGCCCCCGAGCGTATTGTTCACTTCATGACCCATCGTACGCACTATCTTGTTGAAGAGGCTTTTCTCCGCGCGCATTATTTCCTCGGTCAGCAGTTCCACAAGAAAGAAGCTGCGCCGGAAACCGCGGTCCATGAAGTACAGGCGCGTGCATTTCACAACCTTGCTGCCTCCATCAAGCCTCAGCACACGTTCCTCACCGTCGGCAAATCCTTTAAGCACATCCTCGAGCTCGCGACTCGCCATGTGGCGGAAGGCTTCGTTGCTGCCGGTGATCTCGCCGTCAAGATTACATACGGCGATGCCCATCGGCGACACCCCCACGATTTGCTCCATAAAGGCCTGCTGTTCCTCCACTCGCAGCCGTTCAGCCTTCATTGTTGCCATCATACGGTTGAAAACCTCCACCACCTCGTCCGTATCCGGCTGTCCAACCTTGCGCAGACGGCTTGCGAAATCCTGGCTCCGAAGCAGATCCATCCCGGCGCGAAGGGCGCGGAAAGGTTTGATGACACTCCGGTAGAGAAGGAGTAATACAACGACAGCCCCCGCAGCAAGCGAGATGCTCGCATACGGGTGCCCGAGATATGCCGCCGTGGCCGTACCGGCAATAAAGCCGATGCACATCAGAAGGTAGATATAGAGATACTTCATTCCTTTAGTCCGAACTTTTCCATGCGTCTGTAAAGCGACTGCCGCGTGATGCCCAGCATCCGTGCTGCATCCGTCAGATTGCCGTCCGCGCGTCGAAGTGCCCGCACTATGGCCTCCCTTTCCGAGGCCTCCAGAGTCAGGGCCTGCTCATTGCTTTCTTCCTGTGCACGGCTGCGTTTCAGTATTTCGCGGATGCGCGCCATGAAATCTCGGTTGCTCCACGGTTTTGTCACGAAATCGACGGCCCCGTGCCCCATACCCTCGACAGCCAAGGGAACTGTGGCCCACGCCGAAAGCATTATCACAGGCACATCCGGAGCCAGAATCCGTATTCCCTGCAGCATCTCGATGCCCTGGCGTCCGGTTGTCGACAGCGACAGATTCATATCCAGGATCACCAGCTCGATGTCGTCCCTGCGTATGGCAGCCATGGCTTCCTCTTCCGTGCCGACAGCCATGCTTTCGAATCCTCCCTGCTTCAGCATCAGGCTCAGGGAGAGACGTATCGTGCGGTCATCGTCTACTATCAGGATCATACTTCTGCAAATTTACATATTTTTTATCAGTTTTTCAAAATCGGCGTTGATGTCGCAGTGCCCCGAATAGTCGTAGAGCGTGAGCGAGCGAAGCTGATACCAGTAAGTCCAGAACTTGTAGAGCTGTGTCACGTAGTCGCGGCGCGAGCTGTCCTTGCTCGTTCGCGAATCGTTCAGCTCAAGAGGCGAGAGCATACCTATCAGATAGGTTTCCACGTTTGTCTCATAGCGTTGTGTGGCTATTTCACTTGCGCGGGTCGACAGCGACAGCTGCTCCTGCTGATTGGTGAAGCGCTCGACAAGTATGAACAGTTCCTGATTGAAATTCAGCGTTTCCTGACGTATCCGGCTCTCCGACACCCTGCGCTTGCTCTCGGCAACCTTCACCTTCCCGCGACGCTTGCCCCAGTCGACCAGCGGAATTGAGAAGCCTACCGATGCGAGCTGGTTGGATTTCAGGTGCCCGTAAGCTCCCCCGATTTCCGGATCAGTCCCCGAATAGCCTATGCGGGCGAAAAGCTTTATTTCACGCATGTCGCCCTTGGCGCGGGCCACCTCATAGTCCGCCTCAAGCTGTTCGCGAAGCATCGACTTCATGAATTTGTTGTTCTCTGTTGCCTTGGCCAATGCATCCCCGTAGCTTATTTCCGCTTCCGGAACCTTTTCCGGCACGACGGGTACAATCTCCACGTCATCGCCCAGCCCTAAAAACGAGCGAAGCTGAAACATCATCGCCTTCAGTGAGCTGCGCGTATCCGTCAGTTCGGCACGAGCCTCGATTTCGTTTAGCTCCATCTGCAGAAGGTCGTTGCGGCTTATCTTGCCCATGTCGCGCTTCTCCTGCGCAACCTTGTAGAGCAGCGACGCATTCTCGAGATTTTGCTCCGCGATGGCCACGTTTTCCATGCTCATCAGCAGATTGAAATAGTAGTCCACCGTCAGCCTGGCCACATCCTCCGTGGCGCTCAGGAAAGCGGCTTTCGCCTCCGAGTACCGCACCGGCTCGATGCGCCGGTCCCATTTCATCGTGTTCACGCCGAACAAGGGCTGATCCAGGGTCAGTGCCAGAGGCACCGTCATGAACTGATTGTATTTCATTCCGTCGAGCTGACGAAGGAAATCGAGCGAGGAACTAAGACTGATCTTACCGCCCGTGAGGGCAACGTTCTGGTTCACGGACAGCTCCCCGTGGGCCTGAAGCGTATTGGTGCGAACGAAGCTGTAGTCGCCGTTTTCGTCCATGTACGAGCTGTACTGTTTGGCATAGGACGGTGCCGTGGCCGTGAAGCTGAGTTCCGGCAGCTGGTCGGCGCGGAAAGTGCGCCATTCCCAGTATGCCGTCCGGAGCTCGTCAAGGGCCGAGGCTGCTTCCACACTCTGCACACGCGCCATCGCTATCGCGTCGTCGAGGGTCAGCCTCAGCTCGCGGCCATTCCCTTGCATGACCGTGGCCGCGAGCAGCAGGCTGAGTAATGGAAGCCGTATTGCACGGATTCTTTTCATATCGGTGGTTATTGGTCTTTAAGTGCTTCTGCCGGATTCACCTTCATGGCTTTCGATGCCGGGAACAGGATGCCTGCCCCTATCATCAGTGCAAGAGCCGCTATCGCGCAGGGAAGGCCCGTCCAGAGTGCCCGCGTCGAAAGCTGCATGCGGATTTCCTGGGTTATGTCCGTGCGGAATATGAGGAGTGCGCCTATCGCCGCGATAAATGGTGCAGCCATGCACAGCACTAACATTCCCTCGCCGAGAAGGCGGCGGAAGAGATCCGGGCGCGTGGCGCCGTTCACTCTGCGCAGCGCCAGCTCCGGCACTCGCTGCTGCGTCCTGAACCAGAATGAGCCGAGGAAGCCCAGGAATACGGCTGTCAGTACGAATATGGCGCTCACCGTTAGTACTCGGATAGTCTGGTTGATGTTCATGTGCGCCTGCTCGCGTCGCTGATCTATGCTCTGCAAGTTGCTGATGTAGACGTTTCCGAATTCAAGATCTTCTCCCTTGAGCGAGGCCATGAACTCTGCCCCGTGACCCGGCTTTACACGTATGCCCACCTGATCCGGAATCCAGCTTGATGGAACATTCTGGATTATCACGCCGTTGTAGATCGGTTCATAGTCCGAGCGACGGATGCCTGCGATTACCGCGCCGATGTGTTCTACACGGGTGGAGTCGTAGCTCCAGAACACATCCCTTCCGCGCCATTCAAGGGGATTGCCGTCGTAATGCGAATTATAGAAGAGCGAGATAATTGTCTGGCCGTTCTCGATCATTTCGGCCAGCTCCTCCGTCGTCTCGCCGTTCAGTCCTGTCATACGCAGCGTGCGCACCAGTTCCGGGCTGAGGTGGCGCAGATTGCCCCCGTAATTCTGACGCTTGCCGTCGATGTCGGCAGAGAAAGCGTTGCCGCTGTAATTGTAGCTGTAAGGCATTGCGTTGTTGCCCGCGCCAAGGCTTTCCACGTGTGGATTGTTGCTCAGATTCGCCAGGAGGGTCGAGAAATCCGTCTTTTTATTGTGGAGCGAATCGGCGTAAGGCTTGTAAGTGCTCATGTCCTCATCGATTGTCCCCACATAACCGATGTAAACGTCCGTCAGATCGTAGTCCTTAGGCCCTTCATGCACCTCGATAAGATACGCGAAAGTCGTGAAGATAGCCCACAGCACAAGGCCCGTGATGACAAGTTCAACGCACATCCATATGTTGCTGCGCCATTCGTTGCGCATTTGTTGTATGAGTTTCCGTTTCATGGAGTCTGATATTCTGGTTGTAGATTATTTTTTTGCGTTGATGGCCTCGACCGGATTGACGCGGGCCGCCTGCCACGCCGGCACCGAAGCGCTTATGATATTCAGCAGGAAGCAGGCTCCGATTGCCGAGAGGATGATGCGCCAGTTCAGGAGCATTCCCAGCGTCGGGCGCACGGCTTCGTTATATTCCGTCGTGTAGAGCCCGTCCCAGAACAGTGCGAACATCACTCCGCAGATCACACCGATTAGGCCGCCGATAAGAGTCACCAGGAAATTCTCGGCTATGATGTCGCTGATTATACGCCCGCGGCTGCACCCGAAGGCGCGACGCACTCCGATGTCGCTGATTCTGCGGCGGAGACGGCTGTGGAGCATGCTGCTCAGATTGATAGCCGGAATAATGAGAAGTATGCCATACAGAAGGGCGTTGATTTTCCGCGAACCGGAATTATCCGGTGTTGTATTGCTCCCCGAGAGTCCGTTGGCTACGGTTTCCTGATCGAAGGGCGCCTCATGGTACACGCTTTTGTAGCCGTCCGGAGCAAGTTCCGTATCCAGTTGTGCATAGCGGGCCCTCACTTGCGAACGCACTTTTTCGAAGTCCACGCCATCTTTCACAAGCATCGCGGCACTCACGTCGCCGAAGTTCTCGCCCCAGAAATCTCCCTCGACCATTTGGGTGGAGATGGGAATGTACACATCCGAGAACGCCCATTTTGCCAGAGGAGTCACGTCCTCCACAATACCGATTACCTCGTAGTCGTTGTGCGACAGCAGGAAATGCCCGCCTACAACAGCTTCGCCTCCGAATAGTCGCTGCGCCGTGCTGCGGTTCACCACCGCCACCCGCGAGCCTGCTGCGATTTCCTCCGGCGTATAGAGTCGGCCCCCCAGCAGATTCATGTCGTAGATTTTCCAGAAGCCTTCATCCGTGTGCCGCACGTTGGCAGTGAAGGTCTCCCCTGTCGGACCTTTTGCATCCCTGCGGTCCGGGTTGTCGTTCTGGAAGCTCACGGCCTCCACGCCCTCAAGATCCGCGTATAGCTGATGTGCGCGTTTGTAGGAGAGTCCGCCCGATCCGCTGTTGCCTCTTTCGGGATTCTCAAGATGGATATACACCCCGTAAAGCATCCGCGGCCGATTGTTCTCCGGTGCGATAGGCATCGTGTAGAGCATATTCATAGTCAGCATGGTAAGTATCAGGAAGATCGACATTGCCGTCCCGAAGACCGTCACCCAGGCTATCACCGGCTGGGTGCGCATGTCATAGATTATCTGTCGAAGCTGTCTTTTCATAGCTGTGTCCGTGTATTAGGAGATGATACGTCCGTCGAAGAAGCGGATAATGCGGTCCGTCTGCATTGCCTGCTGCTCATTGTGCGTCACCATCACGATCGTGATTCCGTCTTCCTTGTTCAGCTTGTGCAGCAGATCCATGACCTCGGCGCCCATCTTCGAGTCAAGATTACCCGTCGGTTCGTCCGCAAGGACAATAGTGGGGCGCCCTACGATGGCGCGGGCAATGGCCACGCGCTGACACTGGCCGCCAGAAAGCTGCGAGGGAAGGTGTTTGCGGCGGTGTGCGATTTCAAGACGTTCGAGCACCTCGCTCACGCGCTTGTGTCTTTCACCGGCACTCTCGCCGCTGCGATAGTCAAGTGGCATCTCCACATTGGCCTCGACATTCAGCGACGGTATCAGATGAAAGCTCTGGAATACAAAGCCTAATTTGCTGTTGCGGAACCGTGAGAGCGCACCGTCGCTCATGCCCTCGAAATCCGTGTCGCAGATGCGTACGGTCCCCGTCGTAGGCTTGTCAAGAAGCCCTATGATGTTCAGGAGCGTGGATTTGCCGCAGCCCGACGGCCCCATGATGCTCACAAATTCCCCTTCCTCGATGCTCAGGTTCACGTTCTCGAGAGCCGTCGTCTCGATTTCCTTCGTGCGGTACACCTTGCTGATACCCTTTAGTTCGATTAGTGCCATAGTTTTGAAATGTTTAGAATGTAGAATGTCAGAGAGTTGTTTTCTTTATGTTCATTACTTTAACGTGAGAGTTTTATATGTTTCAAGAGAGCTTATGTCGGCCGTTGCCACCCGCTCGCCGGGTTCGATTCCCGATACTACTTCCACCCAGTCGCGGTTGCTGTCGCCAAGCGTCACTTTTCGCCGCCGCAGTTTCCCCGGACTCTCTTCAACGAAGAGCATGTAGTCGCCGGGCCCCTTGAAATAGTTCCCGATGGGAATGCGAACCGCCATATCCTTGAAGCCGTAGCCAACATAGACCTGCACCCGCACCCCGGGACGCAGACGGGAATTGGAGGCATCTTCCAGTTCCACCGTAAAGGGCACGGCCCCCGAGATTGATTGCGGCTCTATTGCCGTCACAGTGCCTGCCAGTTCAATGTTGCCAAGTCGAACGGTAGTGCTTGCTCCGGGCTTCACCTTGAAGCTGCTCCCTTCCGGCACTTCGGCCTCAACCTTGAAGGAGCTCAGATCGCCCACCACGGCAAGCTTCTCGCCCGCAGATACGGTGCTTCCTATCTGTGTCTTCAGGAAGGTCAGCACTCCGTCATGCGGTGCCGGAATGCGGCCCTGCGCCAGAGTGCGCTCCATCAGAGCCATGTCGCGGGCGCTGTTGCCTAATTCAAGCGCTGTCGATGCCTCGAGTGATTCAAGGCGTTCGCGCTCGTTGGCCAGACGCTGCCGCAGCCCTTTCAGCTCCAGTTGCCCGGTGGCATAGGCCGTTTCGGCCTGTCGTACGCGGTCGCCCGTTCCCGAGCCTATGCTGTCCAGTCGACGTTCGTTCTCGACTTCGATGGCCAGGCGGTTAACCTCCATCTCCTTTATCTGCGTCTGCATCTGCAGGTCCGCAAGCGCCGAGCGGTTCGAGAGGCGAAGCTGCTGCAGCTGACTGGTCTTGATGTTATACGCATCGCGAAGATTCTGATATTGAGCGTCCGCTTCTTGGAGGTCCAGTCGCAGAAGAGGCATGCCTGCTTTCACGCTGTCGCCCGGCCGGGCATAAACTTCCATGATGCGGCTGCCTACCGGCGAATTCACGATTTCCTCGAATGCCGGCACGAGGCGCCCCGATGCGGCCACGGCCGTTTCAAGTGGACCCGTCGTGGCGGCCTGTAGTTTCAGATCCGATTCCGCAACGCTTTTGCCTCCCGACATAAACAGCACACATCCGATGAGTGCCATCCCTGCTGCAACCCACACGCTCGTCTTGATGAGCTTCCGGCGCTTTATCTTGCGCTGTTCTTCTACTGATATTTTCTTGTCCATGCCTGTGATGTTTTCTTGGTCGCAAAATAAATAAAAAATCACCCCTGTGTCAAGCACTGCTGATTTACAGTTGCTTACACAGGGGTGTCGTGTCCGATTTCGTACACCGGCCTTTTTAGCTCACGCCCAATAGCTCTATATCGAAGATTAGAGTGGACCCTCCCGGGATGCCCGGCTGGCTGAAGCGGCCGTAGCCTTGCTCGGCCGGAATGTAGATTTCCCAGCGGTCGCCGGGGTGCATCTGCTGCAGAGCGATGACCCAGCCGGGAATCAGGTCACGCAGACGGAAGGCTGGTGCTGTCCCCCCACGGCTCGAATCAAAGGTTTTGCCGTTGATGGTCTTGCCCGTATAGTGTGCGGTGACAACACTGCCCCTGTTGGGCCGTGGGCCGTCCGTCCGGCCGCTCTTCAGCACCTTGTAGAGTATACCCTTGTCGAGCGCCTTCACGCCCGGCTCGGAAGCCTTGTCAACCAGCCACTGGCGGTTCTTTTCCTTGTATTCTTCTTTAGACATGGATTCGGTGCAGAAAATATCCGGAAGCCGAGCTTACTTGCCGCTCTCGGGTTCGGGAGCGATCAGCTTGTAGCCCTTACCGTGGATGTTGATGATTTCAATGGACGGGTCAGCCTTCAGGTGCTTGCGCAGCTTGGTGATATACACATCCATCGAGCGAGCGTTGAAGTAATTGTCGTCTATCCAGATGGTCTTCAGCGCATAGTTGCGCTCCAGAATCTCATTTACGTGGGCACAGAGAAGGCTCAGAAGTTCCGATTCCTTGGTTGTGAGCTTCGTGGTCTTGTCGCCGATCATCAGCACCTGCTTCTGCGTGTCGAATGTGAACTTGCCGATCTTGTACATCGTCACCTCCTTACCCTTCTTGCCTTTCACGCGGCGAAGGATGGCCTCGATGCGCAGCACGAGCTCTTCCATCGAGAAGGGCTTGGTGATGTAGTCGTCCGCTCCGAGCTTGAAACCTTCCAGGATGTCGTCCTTGAGCGATTTGGCCGTCAGGAAAATGATAGGCACTTCGGAATTCACGGTCCGGATCTCCTGTGCAAGCGTAAATCCGTCTTTCTTGGGCATCATCACATCCAGCACGCAGATGTCGTATTTTCCTTTGAGGAATGCCTTGTAGCCGGCCTCGCCGTCCACATACAGGTCGGCATTGTAGCCCTTGGCCTGCAGATATTCGCGAAGAAGCATACCGAGGTTCTCGTCGTCTTCGCAGAGGAGGATTCTCATGCGGTCTTCCATAATTGTCAGTTTTTAGATAGTGGTAGTATTATTATGAATTTTGTTCCTGTATTGTATTCGCTTTCCACGCTGATGGTCCCGCCCATGTCGTTGACAAGCTTGTGCACATAGGCCAGCCCAAGACCGAAGCCTTTTACGTCGTGGCGGTTGCCCGTGGATACGCGATAGAATTTTTCAAATATTTTTTTCAGATCGTCTTTGCGGATGCCTATGCCGTTGTCCTCGATGCTTATTCGCAGATTGGTATCGCCCTGGTCTGAGGTCGTAACCCGAAGATTCAGCGGACGCTCCTCCGAGCGGTATTTCACGGCGTTGTCAAGCAGATTGAAGATCACATTCGTGAAATGCATCTGATCCACGTTCACGATGGCGTCCATTGCATCCAGGTCGGCCGTCAGGGTCCCTCCGTATTGTTCAACTTTCAGTTTGAAGGTGTTGACGACGTTGTATATCAGCACGTTCGCATCCGTCTCCTCCATGCGCAGCGTTGCTTTCTGGCGCTCGAACATCTACATCTGAAGCACCTTCTCGACCTGGAAACTCAGCCGTTTTGTCTCGTCCGTGATTACCGACGACACCTTCTGCATCATCTCGGGCGATTTGCGCACCGCAGGGTCGTTGAGCATCTGCGCTGCAAGCGAGATCGACGATATGGGCGTCTTGAACTCATGCGTCATGTTGTTGATGAAATCGTTTTTCATCTCCGTGAGCTTCTTCTGCCGGAAGGCCACGATGATCGTGTACACGAAGATTATCAGCAGGATAAGCGTGAAGGCGAAAGCCGGCACCATAAAGGAAATGCTCTTGAAGATATAATCCTTCTTCGTAGGGAAATACACTTTCAGATAGTTGCGGATTCCGGTGGCGTCGTTGGGAAAAAGCACCTGCGCGAACATGGCGTCGCCGTCGGTCTGCCCCGGCACATATCCATTGCTTTTATAGAGTATGAGCCCCGAATGATTCACCAGCGCATACTCAAATGGCACCTTTAGTCCCAGTGTATCAAGTTCCTGTCGCAGATAGCGGTTAACTACGCTCGAATCCGCACGCTCCGTGATGGGTCGGTTAGATGCTTTGGAGATTATATTCAGAATCACGTCGTCCAGTATCCCCTGCTGATAGAGATACTTGCTGTGATAGGCGTTCTGCAGCGTTCGGTAATGTGCCTTAGGGCCACGCTCTTCCGAGCTCTGTATCTTCGAGATGGCGTTTGCATCGCCCTTGATGGTCAGGTCAGCCTCGATGCCCGTCGATGTCGTGAAAGAGTATTTGATTCCTCCCACACGCGGCACGGGCTCACCCATATACTGTGCGATGATCGACGACGATTCTATCTGACGCACATCATCCTCAAGAAAATGACGCGTTTCGTCCTGCTCCAGATGCGCGCTCGTTGCTACAAGTGCCTGGCGTACACCTTGCGAGAACTGCTCGTGACGCAGACCTACGATATTGCGCATGTAGAAAATCTGTATGCACAGCAGTCCTATGAAAGTGATGGCCATTAGGATGGCTAAAATCCAGATTGTCTGTTTCTTCATATAGGAGCGGAACCTGTTTATCCCTCGGCGTTTACTAAAATTTACCTTTATATGTTAACAATTCAATCCGAGCTTTGTTTGTGACTACGAAATGAATTTGTCATCGCATTAACATTTCGGCCCAAAATTAACAATTAAATGTGAAAAATCAAAATTTTCCACACGAAAACTCACAGCCGTCCTCTGGGGAGGTATATTTTCAGTTGCTTCCGGACCGACTCCTTCAGAATTTGTTCCGTATCGCTCCTACGATAGGATCGAGATTGTGCGTATAATGCACCAGAAGGCGCTTGCGGGCACGCGAGAAGGCCACATAAAAGACTTTTGCTCGCTCCATTACCGACCCGAAGCCCGTATCTGCGTTGTAGAAAACCACATTGTCCATCTCCAGGCCTTTGGCCTTGTGCACGGTCATTACCGATACGTTTTCCTTCACTATGCCGTTCGTGAAAAGATCCCCCTCATTGAAACTGCGGAGCTCAGGCAATCTTCGGCTTAGCTGCTCGCGGAAGCGCGGCTCTGTGGAATAGTCAACGATCACTTCGTCCACCAGACGCACCAGGTAATCGTAATGTTCTATGCTCCCGATTAGCCCGCGGTTCTCGAAATCATCGTATAGCCAGGTCATCTCTGCCACCAGGCTGTTGCCCGCTCCGGTCTGCGCGTCTTCCATAAGCGCACGCGCACGCCTATAATGGTGGCCGTACACTTCATCGAAGCGGGCGGCTGTCCGCATCACACGTGCATCCGCCATCGTCTCACGGATTTGCACGGTCTTTATCATCGCCATTGGCAACAGCATGCACGCCAGCCGGGCTGTCGCACGCGCATCGTCAATGGCCAGATGTGCCGTCCCCGTATCAATCCCGAAAATTCCGGCCAATACTCCAAGCCGGTAGCTGTGTCTCCCCTGCATCAGGAGGCGGCTTATCCATAGAGTGTCCATGCATGGCGCGCCGTCCAGCAAGGCCCGCGGAATTTCGCCCGAGCCGCTCCTTCTGCGATAGTTGAAACGGAGTATGGGCAGATCGAAGTCGAGGTTATGTCCCGCCACGGCATCCGCGTCCTTCAGGTATTCCCCAAAAAGCCGCAGCCCCTCTTCGGCTTCCACAGCCTTCTCCGGATTATACACTTTCAGCAGAGGGTTGTCTTCTCCTGTGCCCAAAGTGCGGGGTAGGGGACGCTCCGTCCGCATCATTATATCGAATTCACTTCCCTCTACAATCTTCCCTCCCCGAATTTTCACAGCCGCGATCTCAACCACATCGTCCTCGAATACATCCAGCCCCGTCGTCTCCGTATCCAGCACCACAACCGTTTTTTCTTCCGCGGGCGACATCAGTTTGCAGAAGCGCTCCACCTTCGTGCTGCTTTCCCCCTCAAGCATTTCCGACGGACACACGCCCACATCCAGCAGCCCCTTGCAGAATCGCCGCGCAGCCCGCAGGCTCTTCGACACACCGCTCTGATAGAGCAGCCGCGCCCAATCGCTCACGCAGAAGGCATTCCGCACCACCGCGAGATGGCTGTAAAGCGTCTTGAAAGCCGCCTGATGGAACATATCGTTCCTGCTTAGCTTGATGTGTTCGATTCCAACAAGCTTCAACGCTTCCGACACACTCTCCGCCTGCATATTCGTGTTCACCAGCACGCTCACCGACTCATGCGGATGCAGCGTCGTGAACCGTAGCACAGCGTGCGCTGCCTCAAGATCCGGAGCCGGCACACGCTGCAGCCTCACCTCGCCCCCCTCCGTCAATTCGCCGGCCGTTGTCGGGAGAAACTCTTCGTCGAGATCAAGCCACGTCCGTGCAAGCTCGTTGCAGAGTTCCACAAGCCATCGCGGCGACCGGTAATTGCGCTTCAGATGATAGACCCTCCCGTGGCATTCGTGTTTCAGTCGCTCCAGGGCCGGACCTCCCGCACCGATAAAGCTGAAGATGGCCTGTTGCTCGTCCCCCAGATACAGACACGTGCTCCGCGCCCCCGCATGGTCGCTGAGCAGACGAACTATTGCAAGCTGAATAGGCGTCATGTCCTGCACCTCGTCCACCTGAATCCAGCTGTACGCGCTCATCTGCAGCATATCGCCATCGCGCACGCTGAGCGCGTCGTAAGCCCGAAGGATTATCTCGTCGTAGTCCACAAGCCCGTGCGCCCGCTTATAGTCCATATATGCATGCACTGACGTCCGCACGCTTTCCGACAGATTGAATCGCAGCCGCTGCTTCAGATCCTCCGGAAAGTCGTGCTCGTCCTGAAACACACGCATCGTGGCCTTCCGCAGGTTCGCCGCCTCCGTGTTGTTGCGTATACCGAATTCCTCAAGGAAATACTCATTCTGATCATCCTCGTCGAGAATTCCCGTCTCGGGCGCCAGCAGATTGTTGGCCAGCAGAAACCGCAGGCAGAAGCGGTGGATATTCCCCACGAAAAGCTCAGGAGGCACATAGCCCATAAGCCCCGAGATGCGCTCGTTCATCTCGCGAGCCGCTCGGTTCGTGAAGGTAAGACACAACATGTCTCCGAAGTCCACGCCGTGGCCGGCGTTCGCTTCGAAGACACGCGTTGCAAGTATATAAGTTTTGCCACAGCCGGGACCCGCAAGCACAAGCGCCCGCTCTCCGTAGATTCCGCGGATTCTCTCCTGGTCCGAATCCAGCATCAGCGCTTCACGTATGGCTCGAGATGTTCGCGCCAGATTTCATAGCCCGGTGCTGTCAGGTGCAGACCGTCTGTCGTAATATCAGCCCGAAGGTTCTGATCCTCGTCGCAGAAATACGGATAGAGCATGATCCACTCCACACCCCGCTCACGCGCCATAGGCTCCAGAAGGGCATTGATGTCGCGGATTGTCTGCTCCTTCCCCACCACGCGCTTGTATCGTCCGAAGCTGTTGTTGATAGGCAGAAGCGACTGCAGGTAGAGCTTCGTCGTCGGACTCTCGCGCTGTATGCGGTCCACGAGGCCTATCACCGCCCGGGCCACAGAATCCGCCGTAAGGTCGTGGCTCACATCGTTCACGCCGCACATAAGGAAGATTTTCCGGGGCTTCCCTGCCGTCACTTCCGCCAGGCGCGCATCAATGTCCGCAGCCGTATTGCCAACGATGCCGCGGTTCACGGCATTCGTTATCCCGAAGAGCTCGTTCCACTTGCCCCCGTAGGTCAGGCTGTTTCCGAGAAAGACTATCGATTCTGCCGTGATGCTGTCATGCATCGCGTCCGGTGTCGTCTCCCCTCGTGGCATTTCGCCCCCCGTCGGAGTCACAGCCGTTGCGCACGCTCCCGCAGCCACCAGAAGAGCCATTGCAAGAAAATTGCGGATATTCATGTTTCGCTTTTCCTATTCCTTATTCCTGATTCTCGCCGCGGTATGCATCCGTAGCTTTCTTTACCGAGCCGTGGAACAGCAGCAGACGCTTTGCCTCATCGTAAGGCAGCCCTAACTCCTCAACGATCATACGCGTCCCGCGATCCACGAGCTTCGCGTTCGACAGCTGCATGTTCACCATCTTGTTGCCCTTCACGCGGCCCATCTTGATCATCACCGACGTCGTGATCATGTTGCAGATCATCTTCTGGCCCGTGCCGCTCTTCATGCGCGAGCTACCCGTAACATATTCCGGACCCACTACCATTTCAATCGGTATTTCCGCGGCCTCCGAAATCGGTGCATCCGGATTCGAAGTGATGGCTGCCGTGAGGATGCCCCTTTCGCGGCAGGCCTTCAGCGCGCCTATCACGTAGGGTGTCGTCCCCGACGCTGCTATGCCTATCACCGTATCCTTCTCGTTGATATTAAACTTCTCAAGGTCCTTCCAGCCCTGCTCCGTATCGTCCTCGGCGTTTTCCACAGGATTGCGCAGCGCCGTATCGCCCCCTGCGATAAGACCTATTACCCACGAAGGATCCATGCCGAAGGTCGGAGGGATCTCCGACGCGTCAAGCACACCTAAGCGCCCCGATGTGCCGGCGCCCATATAGAAGATTCGGCCGCCCTGACGCATGCGCGGAACTATCTGCTCCACCAGCTTCTCGATCTGCGGGATGGCCTTTTCCACGGCCAGAGCCACCTTCTTGTCCTCAGTATTGATGTCGTGAAGGATTTCCCCCACGCTTTTCTTTTCCAAGTCGTTATATAGCGACGACTGCTCGCTGATTTTTACAAATGCCATAAGCTTACGCGCTCCCGCGGAGCGCCTGTTTTGTTATTAATCTCTTCTTCTTAGGCTGTGTGGAAGCGCACCAGACCCTCCATCGGGCTCTTCAGAATCAGGCCCACGCGGAAGCCCTCGGCCTCCGCAGCCTCCTCCAGAACCGGACGGAAATAATAGGCTATCGAGCCCACGAAGCACACATCCCGGATGCCCGCGTCCTCATACTGGCGCACATTCCGACGGAAGAAGGAGCGGAACGCACCCAGCACCAGGTCGTGGATTTCCTTCACATCAAGGTGCGAGGATAGGAACGGTGTCACCGACGCAAGGAAGCGGTTGGCCTGAGGCTCCTTGTACACACGGCGAATCACATCCAGCAGCGTTAGATTGTATTCCGTCAGGAACTCTTCCGCGATAGCAGCCGGTAACTGATTCTTCAGCACATCCCCAAGGAAAAGCTTGCCCAGCACGGCGCCCGAGCCCTCGTCGCCAAGTATATATCCTAACGGCGACACATTCTTCACGATTTCCTTCCCGTTGTAGTAGCACGAGTTTGCCCCCGTGCCCAGTATGCACGCTATGCCGCTTTCCCAGCCGCACAGCGCGCGTGCAGCCGCCAGAAGGTCGGAATATACCTCTATCGTCTTGGCTGAGGGGAGATTTGCACGCAGCGCGGCCGATACATTCCCGCACACTTCCGGCGCAAGGCATCCCGCACCATAGAAGTACACGGCCTCGATTTCGCTTACTATGCCTCCAAGCTCGGGAAGCAGTTCCATGGCTATGCGCCCACGCATTTCCTCCTCCGTGAGCATCACGGCGTTCATGCCCAGGGTAAACACCTGTTTGGCTACTTTCTTCTCATCTGAGAGCACGCACCAGTCGATTTTCGTGCTCCCGCAGTCGGCGATCAGTATCATATCTTAATGTATATTTTTTTCTTGTACAGTATATAGCCCACACACCAGTTCACGCCCACGAATAGCAGGGCGAATACCAGCGATGCAAGCGTTGCGTCTTCTCCGCATACCGGCATCAGCAGGTCGCGGTAGATATATCCCTTGATGCTCGTGTCTCCCACTTTCACAGCACCTATCACGATGCTCAGCACCGCGCCAAGGCAGTACATGAACAGCGGATTGATGCCGAACGCCTCGAAGAACCTGCACCATTTCTTATGCCCCTTGATGTCGATGACCCAGATCAGAAGCGCCAGGAAACTCGAGGCCAGGCCGCACGTGGTCAGTACGAACGACGGCGACCAGATTTTCTTGTTGATCGGTAGCCCGAAGTCGAGCAGGAAGCCCGAGAAAGTCAGGATCGTTCCCACGATAAACAGGCGCGTGATGCGCTCGCGGTTGTCCTTCGTGCCCATTATCAGCGCACCGCACATAAAGCCTATCAGCATGTGCGCTATCGACGGCAGCGTGCTCAGAAGCCCCTCCGGATCGAATTTCAGTCGCACACCGTCTATCGTGTCGGCATACATGTGGTCAGGACCCAGCACCTTGTGGTCCACAACCGAAATCACATTCCGCTCCGAGAATTCGAAGCCATGGCCCAGAAGAAGTATCACAGCATACACCACAAGCATCCCAAGTATAACCCACGGAAGCTTTTTCTGGCCAACCAGCACTGCGGTTATCGAGCCCACACCGTAGCAGATGGCCAGGCGCGGCATTACGCCCAAAATGCGTATGTGGTCGAAATTCCACATCGCCTCCCATAGCGTCGCCTCATTCAGCACTCCGCGCAGGAAGAGCCCGAACCAGGCGATGGCAAGACCGATCAGCCAGATTACTATCGTGCGTCGCACAACCTTCACCAGCAGCGGACCGCTGAAAGAGAAATTATACTTCCGCAACGACATATAGGTGCTCACACCCATTATGAACATGAAGAAAGGAAACACCAGATCCGTCGGCGTAAGCCCGTTCCACGACGCATGTTCCAGAGGTGCGTAGATATGGCCCCACGACCCCGGATTGTTCACCAGGATCATTCCCGCGATCGTTATACCACGCAGAATGTCCAGCGACAGAAGCCGCCCTTTGCCTCCCGCCGGGGCTCCCTTGATTGCTGTGCTTTGTGTCTTGCTCATTGTCTGTGATGTTTATGCTTGGTTTTGTCAGGGTAGGGGGCTCTGTCAGCTCGTGCGCTCGTCCACAAGATATACTAACGACTGATAGGGAACCCCGCTGTTCGTTGTCAGGCCTATCTCGCACGTGCGCGAATTGGAATAGCCTTCCTCCGCGCCGCTTTCCTCGATCACTTTCCGTAGCTTCCGCAGGCCCCACTTGTTCAGTTCGGGATGCGTGAAACCCTTGTCGCCCGCAAACCCGCAGCAGCCGATCTCTGCCGGAACAATCACATTCCTCGAGCACAGTCCCGCCAGAGCCACAAGCTTGTCACCTATGCCCATCAGGCGCGTCGAGCATGTGATGTGTACTGCCACCGGGCGATCCGTCTTCCGGAATCTCAGTCTGTCCTTCAGATAGTCGTAGATGAACTCCGCGGGCTCGTAAAGCCGTAGGCTCTTGATGCACTCGCGCATCCGGTGAAGGCAGGGACTCTGGTCGCATACAACGGGAATACGCCCGCCTTCCGAGGCTGCCACCAATGCCGTCTCCAGCTCGCGCACCTTCTTTTCCGCAATGTCCGGCATCCCTTTGCTCTCCCAGATCATCCCGCAGCAAAGCCCCTGCATATTCTTCGGGAAGATCACCTCGTAGCCCGCGTGCCGGCATATACGCACGAACACCTCCGATAGAGGCTCCTTCGCACGCGGCGCGTCCTCGGCCGGGCCCATGACACGGTTTAGACACGACGGGAAATATACCACTTTCGGACGCTCTTCCGCAGCTTCCTCTTTACGGATCTCCTCCACGAGTTTCGCCGGATTATAGGGCTTCGGAAGCGACGGAGTCCACAGTGGCAAGCCTGCCTTGTGGAGTGCGGTCCCTGTGAATTCCACACCCTTCACGCCTATGATTTGTCGCGCAAACGAGGCCATCCCGAGCACTCCGCGCACAGCCGAGCTTACGCCCGACAGATGGTCCGCCGCATACCGGCCCACGCCGTGTCCCAATGACCCCGGCGGTATCTCGCGCTCGCGAAGCACGTGCACCAGATCCCCCGTATTGATTTTCATCGGACATGAGGTCGAGCACAGGCCGTCGCCCGCGCACGTCTCCTCGCCATAATACTTGAATTCCTTCTTCAGCTCCTTCAGGCGCTTGCTCTGCGGATCCGTCGCTTCAAGCCGCGTTATTTCGCGCTGCGAAGCTATGCGCTGGCGCGCCGAAAGAGTCAGCCCGCAGCTCACGCAGTTCACCTCGCAGAATCCGCATTCGATGCACTTGTCCACGATCGGATTCGTCAGTGGCAGGGGCTTAAGGCTGTGGATGAAGCATTCCGGATCGTCATTGAAGATCACTCCCGGATTCAGCAGCCCCGCAGGGTCGAAGGCCTTCTTGATGCGCTTCATCAGCCCCCAGGCCTCCGCGCCCCATTCCTTCTCTACGAACGGAGCCATGTTGCGCCCCGTGCCGTGCTCGGCCTTCAGCGAGCCGTCGTATTTATCCACCACGAGGTGTTCGATAGCTTCCATCAGATGCTTGTAGCGCTCGATTTCCTCACGGGTGTCGAACGACTGCGCTATCACGAAATGATAGTTCCCCTCCAGCGCGTGTCCGTATATGCAGGCGTCCTCGTAGCCGCAGTCCTCAAGCAGTTTCTGCAGCTCCGCAGTGGCCGCCGGAAGGTCGTCGATGTGAAATGCTATGTCTTCGATCAGGGCCGTCGTGCCCGGCTTCCGTGTGCCTCCCACTGCCGGAAATACTCCCGAGCGGATTAGCCACCATTTGGCCACGGTATCCGGGTCCGTCGAGAATTCGGCCGGCTTGTACAGCTCGAAGCCCTCCAAGGCTTTCAGTGCTTCGCCCGTGCGTGCCCGCAGTTCATCTTCCGAGCCCGCGTCCACACGAAGCAGCAGCGCCGTAAGTCCTTCTCCCGTCAGGTCATGGACCGAGTCGAGCGACTTTCGGTCGAGCAGTTCGCATGCGTCCACCGCTTTCGACTTCTTCAGGGCCACCACGGCCCGGCAGGCCTCAGTCAGGTCCTTGAAATATACCATTGCCGAGGCCGTGTGGGGCATAGCCGCCTCAGTGTTCATGCGTATCTCGCTCATGAATCCTAAAGTTCCCTCGGAACCCACCATCAGGTGAGCCATGATTTCAAAAGGATCTGTGTAGAGCACCAGCGGTAGCAGGTTCAGGCCCGTAACGTTCTTGATCGAATACTTGTAGCGTATGCGCTCCGTCAGTTTGGGGTTGCCCTGTATTTCGTCGCGGATTTTCTCGATTTCTTCCACCAGCGCTCCATGGCTGCGGCGGAAGCTTTCACGCGAGGCCTCATCCTCAGTGTCCAGAACCGTCCCGTCAGCAAGGACAATACGCATAGATCGCAGGATGCGGTCGGAATTGGCATGCGTGCCGCACTTCATGCCCGATGCGTTGTTGGCCACGATTCCTCCCACCATCGCTGATTTTTTCGAGGCCGGGTCAGGGCTGAACACCCTTCCGTATGGCGCGAGGATCTGGCTCACGCGCTCCCCTATTATTCCCGGCTGGAGGGCTATGGCTTCTGCCTTCTCGTCCAGCAGACGGTAGCCCTCCCACGATTTCCCGGCCACAAGAAGAATAGAATCGGAAAGCGACTGGCCCGAGAGACTCGTGCCAGCGGCTCGGAACGTAACCGGCAATGCGCGAGCCGATGCCTCGCGAAGTATTGCCTGCATCTCCGCTTCATCCTTTACCCGCACTACAACCTGTGGAAGCAGACGGTAGAAGCTCGCGTCCGTTCCCCATGCCAGCGTGCGAAGGGCGTCCGTGTAGATGCGTGCATCCTCTACACCCTGATTCCGTATGGCCTTTATGAACTCCTTGTACCTTGCGTCCATGCGTGGAATTTTCGTTTACTTGTATAGCTGATATTTTGAGCTTGCGGCCTTGAATGTCTCCGCGTCCTTGTTCCAGTAGTCCTCGATGTCCGAGGCCTTGTGGTTCGCGCTGAAACGCTTGCGGATTTCCTTCGACCCGCTCACCTTGTCGAACATGTTGTAGCGCTTCTCGTTTGCGTGCTCGAACACTTTCTTGTCCGGATGCATCTCGGCAAGCTCTTCCATCACGTAGAACTGTATCATGCTCAGCGGCGCTGCGTCAAGATCCGTTATGTATAGTTCCACTCCCTGGATGTCGCTCCCCGCGCCCACCGAGTAGAAGGGTTTGATATGGATCGGGCGGAACATCATGCCGGGAATGTTGCGAGCGTTCAGGCGCTTCGACAGTTCCTCTGCGTCAATCCACTCCGCGCAGAACAGCTTGAAAGGCTCCGTATAGCCCACGCCTATGCTCATATAGCCTAATTCGCCCAAGATTCCCGAAGTGGGGTAGTAGAGCGCGCTCTCGGGCGTCGGCTGGTGGGGCGAAGGAAGCACCCACGGCATGCCGGTCGCACGGAAATCCATCTCTCGCTTCCAGCCTTCCATCGGCACAACCGTCAGCGATACCTTTTTCCCATCGCTCAGCAGCCCCTCCTCGTTCAGATAAGTGGCAAGTTCGCCGGGAGTAAGCCCGTAGAGATAGGGGATGGGGAACTGGCTCACGAACGAAATGCAGTCGGGCTCCGTCAGATTTCCCTCAACCTTCGTGCCGTTGATAGGATTCGGGCGGTCAAGAACCATGAATTCCTTCCCTAACTCCGCGCATGCCTCCATGGCAAGCCCCATCGTGGAAATGAACGTATATGAGCGGCAGCCGTTGTCCTGAATGTCGTAGATCAGCACATCCACGTCCTTCAGCATCTCAGGCGTCGGCTTGCGTGTCTTGCCGTAGATCGTATAGACAGGCACGCCCGTCGCCTTGTCCACGGTGTTGTCAACATGGTCCCCGGCGTGAACGTCGCCGCGCACTCCGTGCTCGGGAGCATACAGCGCCACTAACTCCACATCCGGAGCCTCCGCAAGAATATCGATTGTCGATTTCAGTTTGTTGTCAACGCCCGTAGGATTGGTTATCAGGCCCACGCGCTTGCCCTTGAGCTGTTCGAATCCCGAATTGCGGAGCACCTCCACACCGGGCTTAACGCTCGGTTCTGCGCCCCATGCGGTGAGTGCCAGGCTGGCTGCTGCCAGTATTGTAGCTATCTTTTTCATTGCTGATTTCTGTACTTTGTTTGAATATTGATTACTTTGACTCCTCCTTCCGGCCGAAGTTCGGATCGATTTTCAGGAACGCGCAGATTCCCACCGTGGCTATGCAGCAGATCATCGTCCAGATGAAGAAGTGGCGGTAGCCGATTGTTTCCTGCAACCAGCCGGCGGCCATGCCCGGAAGCATCATGCCAAGGGCCATGAAGCCCGTGCAGATCGCGTAGTGTGCCGTCTTGTGCGTGCCCTCCGAGAAGTAGATCAGATAGAGCATATACGCCGTGAAGCCGAAGCCGTAGCCGAACTGCTCGATAAACACGCAGATGTTCACCGTCAGCAGCGACGGAGCCGTCGCGTAGCTTAGATATACGAATGTCAGACATGTCAGCGACATGGACCATGCCATCGGCCAGAGCCATTTCTTAAGGCCTCCCTTGGCTGCTACGATACCGCCGATGATGCCGCCGATCGTCAGGCCGATGATGCCCACCGTCCCGTAAACAAGACCCACCTGGCCGGTCGTAAGTCCGAGTCCGCCCTTGTCGATGGGATCGAGCAGGAAGGGATTGATGAGTTTTACGAGCTGAGCTTCAGGCAGACGGTAGAGCAGCATGAATGCTACTGCAACCCATATCTGTTTCTTCTGGAAGAAACTCTTGAACGTATCGAAGAACTCGCGCATGATATCGCTTGCGGAGTTAAGCTTCGCCGCCGAACCGTCCGATGCCGGCTTCGGAAGTGCCCAGCTGTGGTAGGCCGCTACGATGAAGAAGAAGGCCGAAAGTGCTGCGAAAACCGTAACCCACGCCAGCGGAATATTGCCCGATGCGCCCTCGAAGGTCGCCGTTACGCGTTCCGTCAGCTTATGGTCGATTTCATAGTAGAGCCACGCGGTCTTGTCCCAGTTCGTCTCGTTGAACACGAAGCGCGTCGAGAGCTTGTCCTGTTCCAGATGGATGCTCTGGTCGCCTCCCTTCTGTGTCACGTTCACGATTATCTCCTCACCCGCCTCCGGCTTCTTGTTCAGGCGGAAGCCGACTAATGCGATGTTGTTTGCCGCGGGTCCTTCGGCCGATACTTCACGCTTCTCGCCGAACGTATCTCGTAACCAGCGCGTAAAGCCGCTCTCGCTTTTCTCCGCCGTGCTCGATACGGCGGCCGTGCTTGTCTTTGGCGCCTCTGCTGCCTGGAAGCCGTTGCGGGCGTTCATATGCTTCACAGAATCGCGCATCATGGCTGCATACTCCCGGAAGGGCAGCTCTACGCTGCTCGAATCTTCCTTGACGATTGTCACAACCGAAGGCGTGCTTATCGCAACAGTCTTTTCAGCCATTGGCGTGAAAAACTGCAGTTCGCCCTGCAGGTCCTGTTCCGTGGCGGCGATATCCTCGGTCGTCCCCGCGCTCCATTCCACTGCCGGGTCTGCATTCACCGTCAGTTGAAGAGGCGTAAGCCCGGAGTTGGTCTCGATCAGGCCGGCAAGTATCACTAACAGACCCTGCCCCGCGACGGTGGCCACACGGTAGAATGTCGAGCGGATACCCACATAGAGGCTTTGCTCGTGTTCGGTCAGTGCAAGCATGTAGAAGCCGTCTGCCGCAATGTCATGCGTCGCCGATGTAAAGCCCACAAGCCAGAATACAGCAAGCGTCAGCTGGAAAAAGAAGGGCGCCGGAATCGAGAAGGCGATACCCGCCATCGCGAAGGCTATGATCCACTGCATCGTCAGCGTCCACCAGCGCTTGGTCTTGATTATATCCACGAACGGGCTCCAGAAGGGTTTGATTACCCACGGCAGGTAGAGCCATCCCGTGTAGAGTGCGATATCCGTGTTGGATATGCCAAGCCGCTTGTACATGATCACCGAAATGGTCATTACGGCCACGTAAGGCAGCCCCTGCGCGAAATATAGCGTTGGTATCCATGCCCACGGATTGCGTTTGGTAGTCTTTTGCATCGGTCTTTTATGGTATTGATTGTTAGTATGCTTTCGTTAGATTGGCCCCGGGGAAGTAATGCTCAAGTATCGTTTCCCAACCATAGCCTTTGTGTGCCATCATAGCCGCCCCGATCTGGCAAAGACCCACACCGTGGCCCCAGCCTGCACCTCGCAGACGCCACTTTCCGGGCACGCCGCTTTCATCCGGCTCTTCTCCCTCGGCCACGAATGCCGAGCTGTAGAGATGTGATTCCGAGAGACTCCGTCGTATTTCAAGCTCCTTGCCTATCACCTTCTCTTTTCGGGTTCCGCGTACAAGCAGTTTTATGATGCGTCCCGAGGTCCCGCGTTCAAGAGCACGGAGTTCAAGTACATCACCGAAATCCTCGCCCGTGCGCCGGCGAAGCAGGTCCGCAAGCTCCTCGCGGCCGTATTCGACCGTCCAGCGATAGAAGTCCGGAGTCTCACGGTCATAGCTGTTCAGTACCTCTGAAAGCACCTTCTCGTCTCGTGTGTTGCAGAAGGCTTCAGGGCTGCCGAGTATCCATTCGCGTGCCGCTTCTTCTTTGCGCAGATCCGGAAAGTCGTGCTCATCGGCCCCGTTGCGCAATGCCCGTAGATAAGGGTGGGGCACAGGCTCCCAGCACGATTCGAATTCCTCGAACACACCGCCGCAGCACTTCGAGAAGCGTGCATCGCACACACGCCCGTCCGTATCCGTCAGCAATATGCCCTTGGTAGAATCTATGGCCGCTTCAACTTCTGCCCGCGTCTGCCGCGTAATGCCTTGATAACGCTGGCAGTGGTCGTCGGCACATACATCGAAGTTCTTGTGATCCTCGCGGTCGTACCATACGATTTTCTCGTGGTCGGTTTCCACTCTCCCTTCCGTGCACTTGGGCATCTTGGAGCCTTCAAGCTGCGCGAAAAGCCACGAGCGCGATATCACGGCATGGGCCTTCAGTAGTTCCGGCGATGAGGTAGCGCTCATCTCCGACGAAATCACGCTTTTCAGATAGTCCTCAACAGGCAGGCGGTTCACAAGCGTCAGACGCATGGGCTCTTCTTCGACTATGATGCCGAAGCCACCCGTGAACCGCTGGTTTTCCTTGCGTTCCCAGTGGAAATTAACTCCGATGGTCACGTCCTTGACTTCGAACCACGCTCCTGTCTCCTCGGTCGGCCGGAGCTCCACGGATCCGTATTCAGAACCGTTGAATTTCACCTTCCCGTTCTCGGAAAGGTGGAAGCTCAGATTCCCGTTCAGACTTTGGTCGCGTCCCTCCATGTGGTAGGTTGCGCCGAGGCTCACATGCAGCTCTTCTCCGCTGACTATGCCTACATTCAGTATCGGTCCGCCTGACATATCCGTTCAAAGTTTGTCGACAAGTTCCTCTACTTCACGTGGCGAGCGGCACACTTCCTCAAGTATGCCCTTAAGAATCGTAGCGTCGATGCGTGCGAAATCCTCCTCCCGCGGAGTGATGAACACGCCCCCCATATCCACGCTCGCAGGACTAATTAGCCAGCAGCTATCTCCTTCGGTGCCATAGAAGTCCGGACGATGCTTCTTGCGCGGAATCACCACCAGACGCACAAGGCCTTCTGGACCATCAGCCGGCTCGTAGCAGAGCAGATTCATCATTGGCTCCTCGCCGGCGGCAGGTACTGGCAGCACACGGTAGAGCGAGTCAAATACCGAGGCAATCTCCTTGGCGTCATAGCCCTCGATGACGGCTACTCCCATCGGAAGGCCTGCAGGTACGCTTATCCGTGAGGCCTCGCCTTTCTCCGGCGTGTCCAGTATGCGGTCCAAGAGTCCCGGAAGGGGCAGAAAATCGCTGTTCCCGGCCTGAAAATGCATGTGGTCCGGCGCCGACGCTCCGCAGCGCGGGCCGTTGTAGAACACTGTCATGCCCTTGAGTTTCCGGGCAAGCCCGCACATGTCCTCCACACGTCCCTCTATGCGCTGGTCGGTGTGGCTCGTATCGGGAATGGTCAGATGCCGGGGAAAGATCGGGAAGGGATTGATCAGGATTTCATAGCGCCCCCACGGCTCCGATATTTGCTCTGCCGGACGGTTCTCGCCGCAAAGAAAACACTTGCGGGCTTTCAGCGAGGCGCTGTCCACCTTGGCTGCCGAGGACACGCGCCGTGCAGGATTGAACTGCACTTTCATGTCAAGCAGTCCCACCCCCGGGAACTCCTTTACCTCTACGCTGTCAAGCGCGCGGAAATTCTCCGAGGCCAGCGGCCACTGAGCCAGCTGACGCTCCACGAAGGCCTCCGTATCAGGCGCTATATTGTATTTGTTGCTTGTCATTTCTCGATCAATCTGTATTTGTTCCTTCTCCGGATGTCCCTGTATTTATTTCTGCATTGCCTTGCGGGCCTGCAGTTCCCAGGTGCGGATGCGGTCCTTGTAAAGGTTGTTGGCGTTCATTTTGTTGATGTCCAGAGCGGCATCCGAATTGTCCTCCCAGCGACGGCAGAAGTAAAGCACGTCATAGATGCGACCTATCTGATTGTGGCGCGAGAAGGCAAGCCCCAGCGCGTAATCCTCGCCGTACGACGTGTTCGGCACCTTGATTTCACGCAGCATCGGTGTGTAGAACGCACGCGGCGCGCCAAGTCCGTTGATGCGTAGGGCATTGTTGCGGCCGTTCTCCGGCGTCCATTCCTTGTGGTCGATGACGCCGGGAGGAAGCATCTGGAGATTGATGTCCGTAAGCATATACGTTCCAACGACCATTCCGCAGTTCTGCTCGTAGAATGCCTTCACGATTTTGGCCAGCGTATTCTCGTCGGAATATACGTCGTCGCTGTCGAGCTGTACGGCGAACTTGCCGCATTCGGGATGGTTGGCTCCTAAATTCCAGCAGCCGCCTATCCCCAGGTCCTCGCGTTCAGGCACAAGGTGTATCAGCCTCGGCTCTTCCTTGGCCAGCTCTGCAAGTATTTCGGTGGTCCCGTCCGTGGAGTGGTTGTCGATTACGATGACGTTATATGGGAAGTCCGTTTTCTGGCTGAGAGCGCTCTTCACCGCATCGGCGATCGTGCGCTTGCGGTTGCGGACCGGGATGATTACCGATGCCTCGTTCGCAAAATCCCCGGCATTGAACTCGATAGTGTCGAATTTCGGCTCCAGATAAGCTCCAACAGCCTTAAGGTGATCCGTGCAGGCCTCCTCCATTTCCAGCTGTACGCCACGGTTCTTGGGGTCGACATAATCGAAGATCTTCTCACCGCTCTTGCGGTTGTCAAGCGTCACGTCCGAGTAAAGATACTCATTGATGTGCACTATCGGTGCGAATCGGCTCAGACGCAGACGCAGGTCATACAGCCCCGCAGCCTTGAAATCCTTGCTGATGCCCGCGGCGGCCTTCTTGAAGTCGGCCGTGTTGAAGAAAAGAACCGATCCGAAGTTGAAGTCATCGCGAAGTGCGCCTTCCTGATAGTCGATTACAGGTGCGTTGCTCTTCTTCCCCTCGATGATAGTGTAGCAGTCCGAGTAGAGCATACCGGCATGCGAGTCCTCTGCGATTTTTACAAAGCGGTCCAGCGCCAGATAGCCCGGCTCTAATGTATTGTATTTCGTGTAGAGCAGGATAAAGTCCGCATTGGCCGTTTCTGCGATGGCGCGCATGGTGGCCGACGAGTTCAGGCTGTCGATTGTCAGACTATCGCAGCCTTCGATGGGGGCCGCCTCCGAGTCCGTGCAGAGGAGGGTTATCTTGATAACTGCGGGAGATGCCTTCAGGGCTTTTACCGTGGCCTTCACCTGGGCTTCATCGCCGTAGGGAAGATAGCAGTGGATGGTCTTGTTCATGGTGCTTATTTGAGAGCTTGAGTTAGTATCTTTTTATTTTCCGGACAGGAATTCCGTTACCTGACGCATCAGATGTGTACGGCTGTCTGTCCCGTCGATGGTTTCAAAGGGGAAGCCTATGACGATCACGCGGTAGCTGCCGGGGCTGTAGGCCGTGCCGGCGATAAGATTGTTTTCCGTATATCGCATGAAGGTGGCGCCGGTCTTGTCATCAGCCGGATAGAACGAGTCTGGACTTTCGACGGCATAGATTTCCGGATTGCGTTCGTTCGAGAAGCGATACACGCCCTTGCCGAGTGGCTTGAATCGTGTTGGCACCTGATAGGCCTCGCCCGTTACCGATGCCTGACCCACACGCCAGTTATATCCCAGCACATCGCGGGCGAATTTCTTGTCGGCCTCCGCGGTAGCCTTGTCAGAGTAGGGGTTGTCCCAGATATCCGTGGCCACGTAAGCGCCGCTCACGAATATGCTCCCCCCGGCAAGCGTGTGCTCCCGGAGACGGTCCTGAAGTGCCGACGGGAAGGCTTTGCAATCGGTGCCGTATGCCCCGCGTCCGCGTTGGATTTCTTTCTGCTTGCCTAAAATCAGGTCCACGATTATGTCCTTGCCTCCCTTGACCGTCCCGGCCGTGAAGGCATCTACGCCGGCCGAGGTGAACGAATAGCCGCAGGCCGCGAGGGCCTCGCCGTGGATGGCCGTGAAGTCGAACGTGTTGCCCGCAATGACCTTATCCTCGAAATCTGCACGCGAAGCGCCGAATCCGGCCGCATCATCGTCCATCCAGGGTATGTTTCTGCGGAATTCGAACTGATCGCCGATGTAGGAGATGTCCTGGATGTAGGGCACTCCTCGGTCGCGCTGGTCGTAGAAGCCCGCGATGTCGCCCGCGTCGAAGCGGTCAGGTGCGCTCACTCTCGTAAAGCCGTTTACGATCAGGGCCTTGGGCGCTTTTTCGCCCCCGTTGCGAAGTACCAGAACCTCCGAGGGGAAGGACGCACCGCCGGCGTTGACCGCCACGATTCTGTATGAGTGGATGGCCTTGTCGCTTACCGTTACGTTCCACTCGGGTTTGTCCGTGAGAGCCACGCGGCGGAAGCCTCGCTCGCCTTCCGTGCGTTCTTCCACAATATAACCCGTGGGCATGGCGCTTGCTTCCTGCTTGTCTTCCGTGGGAAGCCAGCTGAGGGTGTAATGTCCTGCTTGGCCGCTCTCAGCAATGGCGAAATTGCGGACCGGAAGCGGCTGAACCGTATATTCGCGCCCGTCCCGCTGCGCCAGAAAGCGAAGCATGCCTTTGTAGATGGCGCGGGCAACCGTGAAGCGGAACGTAGGGTCAAGTCCATAACCCATGTCGGCGAAATTCTGGTGGGACAGAAGTTCCAGAAGCATCGACGGAACTTGCGGCGAGCGAGCCTCATGATAGCTCTTGTCCCACATCCCGCGGCGTGTCCAGTTGGGTTCGTACTGCGCACGCACATCCTCCGTGATTTCACTCATCACCAGATCCGTCAGATCGCGCGAGCTAAGACGGCTCGAGCCGTTCCCAAGCGTTTCTCCCACGGTGCAGTAGATTCCGAGCGTACCGATGATGGAGTCGTTCATCGTCGTGCCGGCATCCGTGTGGAAGGCGAAACTAAGATCAACAGGTATGCCCAGACCCTTGCGGTCGGGAAGCATCGACGAGCCCCCCGTAAGCCAGTTCACCCACAGTCCGCGACTCATATAGTCGTCGTTGTAGTCCTTGACGTTGTTGGAGGCCGTGAATACGCTGTCAGGGGCTCCCGCCCACTGCAGGAAGTAACGTGCCCCCTCAACAAAGCGGGGATAGCCGCTGCGTACATATTCGTAATCGATCGAATCGAGCGGCTCCTTGACGATGCGGGCCACATTGCCGAACCCGCCTCCGATTTTCACTGCATCGGCCGTGATTTTCTTGTCTGCGTGTTCGCCCGCATTGTCCAGAACAACTATTGGTCCGGCCTGTTTTCCGGCCTTGAAGGGGAAGTGCCCGAGATATATCCATGTGCCTCCACCCATTTTCTGGTTCACCGTGAACTTGTGTGCGCCGTTAGCTGCATTCACGGTATATTCAGCCTTATCCGTACTTTCCGGGAGCGATACATAGCTCACGTAAACGGCATAATCGCCGTCCTCGGGGATATCGGCGCTCCAGGTTGCGGCGGCCGTGCTCTTGTCTTTATGCCCTGAGAGATTGGCCATGCGGGCCGTGCCCATGCGGAAGGGATTTTCCGTATCGTGCAGTTCCTCGGCGTAATAGCGGAATCCGGCGGGAGCGGCATTGCTCCATGCGCTGCTCTTTCCCGTTTCGGCATAGTCGCCGCTTGTGAAGGCCGAGGCGTCGTTGTCGATGATCATCTCGTTCAGGTTCACGTCGCGTTCGCGCGGACTCATCACGTATGCCCCGGCATTCTCCAGCATCGGCATCAGGAATGGCATAACATAGCTCTGCGTGTAAAGATCTTCCACCGTTTCGAAAATGCGGGCCCGCTGCCATTCCCATCGGTTCAGCTTCGGTTCGAAATACCATCCGTGGCTCTGCCACAGCGCGATATTCGCGCCTTCAAGTCCGCGGGGTGCTTCCGGGGCGCCGATACGCTTCACGAATGTCGTGCGCTCGGTCGGGCCGATATTCTTTTTCGGGGCGAAAAGCACCAGCTTGTCCAGATTCACCGTCTTCTTGTTCACCGTGGTGTTGAGTACTACCTTGTACTTCTTGTACTGTGGACCCATGGCTTCGAGAACTTCATTCTTGAGATCACGCAGCGTTTCGTATGTGAAGGGAATGTAGGCCGTGTTGTCGTTGAAGCTGACGGTTATGGTCTTGGATTTCTCGTTCACATTCACTTTTTCAGCACATACCTGTCCGAAACCTGATGTTCCCGGCAGATGATTGCGTAAAAGTCTCGTCACGGCAGCCACACGCTGCGAATTGGCCGCAGGTGCCCCGTAGGCGCCGGCAGAACTTAAAACAGCAAGAATCAAGCAAAGAATGATGCTCGCACTGAATTTCTTCATGGGTGATTGGTTTGTTTTCCCACAAAGATAGACTAATTTCCGGCCCGTTCCAAATAAAAGTCAGCAGAATTAGGAATCATTAATATTTGGATACTTTATTTCACGAATTTAAACAAATTCCTTATCCGCTTTCGGGAAGCCCCTTCAGCGCGGACCGGCTATGGATACGCGCAGTTGACCTGGCTCAAGATATTTTGAAGCCATTGCAGCCATGATTTCAGGAGTAATGGCTTCTATTGCCCGCTCCTGGACTTCGAAATAGTCGCGAGGGGTGCCCGTGACAAGCTCAAGCTGGCGGTAACCCATTATGCTCAAGGGTGAATCGAGTGTCTCGACAAGGCGCGTCATGGCGGTGAGTTTCAACCGTTCGAGCTCGCGTCCGGCAGGCGGGTTTTCTGCCATCATCCTCATTTCCTTTCGGATTTCATCTTCCACTTCCGACACGTTGTCTGAATTGCATTGGGCCTGAATCACCACCATTCCATCCTCATGCTGCGAGGCCAGGTATGATTCGATATGGTATGTAAGACCCTTCTCCTCGCGGATATTCGTCATCAGCCTCGAGCCGAAATATCCTCCGAGGGCCATAACCGTGAGCCGGAGATTTATGAAGTCTTCCTCATCCCGGCGTATTGCCGGCACTCCGGCGTAAATCGCGCTTTGCACTGCCTCAGGCATTTCTGTGAATACCGTTTGCGGCCTCTCCGGACGCGGAACCTCCATCCTTGGCGTTATGCCTTCAACTTCCGGTCCCGGTGCCTTTAAGGAACTTAAAAATGCTTTGACTGCGTCTGTGGTTCTGTCATCCAGCGATCCCCCGAGATACACATGGAGACGCCCGGGTTTCACAAGCGAACGGTGGAATTCGACCAGTGCACGATGGTCAATCGCCTCGATGCTTTCGATGTTTGGAATGAACGCTTGCGGATGGCTTTTACCGTAAATAAGCTGATTGAAAGCTGTTTGAGCTCTGAAAAGAACCTTCCCTTCGTCCATCCGGAGCCGCGCCTTCATTAGGTTCCGGAGGTTTTCGATGTCCCTGTCCTCGAAATGCGGTTCTTCCGTCATTGCTTGCAGTAGCGGCAGTATATCAGGGAGATTGCGATTGAGCAGCATGGTGCTCATACCGGTATAATGCACCGATGAATGGGGCGAGAACGTTGCTCCGGCGAAGTCGAGCCTGTCCGCAATTTCGCTCCCGCTGAACGGGCCGGCCCCTTCTGAAACAAGCGAGGCTGCCATCGTGGGCACGTTCGGATTCGATACATCCGTCTTGCCTCCCGGAAACAGAAGAGTGAGCTGCGTAAGGGAGGCGGCGTCGCCGTCAAGCGTATGGAGTGTCACGCCGTTATCAAGCCGCTCTATCCGGTCTGGCGGTAGCTCGCGGAAACCGAATGGCTTAACTTGCGGTGCTCTGCTGCGGTCAGTCATGATTTCTTTTCCACTATCAGTTGAGCGTTTTCAAATCTTATAACCCGCACATGGCTGCCCTTCCGGATAAATTCGCCGGCCGATACGGCCGGAAGAATCTCCTTGCCGATAATAATCTTGCCGGCCGGCCGCATGTCCGTGTGGGTCACACCCTCGGTGTTGACATATTTTCCCAGACTCATATCCACGCCCACGAAACCCTCGGAATTCTTGAGCTCCGTCATCAGTTCCGTATGGCGGCGGATGATCTTCGGTCCATGCTTGCCTGTGAGCCATATTGCGGCTACGATTGCAAGCGCAGCGCCTGCGAGTATGGTGAAGAATGCATTCACCATTCCCGTGAAATCAAAGCCTGTCACGGCGTCGGATTCCATTATCGCTCCGCACAGCGATGCTATAATCGCAATGCCGCCCGCTACACCGCAGACACCGAAACCGGGAATGACAAATACTTCAAGCGCTACAAGTGCAACCCCGAGAATGAAGCACAGGATAACCCATGCAGATAAAGCTCCCGTCACAAACATGGGGAGGAAGAAAAGCACCGCGGCAACAATGGATACCGCTGCCGCAAAACCGAGCCCGGGAGTGTGCATCTCCATGTAGATCGCACCCAAAATTAGCGTCACAAGCAGGGCTCGCACCGCGGCGTTGCTGAGGAAGCCCAGGATGTCGTCGCTTAGCGAAGGTTTGTAGACCACAATCCGAGCCTCCTGCATGTGGAGTTGCTCCAGAACGGATTCCATATTGCTTGCTATGCCCTCGGCATACCCTTCAGCCACGGCTTGGGAGGCAGTGAGCGAGATAGACTCATCCGGACGCACCATGCGGTCGGCCACCTCAGGATTGCGCCGTGGAACGAGGCTGTCGCCTTGTGCCGTCTTTCCGTGGCTCTCAGCTGTGGCCCGCATCATTGCCCGCATGTACTGCTGATATTTCTCAGGCATGGGTTCGCCGGCGCCGTTCACAACAGTGGCCGAGCCCATGGATGCCTCCGGACTCATGAACACGGAGTCGCATGCCAGGGCGATAAGTGCTCCCGCAGAGGCTGCGTTCGGGTCAACGTATGCTACGGTCCCAACCGGGCAGCGGCGCAGAATAGCGCGGATACTGTCGGCCGCATCCAGCGCGCCGCCGAATGTATTCAGCCGAAGAACCACCATGTCGGCCCCGCAGTCCGTCGCTTCCCGCAGACCGTTACGCACGTGCCGGAATGCCTGCATGTCGATTTCGCGTTCCAGTGGGAGCACAAAAACCGTGGACCCCGCGCCATCGGCGCTGAAAAGGGATGCCGCTCCCGAAATCAGGGCGACAAGGAGTATCAGAAGTCTATTTTTCATTTTTTTCTGAAATAAGAGGGCACGAGGCACGCACCCGCTCCGAGATAAATGTAATAACTTAATATTCGCCAAAGCATTGCCAGTATCAGGGCTATGCTTAAGTTGCCTATAAGATCGCCATAGTAGTTGGTGAAGAGCCATTCGCTGATGCCGCTGCCGCCCGGGGTGGGGCTGATCATGAGCACAACCCACACTACGAACTGGCGTCCGAACACAAGTAATCCCGATGCATCCGGCACAAAACCCCAGAAGAGGGCATTGACGACAAAATATCTCGAAAACCACGACAGCACCGTGGCTCCGAATATCTGTGCCCACCAACTCAGTGGGCGGTTCCTGACCCATTGCGAGGTGGCGTGCATGTTTGCGGCTGTGTTTCGCAACGCGCTTCCCCACTTGCGGATTATGCGCCACCGGCTCACACGCTCTAAAACTCCCGCTGTTGCTTCGGGGCGTCCGAGTATGGCCATATACAGCACGGCTGTCCAGATACAGATGCCGGCGTAAACCGTCCAGAATACGGCTTTGACGCCTGTGAGAAACCGCACATCGCCTAATCCCGCACCGGCTGCGGCATCGAAAAGATCGGCTGTGGGCAGCACGAGCACAATTATCGGACAGAATACCACAAAGAACAGCTCGTCTAAAAAGAGCGTGCTTAAAGTGAGCGAGGTTGCGCGTCCCACGGCAATTCCTTCACGGTTCAGGTAAAAGATGGCAAGAGCGCTTCCACCTACAACTGATGGAGTGACGGCGGAGGTAAAGGCACACATCAGATCCACGCGGAAGGAGCGTTTCCAGTTTAGGTCGCCGGCTCCCAGCGTGTGAAAGCGCCAGGCAAGTCCGAAATCACGCCCTGCCACAAACAACAGTGCCAACGCTATAGCAATCCAAGCCCTGCTGTCGAAGTGCAGGCTCCCGGGAGAGAAGTCGCGGCTGAACAGCCATACGCATACTCCCAGGCCGATCACAACAGGCGCTATGGTGCGCAGCAAGGTTTTCTTCATTCTCCTGCTTTTAGGAACTCACGTACAGCCTCCACAGGGTCAGCAGCTTTTGAAATTCCGTCGCCCACGAGCAATCCCGTCGCACCTAACGCGCGCATTTCGGCTCCCTCGGCAGGGGTGGCCGGTCCTTGCATCACAATTGGAATTATCGCTCCTGCATCCCGCGAGTCAACGATAATCTCGACGCATTTGTCCGCCGACAGCTCGCCGTTAAGTACCACGTAGTCAATATCCATTGCCTCCATTGGCTTTACGGAGGCTGCAGAAGATACTTCCACTCCGATAATGGCTTCGGCTCCAAGATCCTCTCGTACTTTGGCCGGGGCGAGGCCTCCGGCTGAGGTTATGTATATCCCGTGCAGTCCCAGTTCGCGGGCCAGCTCGGGGCGGTCTGTCAGTGTCAGAATCACTTCGGCTTCACGGCACAGAGGCACGATTTCGGCACATTCTTCCCGCACGGCTGCGTCATCCATTCCGGATGTGGGCAACACAATCCATTTGCAGCCGCCTTCAATGGCCATTTGCGCCAGCTCGGCGCGCGAATATTCCTCTGATGGAGTCAAAAGATATTGAAGCATAGAAATCTCTTTTTTTAGTTTTGCAAATATACGAAAAAATCCTTCAATAATAAAAACACTATTTTTGAGGATTGTCAGGTGCCTGAAATCCGGATGTGAACGAGCGGCCCCCTGATGCAAATACCTTTTTTTAAGTATTGTCACACAGATTGCACAGCAGTAATTTTGCATCCAAAAAACAGTCCGAATGAACTATAGACCTATTCATCCTTTTGTGCTTTCGTCTCTGCTGCTGATGCCGGCATTTACTGCAGCGGGGGCAAATGAAACGCCGGCAGACAGCGCTGCCATAGCTGAAGTCAAAAAGAAAATCTCCGCCTGGGAGCGCCTGCATGTGGGAGGTTATGGCGAGGTGGCCATGACGAGAAATTTTTTCAGCGACAATTATCTCCGCTATTCCGAGCCCGAACGCTACAAGGATAGCGGCAGCCATGGACGCTTCGATATTCCTCATGTCGTGATATATCTCGGTTATGATTTCGGCAAAGGATGGTCCTTCAGCTCGGAAATAGAGTTCGAGCATGGTGGCCCGGAAGCTGCAGTGGAAATCGAAACGGAGGAGGCCGGCGAGTATGAAACCGAGGTGGAGCGCGGCGGCGAGGTTGCTCTTGAGCAGTTCTACATCCAGAAGGAATTTCTCCCGCAGCTGAAACTCCGCGTGGGCATGCAGGTCGTGCCGGTAGGCGCAACGAACGCTCATCATGAGCCGAACCAGTTCTTTGGTGTTTATCGTCCGGAAGGTGAGAACACAATCATGCCCTGCACATGGCATGAGGTGTCAGTTTCGCTGAGCGGCCGTGCCGGCAAGTGGTCGTATATGGCCATGTTCCTTCCCGGCCTTGACTCCGAGCGTTTTGGCAATCAATCCTGGATTCACGACGGTTCGGCATCGCCCTATGAGTTCAAGATAGCAAACAAATACGCATTCGCAGCTCGAGTGGACAATTATAGCGTAAAAGGTTTGCGGATTGGTCTCAGCGGTTATGTCGGCAACTCATTCCACAACACGCTCTATCCCTCCGACTCGGAAAAGAACAAGGGCATCCGCGGCACGGTATCGATTCTGTCGGCCGATTTCAAGTATGACGACCATAACTGGCTAATCCGCGGCTTCGGCGACTGGGGTCATCTCAGCGATGCCGCACATATCAGCAAGTTCAATATCTCTATGTCCAAGAAGTCCACATCCAAGCGTCAGGAGGTTGCATCCGATGCAGTGGCGGCAGGGGTAGAAGCAGGCTACAATATTTTCGGGCTTATTCCTCGCCTCAACAGCATGCGTCAGAAGCTTTTCGTGTTCGGGCGATACGACTATTACGACTCTATGGCACGTATGGAAAACTCCACACCCCTGGGATGGTGTGGGCGACACATCATCTCTGCCGGCGTCAACTGGTTCCCAATCCCTCAGATAGTGGTTAAGGCGGATTACAACTACGCTATTCTCGAGCGCAAATACAACAACGAACCGTCCATCAACATTGGCGTGGCATACGTCGGATGGTTCAAGTAATTTATACGAAAAAATCATAGCAATACGATCATGAAGCATTTCAAATTATTCCTTCTTTCGCTGTGCGCCATTTCGCTGGGTGCATGCAGCAATTCCGATGAACCTAAAGGCGGCAATGAACTTTCGGCTAAGGAGTCGACTCTGAAAAATGCCGTTGAGGCCTATGTCGACAATACCGTCCTTCCCACATACAGCGCCATGGCTGATGCCGCGATAGAGACACGCGATCTCTGCCGCACAATGCAGGCCAAGCATGCTGCCGGCACGCTCACCGAAAGCGATGTGAAGGCTGCCGGCGATGCATGGAAACTCGCCCGTAAGCACTGGGAGCTCAGCGAGGCATTCCTTTACGGCCCTGCAGCAAACCACAATATCGACTCTCACATCGATTCGTGGCCTTTGGATAAGGCCGCTATGGAGAATCTCCTCGTGCAGATAAAGAACGGCAACAGCTGGTCGCTGGAAAACAACGGCGGTTATGGTCTGATCGGTTTCCATTCGGTTGAATACATGCTTTTCCAGCTGAGCGCTGACGAGAACACTTCCCTGGTTCATTCCACTGATTATACCCCCGAGGAACTTGAATATCTCGTTGCTGTGGCCGAGGACCTGTGCCAGCAGTGTGTGTGTCTTGAGGCATGCTGGGCCGGCTCGGACAATATCTCAGCGCTTAAGCAGAGCATTCTCGAGGATGCCGAGCTGGACTACGGCGAGGAATACGGCTGGGAGATTAAGAACGCCGGGAGCGCAGGCTCGCGTTTCAAGACCTATCAGGAGGCGGCCGAGGAGATCATTCAGGGTTGCATCGACATCGCCGATGAGGTTGGTAATACGAAGATCGGACGCCCGCACATCGGTTCCTCCGACGAGGACAAGAACTACATCGAGTCGCCTTATTCGCTGAACTCTATCGAGGATTTCGCCGACAATATCCGTTCGGTGCGCAATGCCTATCTCGGCAGCCGTTCGGGCGATGCTTCCGTGAGCGACTATGTGAAAAGCGTTGACGCCAATGCCGATGCCGAGGTGCGTGATGCCATACAGAATGCAATCGATGCTATCGAACGCATTCCCGAACCTTTTGCAAAGAATGCCAAAGGAGCGCTTAGCGAAGCTGCAATGCAGGCTGCGGGCACCACTCTGGTGGACGCTCTTGAAAAGGCAATGAGCGCAGTTACCCGTCATTGATAAGCTTGAAAAAGATGAATAAAGAAGTTTTCTATAAGTCCCTTCTCGCCTCCGTTCTGGCCATAGGACTGGGAGCCTGTTCGGCTGATCCGATCACGGATGACGACGATCTGGAAGAGGCTGCCTTGCCCGAGTGGTATTACTCCGGCGGCCAGCTGGGAACGACGTTCCTGAGCACTACTAACGCCTTCGAGCAGCCCGCGCCGGCTATCGAGCGTCAGGGACTGTATCAGTCCTTCAAGAACGGCGAGGCGCTCTTCGAAAAGCCTTTCATGACCAATCAGACCGGTGTGCGCGGTGGTCTCGGCCCGGTTTATATCCGCACATCATGTCTGCACTGCCATCCAAATTACGGACACGGTACACGCGTTCCCGCAGGCCGTTTCAACACCAATCAGATCGGCAACGGTTGCCTGCTGGTGGTTTATGACCCTGCAACGGACGGTTATGTGTCTTGGCTCGCAGGCATGCCTCAGAGCCATGCGGTAGCGCCATTCAAGGCTCCGGTGGATGAATCGAAGATCACGGTGAAATGGCTTACAGCCGTGGATGAATGGAACAACACTTTCGATGACGGCGAGTCCTATGAGCTGCAGTATCCGGAGGTGAACATGCCGGCCAATGCCATTTACGTTGTGAATCAGGGCTATCAGCTTCCGGGCGACTATGCCGTGAAGCTTGAATCCACGATAGGTGTTTACGGCACGGGCCTCCTCGATGCAATCACGGAGGAAGATATACTCGCGCAGTACCGTCTTGAGGAGGCGGACGGACTCTTGCCCAACGGACTCAATCCGGCCTTCTATGCCGGAGGTCAGTGGCAGTCGATGTATACAAATTCCGTCCAGGGCGACGGCACTAAATATGTCCGCCGTTTTACTTACGCCCTCTCCCGCGGACCTCTTCAGGATGCAGCCGGAGCGAATGCCATCTGGAACATAACGAATGTGACGCGTTCCGACCGCCGCTATCACTATCTCGACGGAGCCGGCACATATGCTCTATATTCATCGAAAGATCCTGAGGTACAGGCCGGTTTTGAGGATTATATCAGTCGAATCGATCCGGACCGTAATCATCCGGACTACTGGGAGGGCACTTTAGAGGAACGCATCTACGCTTATCTGACCGACAAGAATCTCGATGCGGAAATGAGCGATGACGAATATACCGACCTGATGGTCTGGCACCGCGGTCTTGCAGTTCCGGCCGTCCGCGACATCGATGACCCGGAAGTGAACCGCGGACGCGAGCTCTTCGCTGAAATCGGATGTGATTACTGTCATCGTCCTTCTTGGACAACCGGCCCGGACAATATCGTCGACCCGGCCAAATTCTTCACCGGCGACGAACTTCCCCGCTTCCCACATCAGAAGATATGGCCTTACACCGACATGGTGCAGCACAAGCTCCTGATGCAAAATGATATTCGCGGTGGATGGTGCCGAACCACACCTCTCTGGGGGCGCGGTCTTCACATGAAGGTCACGGGTAGTCCCACAGCCGACCGTTTGCACGACTGCCGTGCGCGTACAACGATGGAGGCTATCATGTGGCACGGTTTTTCACCGCAGAGCGATGCCCGCTATACGGTCGAACAGTTCCGCAAGCTGTCCAAGTCCGATCGCGATGCCCTCATCCGTTTTGTCGATGCAATCTGAGGTATAGAACTTATGAAGCATAACCCCTTCACTCTTCTCTTGCATATTGCCCTGGCCGTTATTCTGGCCGGGGCAATTGTCACTCATTTTCTGGGTATCCAAGGCACGCTGTCGCTGAAGACGGGAGCCGCCCCCATATCTGCGTTTGATAAGACTTCCGGTCCCGGGGATGGCAGGTTTCCCTTTGAAGTAAGCCTTGAGGATGTGGAGATCATCTATTATCCGGCTACTACGACACCGATGGATTTCCGCAGCCTTCTGCGTGTGGACAGCAGCAGCATCCGGGTGTCGATGAATAGGGTTGGCGAGTACGATGGCTGGCACTTCTATCAGTCCGGAATAAATGCCGACGGATCTGTCCTGTCGATAAGTCATGACCCCTGGGGCACGGGAATTACTTATGCCGGTTATCTGATGCTCGGAATAGGGATGGTAGGATTTTTCTTTCAGAGACGCACCCCCTGGCGCGCCCTGCTGCGGAGATACCGCAAAGGCATGGCCGTGCTTATGCTCCTTGGCTGCTTCTTCTGCGCCGACGCAGCTCCATCGGATTCAAGTGCAGTTAGACCTCTCCGAGCCATGCAGCGGCCACTCGCTTCGAATTTCGGGCGTGTGAAGGTGTATTGGAACGACCGTATCTGCCCCATGCAGACTCTGGCACGGGATGTTGCCGGCGTGCTCTACAACAGTTACTCATACAAGGGTTTTACTCCCGAGCAGATTCTTTCAGGATGGTTGTTTTACTACGATGAATGGCGCGCGGATTATCTGCGTGAACATCCCGAACTGGAAACTGTAGCGCCATATCCGACCGATAAGGCCGAGAAGAAGTCGGCTGAGAGACTCGCTCTGGTGCAATGGCTCGGGACCGGCGAGATTTTCGGGATCTATCCCTATCAGGCGGTGGATGGCCATGTTGAATGGCTTTCTCTGACCGGTAAGCGACCGTCGGGGATGGAACTCGACCAGTGGATTTTCATGCAGACCACGATGCCCGGAATCAAAAAACTGCTGATGCAGGGCAAAAACATCCGCGCCAACGAGGAGCTCGGCAAACTCATCGAGGGGCAAAAGAAGTATGCTCCGCTCTTTGCCCTCCCTACGGATGCGAGAATAAATGCCGAACGCATATACAACGCTTTTGCCCGCCCTTCTTTTGCTGCCATCGCGGCAGTATGTATCGGTCTGGCCACCTTGATAGGATCGATTTTTAGAGGAGGCTCGCGACGAAGATATAAGATACTGAGCCGCACGTGTTCGATACTGCTATGGCTCTACCTGTCGGCTGTAATGGGAGTTCTGTGGTGGATAAGCGGGCATGTTCCTCTGTCCAATGGCCCGGAGACTATGATGTTCATGGCTTTTGTGGCTCTTCTGGGAGCCGGTCTGTGCGGAGATATGACGCTTCGTGGCGGACTGCTGATTGTGGCTTCAATGGCTCTGTTCGTCACGGCAATGGGAGGGCGTACGCCGCAGATACGGGCTATGATGCCCGTGCTTGCGAGTCCGCTGCTGTCGATACATGTCATGCTCGTGATGATTTCCTATGCGCTGTTTGCGCTGATGGCAATTCTTTCAGCCGTGGCACTTCTTGCACGATCGCGTGAGCGAAGTATTCGTCTGGGGATTCTGAACCGCATCATACTCACTCCTGCAGTATTTCTCCTCGGTGCCGGAATCTTTATAGGAGCCGTGTGGGCCAATCAGACCTGGGGACGTTACTGGGGCTGGGATCCGAAGGAAACCTGTGCGCTGGTAATGTGGCTTGTCTATGCGTTGCCGGTTCATTGGGGCGGCAGGCATCTATCGGTTTTCCGCAAGGAGCGCGTACTGCACATCTATCTGCTTTGTGCAATACTGACGGTAGTGTTCACATATTTCGGTGCCAATTATCTGCTTAGCGGTCTCCACTCCTATGCATGAGAATAAATGCCTGACTGAGATAATAAACAATTCGAGGTGTATTGCCATTTATATATAAGTGAATCTATAAACTCAGAATATGAATATCAAAAAAATTACATTGAGAACTACACTTTTGCTGGGCATAATCTGCTCGGTTTCGATTCTTGCCGCCTCATGCGGCAATACCGGCAACGCCGCAGACAAACAATCAGAGCAAAAGGAGGAATTGCCCAAAAAGGGTCCCCGGGCCGGAGGCCCGCAGCTCGGCACACCGGGAGGAGGCCCTGCTATCGATAAATCCGGCGATGCAACATTGCAGGCAATGATCAAGACGGAGGTGCCGCAATTCAAGCAATTTGAATTCAAGGATGCCGAGACCGGGAAAACGATGAAGTATAATCTCTATACGCCTAAGAATACCGACGGGAACAAGAAATATCCCTTGGTACTTTTTATGGCCGATGCCAGCACCCCGGGCACGGACGTCACCAGGCCGCTGACTCAGGGCTATGGCGCATTGGTCTGGGCTACGGAAGAGTCGCAGGCTAAAAATCCCTGCTATGTGCTTGTGCCACAGTTCTCCGGTGTAGCTGTAAACGATGCATATGAGCACACGGATGAAGTGGACATCGTTATCCGATTGCTCAAAAGCGTAGTGGAGGACAATAATGTCGATACGGACCGCATCTACACGACGGGACAGTCGATGGGCGGCATGATTTCAATGTATTACAACGTGGCTTATCCCGAAATCTTTGCAGCATCGATATTCGTTGATTGCCATTGGGACACGGCAACCTTCGATTCTCTCGTAAAGCATAAATTCGTATATTTCATAGCCGGAGATAAGGGCGGTGCTTACAAATGCCTGGAGCCGCTTGAGGAAGCGGCCCGTAAGGAGGACGTTCAGTACACCTTCGCCGAATGGAGCGCCAAACTGCCGGAGAGCCGCCAGAGCGAGCTTGCGGCTACAATGCTGGAGAAGGGTGCGCCCGTCAATATTTTCGAATTTGAAACCGGGTCAGTTCTTCCCGAGGACGGCAAAGGCAGCGAGCATATGTATTCTTTCGATTATGCCTATAAAGTCACAGCTGTGAGAGACTGGCTTTTCAAGCAGAAGAAATAAAAGACCGAACACGACTGGCAAGCGCGACAGGACAGCCCTTTATGAACGGGGCCGTCCTGCTGCGTTTTATTTTCCGCAATACTTCCGGGTCCGGGAGTCGCTGATGCGGCCGGAGAAGCTGAGGCCGAAACCGAATTCGTAGATGTTTCCGTCGGTATCGCGGTAGGGTTCAATGTCGTGGGGCTTATCCTCGCAATGATGTTCTACAGCCTCCATTGAAGCCGGCAGTTCGAACGGGAGCAGTCCCGACGGTTCCGTTCGGCCCGTTAAGAGTTCCGCGAATGCCTGATTCTGTACACTGAATCCAATGAGAATCGCGTCCGCCACAGCATCTATCTCAGCCATAACCGTAGGATTGTTCATATTCATGGCCACTATCACGGGTTTCCGTCCCATCACGCGGCGCGTTTCTTCGAGCATATCGAGTTCACATTCATTCTGCGCGTGTGCTGTCTTGCCCAGATAGGACCGGTTGCGCGCAGCCTCGTGCGGGTCGCCCGCTATGCTTTCAGCACGGGCCTCACGGGCTGTGTATGGCCTGTATTGCAGACTGATAGGTATGTAGCCGTTCCCGCCACGTTCGCGATCGGCAATGTCATAGCCCATCCAGGCACTCTTAGGCGACTCCATGTAGACCAGGGCAATGTCCGCCTCCTCGGGCTTGTCCGTAATCCGGAAATAGGGGGCGCAGGCAGCATCTGCGAAAGGCAGATAGTCGAGTGCCGCTTCCGCCGTACGCCAGAAATTGAGCGTTTCCGGCACTTTCCTGCGGGGAATGAAGACCGTTATGCCCGGCTTCAACGGCAATACGTTTCCGTGGTTTTTCAACATTACAATCGACCGGAGCTGTTGCTCGAAGCCCTCACACATCCATTCGGAGCATCCAACGGTGGCGGCCGTTTCGAGGGGGTCGACATAGGGATTCTCGAAGAGTCCGGGCCGGAAGGAATTCAATAGCAGGCGTGCGGCGGATCGCTCGAAGCGTCGGCGCATGTAGTCTTCGCCGTGTTCGAGGCAGCCCATGTGATAGGCCTCAAGCACCGGGGCTTTTTTGTCGTTGCCGCCGAACTGGTCCACACCGGCCATCAGCGCCTTATAGTGGCGCTCGCTTTCGCTCAGAGTCTCGACGCCCCAGGGCTTCGCGCTATGCACGCCGGGATCGGTGGCGTCGGCGGTTATTATCCAATCGGTGCACACCACACCGTCGTAATGATTTTCACCCCGCAGCTGCCCCTCGATAAGCTCGTGATTAAAGGAATTTCCGACATTCTCGGATGTCTGATTATAGGAAATCGTATAGTAGGGCATGACGGCCGAGGCTTTCCCGGTTGCACCCGGGAGATTGAAAGCCCCGTGGATGAATGGATACTTGTGCATTTCGAAGCATCCGCCGGGATAGACGGCAAATTTGCCGTTGCCATAGTGTGCGTCGCGTCCGCCCTCGCCGCTGCCTCCGCCTGGCCAGTGTTTCACCATCGTATTTACGCTCTCGCGGCCCCATCCGTGCTCCGGAACATCCGGAGAGCCCTGAAAGCCTTCACAATACGCACGGACAAGATCGCTTACAAGCACCGGATCGCAGCCGAAAGTGGCATTGAAGCGATACCAGCGCGGGTCAGTGCCAAGGTCGGCTTGTGGGGAAAGTGCCGTTGCGAGCCCCAAGGCCCGGTACTCGCGGGATGCGATATTGGCAAAGCGACACACTGTCTGCGGGTCAAATGTCGAAGCAAGCCCCATGAGATTGCTCCACAGAGATAGCTGTCCCGATGCTCCCGGCGAAAATTCTGCATCAGCGAATGCCGAGTGGCGTGGGTCGGATGAATTGTTGGCCGGAATACCGAGGCCGTCATTCTCAGCGATTGCCTGAATGGCATTGTTCCATCGGGCTGCGGCTTCCGGGCTGCTGACCTTCGATACCAACACGTGTCTCACTTTATCCTCAAGGAGGAAGCGCCGCTGTCCATCGCTCACGGCCCATTCCTTCTCGCCGCTCTCGCTCCACGCTTTCCCGCGGTATGTGTCGCCTGTAGCCATCGGAATCCGGTTTTGCGGGCTGTAGAGCATGAGACCGGCAATCTCCTCGATGCTCATCCTCGAGGCAAGGTCTTCCGCACGTTGTTCGGCCGGGAGACGCCAGTCGCAGTAAGGAAGCAGCGTGTCGCTTCCATCGAAACTCTTGAACGCAAGTCCGTCGCGTTCGATAATTCTTACCCGGGAACCCTGCGCGAAAGCTAAGTCCGGCCCGCAAGTCTGCTTCACGAGCACATATCCGTCCTTTTCTTCGTAGGTTATGACGTTTTTGCGAATGTCTGACATTGTATGTTGTGTATTATAAGGCGATAATTGAATTCCAAAAAACTTCTAAGGAGTGGCCGTAAGAGTGGATAATGAACCGTATGGCTCCACACAGCCCTCCGCGAATGGAAATGAGAACAATGGTGGCGTTGAACAGCCATGCGGCAACTATGAACATGAAGGCGCGTACCGTGCCTTGGTCCGAAATATCCGATTGGTGTGTGCCTGTCTGGGCTATGAAGCAACAGATGTAGAACGAGGCTGTGAATCCGATGAGCATGTCATAGATATACATACTCTCCTGCGTACTGAGAAGCCTGAGCAGAAGCAATACGTAGGTAAGCAGCGGCAGACAGTAGGGTGCAAGTGAGATGAACAAGTCGCCTACGTTCGAGCCACGGTAGCTCACCTTGCCGCGGCGCGAGTCGGCTGTGAACGAATCTATCTTGTGGAGAAACATCAGGCTCACGGCAGTATGCGAGAGTTCGTGGCTGAATACCTGCATCCACGATTCGTTCTTTTTGAAAAATCTCAATTGCCGCAAACCAAGATAGAGTAGGGCGCCTGCGCCGAACCACAGATAGTCTCTCCAACCCTCGATCACTCCCGACACGGCCGGAATTGCTGCGAAAACGCCGAGCACGAGCCACGTGACGATAAGGGGATAGCTGACTATGCGTAAGGCCTTCATGCCTCGCTGCCTTCGACTATGTCGTAGATATGACTGCATGCATCTTCCAGCAGGTCAAGAACCAGCTCGAAGCCCTCGGCGCCCTCGTAATAGGGATCGGGTATATGGTCGTAGCGTGTGGCGAGATTGCGCACAAAGTCGGCCATGGGCACAATTTTCGCTTCGGCCTCCGGCGAAGGAGCGAGCCTGTGGAGATTGCGTAGGTTCTGCGCGTCCATCCCCACGATAAGGTCGAAATCGTCGAAGTCCGATTCGCGCACCTGACGGCACCGGTGCGTAAGTTCATAGCCGCGTCGGAGAGCATGCACGCGCATTCGCTTGTCGGGCAAATCGCCGATGTGGTAGTTGCCCGTCCCGGCCGAATCTATAACCCATCGGTCAGAAGCTCCGTTTTCGTCTACGATCTTGCGCATCACGCCTTCTGCCGCAGGGCTCCGGCATATATTCCCGAGGCAGACGAATAATACCCGCAGAGGCTTGCGGTTGTGGAGATTTTTTAAGATTTCGATACTGTTCATGTCCGGACTATTTCTTATTACCGTTGTACGATTCGACAATATATACCGGGCGCTGCTTGGTCTCGTTGAAAATCCTTCCGATATATTCGCCAATGATGCCGATGGCTATCAGCTGTACGCCCCCAAGAAAGAGAATGACACACATCAGGGTGGGGAAGCCTTGAACGCTCTCTCCCCAGAATATGGTCTTGAACAAGATGAATATCAGGTAGATGAGAGCAATGAAGGAAACAATGAAACCCAGGATGCTCGAAAGGCGCAGGGGTGTGGTCGTGAAGCACGTGACTCCCTCGATGGCCAGATTCAGGAGGCTGCGGAAGCCGAACGACGTGCGCCCTTCCTCGCGGCTGCCCTGCTCGAAATATACGCCCTTCTTTTTATATCCTACCCAACAATAAAGGCCTTTGGTATAGCGCTGCGTCTCAGGAAGCTCCCGGATGGCATCCACGGCTCTCCGGTCCAGGAGGCGGAAATCCCCTACGTTTGGCAATATCTCGATGCGCGTCGTGCCCTGAAGCATGGAGTAGAAGGTGAGGGAAAGCCGCTTGCGCAACCATGACTCGCGTCCGCGGTTGCGTCGCATCCCGTACACATCATCATAGCCCTTCAACCACCAGTATATGAGTTCGGGAATCGTGGAAACCGGATGCTGCAGGTCGGCATCCATTATCACCACTGCATCCCCCGTGGCATAGTCCATTCCGGCAAGCATGGCGTTTTCCTTGCCGAAGTTGCGCGAGAGATTTACAACATTGACCCGCGGGCAATCATGTCGCAGGCGAAGCAACACATCGAGCGTATTGTCGACCGAGCCATCGTTGACGATCACATACTCCCATTCGAAGTCCGACGGGCTCAGGGCGACGGGCTCTGCATCGGTGCCATCGGCAGGCGCGACGGCTTTGCGGCTGTCGGCCATGCAATTAAGCGCCTCCACAAGCCGCGGAAGATTGGCTGCTTCGTTGTATGCCGGAATCAAAACGGATATTTTCTTCATCTTCGGCTGGGTTCTTTCTGCAAAGATACTAATTATTTGTGGAACGTGCCGGAATACGGGCGACCTGTATTCCGGCACATTCGACGGGGTGATTAATAGCTGTGGGATTCGTTCTCGAGCTCTTTCTCTGTGAGTGGCGTGGAATTCATTTTGCGCCAAACTGCGAAGATATACGCAAGGACGAATGGTATGATGATGCTCACCCAGCTCATCACCTTAAGTGTGAATATGCTGGAGGAGGAGTTTTCGATTGTGAGCGAGGATTGCATGTCGAGGCTCGAGGGATAATAGGCCGCTCCCTGATAGCCGGCTAAGGCAAATAGCACAAGCACGACCACGAATGCGCCTATGCCGCTCCACCATATGCCCGCGCGCCAGCGCGAATCGATGCCCGTGCGGAATACGGCGTACAGCACTGCCACGACACCAAGCACGAACACGAGCCCCATGGGCCACCATCCCAGAAGGTTGAAGAAGTACATGTTGGGCTCGCTAACAAAGGATGCGCTTGCGGCATCGTAGCGCACGCCGTCCGTGGTGAAGAGCACAAGGAGGAAAGCCACGAAAAGTACGGCGAAGATAATGCCGTTGACGAGCGTGGCGCGGCGCATGCGTGCGGTCAGGGCCGGCGCCTCGCCGATGTTGTTGACGAAGTACATTGCGGCTTGTGTGCGGCCAAGGAAGAACACGGCAAATCCGAGCAGGAGATTGCGCCATGACGCGATAGCCTCAAGGCCGCGTGTCGGGGCCCAGCGAGAGATCACCGGACTGGCCGCATCCAGAATATTGCCCTTTTCAACTGTGAATTCCGCGCCGAAGAACATCCCGCCTACAGCTACACCCAGAAGCACGCAGCCGAAAAGACCGTTGAACATCAGGAAGAGGTCATAGGCACGGGTGCCGTAGAGATTGCCTTGCTTACGCCGGAATTCATAGCTCACAGCCTGCACCACGAAGCTCAGCAGTATGAGCATCCAGAGCCAGTAGGCCCCGCCGAAGCTTGTGGAATAGAATAGGGGAAAAGAGGCGAAGAATGCGCCGCCGAAGGTCACGAGAGTGGTGAACGTGAATTCCCATTTGCGTCCGAGCGAGTTGACCATCAGGTTGCGTTCTGTATCCGACAGCCGTCCGCATAACATCGATTGTCCGCCCTGCACAAAGAGCAGGAACACGAGCGCCGAGCCAAGAATGCCTATGAGGAGCCACCAGTAATGCTGGAGAAGTGATAATTCTGTCATTTTCGTTGTTTTGAAATTGTTTGATGGCCGTGGCCTTATTTTTTTGTTATATCGGTTTTGGATGCCCGGGAGATGTAGCGGAGCATGATGCTGATTTCAGCAGCCAGCATCAGCGTGAATATGGCCGCGAAAATCCAGAATGTCAGCTGCACCGAGCCGACGGGGAGATCGGAGATGGCGGCGTTCACCGGCAGCAGATCCTGAATGGTCCAGGGCTGGCGGCCCACTTCGGCCGTAACCCAGCCGGCCTGGCTGCAGATCCATACCAGAGGGATGGAGATGATGCCCACCCAGTGAAGCCAGCTCTTTTCGAGCATCACCGTGCTCCTGTACGATACAAAGATCATCAGCAGGAAGAATACCAGCAGATAACCGCCAAGAAGCACCATGATATGGAAGGAGTAGAAGGTGAGGGCAACCGGAGGTACGGCGGCTTCGGGCGACTGCAGATAGCCGTAGCCGAAATCGGCGAAGTGAGCTTTCAGTGTTTCTGTGGCTGCTTCCATGGCTGCCGTGTCGCCGGCCTTATATGCTGTCTCATATACCCGCAAGGCTTCCTGAGCCTCTTTTCCGGATGCAATTCGCTCGGCGTATGAATTGGCATATACCGTATCGCCATAAGTCGTGATGGTGCGTCCGGCAATAAGATCGTCTATGCCCGGCACGTAGCGCGTGGTGCTTCCGTCAATCATAAGTGACAAGCCTTTGGGGATGTCGATGCTGAACAGCATGGCGTCCTTTCCGTCGCCCGGCTTCTTGTCAGGATTCAGAATGCCTATACCCACGAGGTCCACGCCGCAGCCTCCTTCGTAGAGGCCTTCCATGGCTGCAAGCTTCATAGGCTGTACGCGGCTCACCTGGACGGCTGACCCGTGGCCGGTGAAAAGCGTGAGCACGATACCTACAAGACCTACCCACGAACCCACCTTGATCGATGCACGGGCTGCCTCGATATTACGTTTGCGGAACAGCAACCAGCTGCTGATGCCCACAACGAATACACCTGCGAGAACCCAGCCCGACAGAACTGTATGGAAGAATTTATTGATCGATACGGCATTGAACGCCACTTCCCGGAAGTTGGACATGACATTGCGCATCTGTGCCGGGTCAAACTCCATTCCCACCGGATTCTGCATCCATGCATTGGCCACGAGAATCCAGAGGGCCGAGAGGCTCACGCCCAGCGCCGTGAGCCACGTTGAGGCAAGGTGGAAGCCGCGGCTCACCTTGTTCCACCCAAAGAACATGACGGCGACGAAAGTGGCCTCCATAAAGAAGGCAAGAAGGCCCTCGATGGCCAGCGGAGCGCCGAAAATGTCGCCTACGAACCAGCTGTAGTTACTCCAGTTCGTGCCGAATTCAAATTCGAGAATGAGGCCCGTGGCAACACCGCAGGCAAAGTTGATTCCGAATAGAGTCATCCAGAATTTGGTGATGCCCTTCCAGCGTGTGTCGCCGGTGCGCACATAGATTGTCTCCATCAGTGCGACAATGAGCGCAAGGCCGATGGTCAGTGGCACGAAAAGCCAGTGGTACATGGCCGTGAGTGCGAATTGAGCTCGCGACCAGTCGACGGTTTGCAATAGTTCTGTCATTGGTTTTGGATCTTTAGGATTTATGTGTTGTTATTGGTTGATTGTCAGGTTGTGGCGCACAGCTTCCGCGCGTTCCGCATCCGTGGAGTAGCGGGTGGCCAGAATGTCGGGAAAGAAGAATACTTTGAGGATTGCGAAGAAAATGATCATCTTGATGATGATGAGAGCCCAGAGCGAGCGGCCAACGGTCATTGCCCGGAAGCCGTCGGCATAAAGATGATATGTCTTTTGGAGAAAATCTTTCATGAGTCTTTTTGATGATGCCTAATTGCACGAACCGTCAGGTTTTATTTCCTCTCCACGGTAAGGCTCAACATGGATATTGACTATACTTGAGGTGCCGAAACTTTTTTTGAGTGCCCGTTCAACAGCCGAGGCAATCGTGTGTCCTTTGCGCACGCTGATTTCAGGATCCACCTTGATGTGCATGTCGATAATGAAGCGGCTCCCGTTGCGGCGCGAGCGCAGATGATGGAACGTGATAACTCCGGGGGTGGAGGCTGTCAGGGCCTTTATTTCATCGATTTTCTTCTGCGGAAGACTCACTTCCAGAAGTTCCTTGCCCGCGGGAATTATCATTTTCACACCAACGATAGCTATAAAAATCGATACCACAACCACAGCAAGCGGATCAAGCACTCTCCAGCGGGGACTGAGCATAACTGCTCCCGCAACACCTATAAGAGTGGCCACGGAGGAAAGAGCATCGCTCCGATGGTGCCACGCATTGGCCACGATTACGCTCGAACCTATTTCCCGCCCCACTTGACGCGTGTAGCGGAAAAGCCATTCCTTGACTCCTATGGAAATCAGGATGATCACCAGTGCGAGCACCGACGGCTGCTCGAGTTCCTTGCCCTCGGCCCAGATGATTATGTTTTTCACGCCATCGATGAACAGTCCTATTGCAACGATGACAAGTATCACCGCAACCAGAAGTGTTGCACCGGTTTCGTATTTCCCGCGACCGTACTGATACTCGTCATCCGGCTTCCGGCGTGCTATTCCCACAACCGCCAGGACTATCGCATCCGTTATGAAGTCCGAGAAGGAGTGCAAGCCGTCGGCAACAAGTGCCCCGGACCGTCCCACTATACCGCCCCATACTTTCAGTGCTCCTAAAAAAGCGTTTACCCAGAAGCCGACCCATGTAACATGGCGCCCGCGGCGTACTGCCTCGCGTTCGGAACGGTTCTTTTCATTCAGAGTTTTACTCTCTCCCTGGTGCATCGTGGTGTTTGGATTTGAATAAACTTTGGCAAGATAGCAATAAAAAACCAAATAGACAAAAAAGAATGAGAAAAATAGTGAAAATACCCATGATGTGTCGTGCCACACGTCTCCGGAAGCACGAAAAGGGAAGAGGGCGAACTACTTCCGATTTTTAAGTTATTAATGACAAGCTCTGATTCAATCAAGCCCAGATATAGCTGTGAAAAACATGTTGTATAGCATAAAAAGGAATGAAAACGCATGTTTAACAAACTATAACAAAACTTGTAATGAGGGGACCTTTGTGTATTTTAGCTTAAAATATGTAATTAATATGGCTACTTTCAATTGATGCAACGCCGAAAACAGCTTCGTTGTTTGTGTTTTCTCATTTGTGGACGTGGCGCAGGGGTGCTCGGACTATTTGGATAATTCAAAATTGTAAGCTACCTTTGCATCGGAAATGATACAACAAGCCAAGCATTGAGTGAATGCTTTCATATTAAACAAATCTGGAATAGACATATAATCTAACATTAAGTACTATGTGTAAGACGATCAGAGCCGCCCGTGAGGATAGCTCTGATTTTATTTTATACTCACTCAATAGATCAGGATTCGGAAAAAAATACTATCTTTGTTCTAAAATTTAAGACTTAAAGATATGTGGGTAGTAATAATATTAGTATGTGCCGTTTTCGGATTGGTAAGCCAACCCGTGAATAAATACATCAAAAAGAAAGTATCCTCTAAATGGCTGGCCTTTGTTATTACGTTCTTCGTTTATTGGGTCATTCTCATGGGGCTTTACGGTATCGCTGCGCTCTTAGGGTATGATATCTTTAAATAAGCCCCTGATTTTCCGAGGGTAAACTTTGCTTGTCAGCAATTGTGTTTCTTTTCCATATGAGCCAGGCTCCATGCTATCAAAGGATTCACCGCCTCTAATAGCGTTTCGCCGTAGGATGTAAGTTTGTATTGAGTACGGGGCGGTATAGCGGGTAGGACCGTACGTTCTACAATGTCTTCCTTTGCAAGCATCTTCAATGCCTGCGACAACATCTTTGGAGATACGTCAGGTATGGCTCTGGACAATTCTCCGAACGATTTTGGCTGGCCTCCCCTTAGTGTAAGTACTACCAACATGGGCCATTTCGCGGCAATTACAGCAAGGACGCTGCGGATTGGGCATCCGGCAGCGTCCTCTGATTTTTTTGGTTCTTTCATGCCATTTCTGCGTCGGCTGCAGTCCATTGTGTCAGACTGTTGGCCTTGACCTGAATGCAGATTTCTGTCATGTCTGTTTCTACATGTAGTTTGCGCTTGGCCTGAGGTGCTACACGAAGCCAGTTGCCGGCCTCGAGCTCAACCTTTTCCCCATCGATTTCCATGAATCCCTTGCCGGAGGCGATGAAGTAGATTTCTTCGTTCTCCTTGTGGCTGTGATAGAAAGGAATGACTGTCCCGGCGGGCAGATTGTTCACTGATACTTCTGCACCGGTCAGGGCAAGTGTGTCATGTAGTTCCACGCGAGGTGCACCTTCTGCTACGTGGGTTTTGCTGTAATTGCTCATTATCTTTGTTTGTTTTGGTTGGTCTTGCAAATATAATAAAATATTTGTTGAATGTAAAGTAGTTACCTTGGAGTTACTATCTATCATGTAAGATGCGGTTCTCTAAATCACAAACTTATATTTTCGCTATTAACCCTCGTTAACACAATCGCTTTTGTTATCGATTCAACTTTTTCAATCATCTTGATGTTTTAATCTCGCAGTCTTAATCATGCTGGCCATAACTGAATATGGCGGATGCTCATTATAAACTAAATGACTATGGACAAAACCATACCCAAAAAAGTAGCCGACCAGGTAGCCGAAATGATAGCGGATGCCGGAGTTAAACATATTTATGCCATTACCGGAGATAGCCTGAATGATCTCACAGATGCCCTGGATAGGGATGGCCGGGTTAAATTTGTACATATGCGTCATGAAGAGTCCGGTGCTTTTGCCGCAAGTGCTGAGGCTCAGCTCACAGGCCGACTTGCCGCGTGTGCCGGTAGTAGTGGCCCGGGGCATGTACACCTCATTAACGGACTCTACGACGCTCAGCGGAGCAATGCTCCCGTCCTCGCAATTGCTTCCACCTGCGCCTCCGCTGTATTTGGAACGGAATATTTTCAGGAGACAAACCCGACCCTTTTGTTTTCCAACTGTAATGTCTACAATGAAATGGCCACGACTCCCACTCAGGTGCCTCACATGCTTCAGGCTGCCATGCAGGAAGCGATTGGACGGGGTGGCGTTGGTATTGTCGGTCTTCCCGCGGATGTTATAGGGCAGGCGGCAGTCGATTCCTATGCCTCGACTTCCCCTATATATTCCGAAAGAATGCCGGAGCCCACAGAAGCAGAAATTGATGCCGCTGCCAAGCTTATAAATGAGGCTGCAACGGTGGCTATTTTTGCCGGATCCGGTGCTAAGGGAGCGGCGGAATTGGTAAATGAACTTTCCGAGAGGGTAAAAGCGCCGGTTGGCACAACATATAAAAGCCAGCTTGAGCTTATGGGAAAGTGCAAGAATTATGTTGGCCACATGGGATATTTAGGCATGTGGTCGGCCGAAGAAGCCATTGCATCCGCCGATATCCTCATTCTTATAGGCATGAATTTTCCATATCCGGGTTTCTTCCCGACAGACAAGAAAATAATTCAGGTCGATGTGAGGGCTGAACGTCTGGGCCGAAAGACCAAGGTAGATGTGGGCGTAAGATCTGATGCTTCTCTCTTCCTTTCTGCATTGCTTCCCAAGATTGCCGGCAAAAATGACACTTCATTTCTTGACAAGGCTCTCGCTGACTACGCCTCTATCAAGGAAAAATTCGATCTGCCGGTCAGGATTCCCGGTGTAAAAGGTGCGATTCGTCCCGAATTTATGCTTAGTCTGCTCAATGATTTGGCTGATGATAATGCTGTTTTTACTGTCGATACCGGCATGAACAACGTATGGACCTCACACTATTTGACCCCGGGAGCTGATCGAAAGATGATAGGTTCTTTCTCTCATGGGTCCATGGCAAATGCAATGCCGATGGCTATTGGAGCAAAGTTTGCATGTCCTGACCGCCAGGTGATAGCTTTGTGCGGTGATGGAGGTTTCTCTATGCTCATGGGTGAGTTGCTGACGATAGTCCAATACAATCTTCCTGTGAAGATTCTTGTTGCCGATAACCGGAGTCTCGCTTTTGTAAAATGGGAAATGGAAATGGCCGGCTTGAAGCCGAGTGAAACAAACCTCACAAATCCCGACTTCGGCAAAATGGCTGAAGTGATAGGTTTTCAGGCAGCGACGGTCGATGACCCCGCGGAACTTGAAGACGCCATGAAGCGCTGGCTTGCGGCTGATGGCCCTGCTTTGCTCTCGGTAGTGACGGATACTGACGCTGCATCTTTCAGTTTCTCGCAGAAGCTTATGGAAGCCGCTAAACCCGGAAATCCCTTGAGCAACTTTGGCCCATTAGGGAGCTGACCCTCATAGATTCGGATTGACGGTATTCATCAATTCCTTTGAACGTATCGCTCACTCTGTAGGGAACTAACACTTAGAAGTTCTTATTGAAGAAATCCGCAATACGGTCGAAGGGAATGATATCCTTCCGGTCATATAGGTCAGTGTGGCTTGCCCCGGGAATTACCACAAACTCCTTGTTTGCTCCTTTGAGTTTGGCGAAGACATCCTTGCCGAAATAGAATGAGTGTGCCTTATCCCCGTGAACTATCTTTTGGAAAGTCTTGTCCCATTCCTCAACGAGTGTAAGGTCTTCTGTCTTCATTGTATTATTGATATCTTGTTTTTGTGCATTCATGTTTGCTACGGCCGCAATTGCAACCATTAATCCAATTATTATCTTTTTCATAATTCAAAGCGCCTTTATTATCGAGGCCGGCACCCCGCCCACTATCGTATTAGATCCCACATCCTTTGTCACCACAGCACCTGCTGCAATGATTGCTCCGTCTCCAATCGTCACACCGGGAAGAATCGTCACGTTTGCCCCAACCCAGACTCGGTTGCCTATTCTTACCGGTGCGCATGACATGTCTCCGCGACGTTCAGGATCTTTCGAGTGATTTACGGTGCATATCGTGCAATTGTGGCCAATCAGGCAGTCATCGCCTATGGTTATTCCTCCCCAGTCCTGAAAAGAACAACCCATGTTTATGAAGCAGCCTTGTCCGATGCTTATATTCTGTCCGCAATCAGTGTAAAACGGTGGAAAAAGGCCGAACCCTTCATCAAGAGGTTTCCTTATCAGCTCCGACATTAGTTCCCGTAATTCTTGCGGGGAATGATACGAATTATTGATATCGGTTGTGAGTCGTAATGCTCGCTGGCTCATTGAGTGCATGGTCTTGTGGATATTGCTTCCCGCTATTATCTGATTGCCCGAAGCGGCGTATTTGAGAAACTCCTGTTCAGTCATAGTCTGATTCATTTTGATACTGCAAAAATAATACAATGATTTTTGGCGTTTATACCTCCGTTACAGAAAGAACAACCAAGTTTACGGAATATGAGTCATCGCTTTGGAATATTGGATATTGATTGCTAATTTTGCACAGCTTCCCGCCATCGTGCGGCTGGAATCGCACTGCAAAGTTAGCATCAACCCACCTCATGCAGACGTAAAACATACGACTAAATACCATTTAACAGATGGAAACACCTCTTCGAGACATACTGCGGGAACGAATTCATCGGCATGAAATCCAACACATTGCATCCCTCTGTAGCGACGATGCTCGGAAAGAAGAACTCTTTACCCTCATTTCCGACACCGATCCACGCGTCACATACAACGCACTCTGGATTCTCACCCACCTGTCAGCCCCCGACCGAAAATGGCTCGAGTCCAAACGCGACAGGCTCATCAACCTTCTTCTCTCTACAACAGCGTCCGGTCCCCGCCGTCTTCTGCTCACAATACTCGAGCAAATGCCCGCAGAAGCACAGATCATCCGGACTGACTACCTCGACTGGTGCCTCTCCAAAATAAACTCCACCGAACCATACGCCATCCGAGCCCTCTCGCTTAAGCAGGCATACATCCAGAGCAGACCATACCCCGAGATAATGCGCGAGCTCTTACTCGAGATCGAGCTTATGGATACCTCCGGACCCCTTCCTCCTGGATTGAGAAGCGCCCGTCGCAATATTCTCAGGAAGATTAAGAGTTGCAACTCAATAACATAGCTCCTGCACTCCGAAAACCCGAAAAAATTAGTCGCAAAAAAATTTGCACATATCAAAAAAACTCCCTAACTTTGCAACGCAAAACCGAAAAGGTCATCCCAAAGGTGCCATAGCTCAGTTGGTAGAGCAAAGGACTGAAAATCCTTGTGTCCCCG
>CAZBNM010000002.1:0-88541 GCA_964493495.1 uncultured Bacteroides sp.
TCAACGACCAGGACTTCCGTTGGTGGGTAGTCCACGAGTTCGAGCGGCACGGTTGACGCGAAGAGGCTGTCTACCTCGGCAATCCCATGCCGCACGATGGAAAATACCTGCTCATCAATCAGGCTTTCGCAGGTAAACAGCGCCTTATACCGTTCTTCAACCGCTCAAACAACGAAGACTTGATTCTCGCCATCCAGTCAGCCAGTGTCAGCCGAGGGCGCTACGGCTTCTTTCTTCACTTCGCTACGAAAGCGCTCCGCGATAACAGCACCGACAAATCCGGCGAAACTTTGGCTCGCTGCAACTTTGTTGCAGCAAAAACTCGCTGGGTCAGAAGTCATCGACAAAGTCGCTTGCGAAGCAAGAATACTGCCCGAACACCACACCGACGGCTCCGACGCTGCGCTTTGGAAAGGAAATTTGTGCAAATTAATGGGGGACTATTTGTCATATCAGCGGAAATTTGTAACTTTGCAGCGCTATGGTTGCTCGCACGGTGAAGAGTCACTGCTTTGGAGCAAGCAAAAGGGAATCCGGTGAAAGTCCGGAACAGTACCCGCTGCTGTAAGTCCCATGTAAAGCGAATTCGCATAAGTCATTGGAGTTTAAGCTCTGAGAAGGCGCGAATCCGGGGATAAGTCAGAAGACCTGCCATGGCAAACACGTTGTTTCGAGCCTGCGGGAATATGGGCTTATCCGATAAATATTCAAATTTGCCTTTGCCAAAATTCCGTTCAATAGGATATTGAGGCAATTACGGATTCCATTACCCGCTTGCGCGTCCGACGTGCCGGCGTTTTTTATTTTTGATCCAAATGGCAAACAGATATTTATCTATTCTCATCGCACTCGTAATTTCTTCGGCATTCTACGCGATAGGCGCGGAAGAGCCCGATACACTAATTTCCGAGCAACTTAAGGAATTCGTTGTCACAGCAACGCGTCCGAGACTGGAGACTATCCCCGTTCAGACTCTTTCCGGCGAAGATTTACAGAAACTTAATAGCAACAGCATTGCCGATGCTATACGATATTTCGCCGGTGTTCAGGTGAAAGACTATGGCGGCGTCGGAGGTATAAAGACCGTAAATATCCGCTCTATGGGCACCAATCATACCGGGGTGGATTATGACGGCATTCAGCTTGGTAATGCGCAGAACGGACAGATTGATCTTGGGCAATTCTCGCTTGACAATATCGAAGCCATTTCACTGCACAATGGCCAGAAAAGTTCATTATTGCAACCGGCACGCGACTTCGGTAATGCAGGTACGGTATATATACGTACCCGCAAACCGGTCTTCGATAGCGACAAACGCTACAACGCGCGAGCCAATCTCCGTTTCGGATCATTCGATCTTATTAATCCGTCCGCCCTTGTTGAACTAAAGTTATCTGAAAGCGTGAACGCTTCATTAAGCACAGAGTGGCTCAATTCAAGCGGTAAATATAAGTTCCGCTATCGTCGTGTCAATCCAGCAGGCGAGATCGCATATGACACGACAGCCATGCGCGAGAATGGCGACATCAATGCGACACGTATAGAGCTCAACGTCAATGGCAACATGAGAATAGGAACATGGACAGCTAAAGCCTACAACTACAATTCCGAACGGGGTATTCCTGGCGCAATCGTGAACAACGTATGGCGGAGAGGTGAGAGAATCTGGGATAACAATTCCTTCGTCCAGGGCTCTACTACCCTTGGCATTGGAAGATGGACAAGCATGCAAAATGTCAAATATGCATTCTATCGTACCCACTACGTGAACAATGACGACAAGCAAATCAAGATTGACAATCTATATCGCCAGCACGAGTTTTATTTTTCAACAGCCAATCAGTTTGACATCAACAAAGACTGGAGTGCTTCAGCCAGCTATGATTTCCTGTGGAATACACTTGATGCCGATGTATATGGTTTTGCCCGTCCGGACCGTTTTACGAATCTGCTCTCCTTCGCAACAGCCTTTAGTTCCGGTCGTTTTTCAGCTTCCGCAAGCGGACTTCTGACATTCGTACACGACAAACTCCGGGGCCAGGAAGCACCTGCAGACAAGAGTGTTTTTACTCCGGCTGTGTATCTGTCCTATTCCGTACTTAGCGATAAAGCGCTGTCGCTTCGAGCATTCTACAAACGTTCTTTCCGCATGCCGACCTTCAACGACCTCTACTATGCCGATATGGGTAATTCCAAACTCAATCCCGAGCGGGCCACACAGTATAATCTTGGACTGCTTTATGACAAACAACGGCACGGACTCGTTTCCGCAATACGTTTTTCGTGCGATGTCTACTACAACAAGGTAAAGGATAAAATCGTAGCCTATCCTAAGGGACAGCAATTCCGGTGGACGATGCTTAATCTCGGCGTCGTTGATATCAGTGGTGTGGACCTTTCAGCTCTTTCAACCTTCAATCCTGCTCGAGAGCTATTCCTGACCATTCGAGGGCAATATACTTATCAGCGGGCAATCGATGTCACGAATCCGGCCGACAACTACTATCGCGATCAGATCCCGTATATTCCCCATCACTCGGGATCAGCCATCGTAAACGCGCAATGGAGAGGACTGGGACTCAACTACAGTTTCATTTATGTAGGTTCTCGCTACAACCAACAGGAAAACATCAGGTATAACTATACTCAGCCCTGGTATACCTCTGATGTATCCATATCCTATGATTTTCGTATCGGACGTGTGAAGACCCGTGTGTTAGCCGAAATCAATAATCTCCTGAGTCAGGACTATGACGTTATTCTCAACTATCCGATGCCAAAGCGCAACTACCGCTTCACGCTCTCATTCGAAATATGAAAAATACATTCTTTCTTATATTTTTTCTGCCGCTCCTTATGGCTGCCACAAGTTGTCGTGAAGACGAACTTGTGGTGCCTACGGAGTATGATATAATTCCTGAAGTTCCATCGCCGGATAGCTCTATCCGTGGATTTTATATTGTGAATGAAGGAAATATGGGTTCAAATAAATGTACTATCGATTTTTTTGACTATTTCACAGGCTTATACGCCCGGAATTTCTATGCTGAACGTAATCCGGATGTCATCAAGGAATTAGGAGATGTCGGAAACGATATCGGTATCTATGGCTCAAAACTATATGTTGTCGTCAACTGCTCGCATAAGGTTGAAGTAATGGACGCCCACACCGGAATTCGACTTGGCCAAATAGATATCCCCAATTGCCGCTACATACGCTTTCATCGTGGCAAGGCATACGTCAGCTCATATGTTGGTCCGGTTCTTATTGATCCTTCGGCACCTAAAGGTGCTGTATACGAAATAGACACAATAAGTTTGTCTGTGACGCGTAAGGTAACAGTGGGCTATCAACCCGAAGAAATGGAGGTGGTGGATGACTATATGTATGTTGCCAATTCCGGAGGCTATCGTGCACCCAAATATGACAACACTGTGTCAGTAATCGAAATGATAGACTTCAAACAAGTGCAGCAGATACCCGTCGGAATCAATCTTCACCGGCTAAAGAAGGACAAATACGGAAAACTATGGGTGACATCCAGAGGAGATTATCAGTCGCAGCCCTCGCGCCTTTATGTGATGCAGAAAAAGCCCGGGTACAATAGAATGATCGTTACCGACACGATCCCTGTGGCATGCTCCAATATGGCATTCTTTGGTGAATACATGTACTTTTATGCTACCGAATGGAGCAATTACACCGGTTCAAACAAAATAAGCTACGGAAAAATAGACATCCGTACAAAAGAAATCGTATCGACAAAATTTATATCTGACGGCTCTGAAAAAGACATAACAATTCCTTACGGCATCGCCATTCATCCTGAGACCGGAGATATTTATATTACAGACGCAAAGAATTACGTTTCATCCGGCACTTTATATTGCTTCAGTCAGGCGGGGAAAAAGAAGTGGAGTGTCCGCACAGGTGACATCCCCGCACATATTGCATTTCTGAAGAGATGAAAAAGAAGTTTTCCGTACTTATCCTTCTATTACTTTGCACTATCTTTGCTGCATGCAACGATAATATTCCGCTATTGAGCCTCGGCATAGACAAGGAATATTATATAAACCGCATGCAAAAACTACCGCTCTCCCCTGCCCTTTCAGGAAAGTCCTATCGGTGGTGTGTCAACGGTATAGAAGCAAGTCGCGACCATGATTACATTTTTCTTACCGAAAAAGAAGGTCGATATCACCTTTCATTTGAAATCATAGATAATGAGACACCTTATTTTCATGAATTTGATGTTTACGTCATGCACGAGGATGTTGAGTACAGCCCGTACATTTCGAAAGTTTATGAATATTGTCCGGCACCGGGTCAGTTCGTCAACGAAATGCCCCGTTATGAAGCAGGCGATACATACGCCTCCATACTTCAGAAGGCGGAAGATTGCATCACAGGGACCAACGATATTATGATTACTCTTGGAGGATTCGGAGGGTATGTGACTTTCGGATTTGACCATACGGTCCTGAACGTACCCGGTGAATACGACTTCCGTATCTGGGGAAATTGCTTCTACGAGCTTACGCAGCCGGAGAAAAAGGGCGGCTCCGCCGAGCCCGGTATTGTCATGGTCAGCTATGACGCGAATTGCAACGGCCTCCCCGACGATCCCTGGTATGAGCTGGCCGGAAGCGAATACTCATCGACACAAACCCGGCATGCCTACAAAATATGCTACTATCGTCCGGACGCGAATCGCGAGATAGTTGCCGATGATGATAACTCCATCGACGATCTATACTACATTCGCTGGACAGACAATATCGGGCAAACAGGATATATTTCTAAAAATCTTTTCCATAACCAGGACTATTTTCCTAAATGGGTAAATGAAGATACAATAGACTTTTCGGGGACGCTCTTAGAGCCCAATGCCGTAGATGTTAGCGGGAACGGAACATATTATGTCCTATACAGTTACCCGTGGGGGTATGTGGACAATCATCCGAACGACTTCGAAAAGCTAAATTCTTTCGATATATCAAATGCTGTCGACTCATGGGGGCAACCGGTAAATCTACCAGGAGCCGATTTCATCCGGGTCTATACAGGCGTGAATCAATATTGCGGATGGCTCGGGGAAACTTCCACGGAATTATGTCGCGCACAGGATCTACATATCGGCTTGACCGGATTATTCTATATTCCGCCCTTGGAAAAACAACACTAAACACTATAAATCAATAATATAAACTTATGAAACAAACTTTACTCCTGCTGGGGCTACTGGCTCTGGCATCCCCTCCGAATGCTTTTTGCGAGAAAATCGACTGGTCCAAAATAGAGCACTGGACCGGAGATGGAGATAAAAAAGCAGCGCTCGTAATCCAGTTCGATACCGATGATGACACTCCAAATCCCGGTTCGTTGGTCTGGGGTTTTCGATGGTCGGGGCCCGATGCTGTTTCCGGCGAAGATTTTATACATTCAATAGCGGCCGCCTCAAACGATTTGATTGTACTCACACAATTCACCGGCAACATGGGCTCGACGCTTGATGGCATTGGCTTCGTCAAGGATGTCGATTCATTCCTGGACAATCTCGAATACGACTTTGAGGGAGCAAACACCGACTCGAGAATTTCTTTCGGATTCTTTTCTCCTTCAACCTACATGGGCCAGACAAGTGCACCGGGCAGCCAAACACCCGATCTTATCCTTGAAGCCATCGAAGGCGCAAGAGAAACACATGTAATCCACCATCCTCTCGATATGCTCACCTTTGGCTATCCCGCATACGACTATGATTGGTGGAAATTCAATGGAAACCCTGCGGACGCATACTGGAATTCGGGGTGGTACAACGGATACTGGAGCTATTGGGTCGGCGGATATGACCTCGAAACCCTGTCCTATTCAGGCTTGGGGATGTCATCGGTCTCCATAACCGATGGCGATGTTCAGGGATGGAAATACATCAATTTCAGCAAGGATGATTCAGGATTCGGCTACGACGACCCGGATAATTCAACATGGCTCCCACTAAACTATAGCCATGTGTTTAATATGTCATCCGGTACACCTCAAATTCAATATCCGGCCCCGGATGATGAACCGGCATACTTTCATCCGGATGGACGGCGAGCATTCCATCCTCTCGTCCCCGGATTATACATCAAGAAGTTCGGTAATAAAACGCAAAAGATCATTATAAAATAAGAGAAACATCTATATAAACTATAACCAATCAACACTATGAACCAATTCAAATTCTTAAAAGCTACAGTAGCATTGCTGTTCACAGCTTCGCTATCATGGGCCACGCAGGCACAGACGCCTTCATCCGGCGACGAGTCTTCTCCCGCTTCGATCGAGTCCTCAAAGATTCTTAACTGGCTCGGCGAAGGAAGCAACCGTGTGTCCCTGACCGTAACATGGGGCGACGAACTTGCACTCGATAATCTCGTAAGTGGAATCCTTTTCAACGGACAATCCTCAGTAAGCGACATCATCCGGACAGCACTGAAAGCTGACCCTCGCTTCTATTCTCTAACCGACACGGAAAACAGATTCGTAGCATTCGGCTTCGATACCAATGGTGATAATTCAGCGTCAGTCAAAATCGACGGCGAAAGCCTGTCTCTAACCGATGGTATTGCAAGCGCAACCTCCGGGTTCGGCACTGCAAGCGGTTCAAGCGATTATGATCACTGGAAGGTAAACAATGAGGAGGCTCTATGGACTGTGTTCGTCAACGGAATGATCGCCGACATTGAAGATACCGTTAGCGATGGTGATGAGATTGCGCTCCACTATCTTCCGCATGGCTCTTCCTCTGTAGCCGAGGTAGATTATGCTTTTTATCTCCATCCTGCCGACGAACAAGGTGTCTGGATGCTCGAAGATTGTGTGTTGAATACCGAAAACGGCAAGATGGCCTATTTCCCTATGATTGCCAATGTGCTCGGAGACGGTGCTTATCTTTATGGAGCCGGTATATCTGCCGAAATTTATGAATCTGACGGACTTACCACATCCACGGCGTACTCTGCATACGTTACTAATGGCACGAAGGGCGCGATGTCGTGCCGCTTGAGTGTAACAAAACCGATTGAAGCCCTCGTCCGACCATATCTCAATATCCGTAAAGACTGGGGAACCGGGAAGACGGAAGTTAAGCGGGTATACGGCGGCGTTGACTCCAAGGTATCGACAACTGTTGCCCATCCGTTGACCAATATCTCTCTCGAAGGCATCGACAACGGAGGCATTATCGAAATAGAGAATATGTCTGTTGAAATCATCAAGCCCGTTTACGAGCCTGCGAATGCCGATTTTGTTGGATATACGCCAGTATTCGCCGACTCGGAGATCGCTACTTTCTACGCAAGTGTGAATGCCATTGTTGCACACTCGTCCGGAGAGACGGAGCTGACCATTACAGATCTTCAAGGCAACGAATTCGGAAAGTACACCATACGCGTGACGGGTGTTGATCCGGAAAACAAACCGGATGACGATTTTCAGGACGGTCTTGTGTTCCTAAACGAAGAATGGTTTACGCATACCAGTGGTTCACTCAACTATCTGGATGCGGAAGGGAATATTTATTACAGAGCTTACGGCAACCAGAACGACAATATGGCTTTTGGTGCCACCTCACAGTTCGGCATGACTTACGCCGGCAAATACATCATCATGTCCAAGCAGGCCTGGGATAACGGTGACACTCGTCCTGTCCGGAGCGGAGGGCGTGTAGTAGTATTTGATGCAACGACTTTCAAACATATTGGAGCTATTGATGAAATCGGCGGCGACGGACGCGCGTGCGTAGGCGTCAATCCCTCAAAAGTTTATCTCGGCACAAGCATGGGTGTGCGCGTTATGGATCTTGATAATGTTACTATCGCCGATGCCGACATTGAAGGAATAGTTGTGAAACGCAACAGCGGCCAGATTGGCGACATGGTCAAGGCCGGGAAATATGTATTTATCACTAACATAGGTACTGGCCTTGAGATTGTCGACGCAGAGACAGACATCCTTGTGAAATCTGTTCCAGACACCAAAATACAGACGATTGCACAAAGCAAGGACGGGCGTGTATGGTTTGCAAGTAACGGTTCGGGCACCAATACCCTTACACCTGTTGATCCTTCAACACTTGAAATCGGGGAGCCGGTGAGCGTGCCCGGTGCTATCACATGCAGTAGTTCTTCATGGCGCCACGGCAATCTGATGTCCTCAACTAAAGAAAATATCTTACTCTGGGGCAAAGGCACGTGGAATGGCAATGACGGCGATCTGTATCGCTGGAATATCGATGAAGTAGCTGATCCTTCTACGCTCTCTCCCGTATTCGTCCGCGACTCGGAATTCAACAAAGCATACGGATATGGATACGGCTCGCCGGCCTATGATGACCGTACGGATACATATATCTTTGCATCGATGCCCGGTTTTGGTGCCAGCGCACTAAACAACTGGTATCACTTCGTGAATGCCACAACAGGTGAAGTGCGTAAAACAATAAAACTCTCCAGCTACTGGTGGTTCCCGGCCATGCCAATCGTGCCCGATAAGTATGACGCTGAAATAGACCTTGACGACCTCACGCTTGACATCGCCGACTCTCCCCTTGAGATAGATCTCACCAACCATATAAGCGATGCCGACAACCTTGACAGCAACATCAGTGTATATCTGGATGAACCGGTCATGGAGTTGGCCGATTCTGAAGAGGAAGACGGCGCCGTAGCGGAAGTGAGTCTCGATGGCAAAAAACTGACTGTAACTCCCAAAAAGGTCGGTACACATTATTTCACGCTTAATGCTGAATCAAACGGCCGAGTAGCATCAAAAGAAATCCGCGTTATGGTTTCAACCGACACAGGCCTCAACAACGTGGATATGAGCAAAGATGCTGAGTACATCCTCTATGATATGGCAGGCATAAAGGTTGCCACATACACCGGTTCACTCAAAAGCATCTCCTCCGGTATAAAGGCGACCCCCGGCGTGTATATCCTGTGCGGTAGCAATGGCGATACACATAAAATCGTAATCCGATAATGAAAACAGGGTTAATACTTTTCTCCGTTCTCACGGCGGCAATGTTCCAGGACATTGCCGCCCAAGAGGCGGACTACAGTCAGGGAATAATCTGGGTAAATGAGGATTGGTATGGACATCAGAACTCCACCGTCAATTTTCTACGCCCCGATGATCCCGAAGGAAACTACTGGCAATACCGGATTATTCAAGCAGAGAATCCGGGCATGGAATTAGGTTGTACCAACCAATACGGTGCTCTCTGGAATGGCCGACTGTATCTGATCGCCAAGCAGGAAAAAGACCCGGGCGCTTCCATAACCGGTGGTCGCATCACCGTTGCCGATGCAAAAACGATGAAGATTCTCCACCAACAGTCTCTTATTGACCCTTCCGGAGCACAATGCGACGGCCGCGGATTTCTTGGTGTAGATGAACATAAAGGCTATATCTCATCCAGTAATGGTGTATGGATTTTCGACCTCGATAATTACACCGTAACCGGTCAGGTTGCCGGATCTGCAAATCCTAATGCCGGGAAAGATAGCGATAAACCGAATACGGATCCCACCGGCGCTCTATATCATGGACAGTCAGGAACGATGGTTGAGGCTGATGGCAGAGTCTTTGTAGCTCATCAACAATATGGTTTGCTCGTTGTTGATCCCGTGGAAGATAAGGTAACAGATATCCTCTCCATGGACATTGTTCAGGAGGGTGCCGGAATCGGATCCATTGTAAGATCCAAAGACGGTGTTCTGTGGCTTTCTATTGCAAAAACCGTACAAGGCACCGGGGTATCCCTGAATAAGCTACTTAGGGTTGATCCCACCACACTTGAATACGAGATTGTTGATATCCCGGAAGGAATGTATGGACCATCGAATTCGTGGTATGCATGGACGCCGGATGCTTTCGTAGCATCTGAAATACAGAACTGCCTCTATTGGAAAGGTGGACCAAACCGTTGGTTTTTGGGTTCCAGAATCTATAAATTTGACTGTAACATTCGACAGGTATCACTCTTTATCGACCTTGACGAAGAGGGCGCAAACTGGAAGTTATACGGATGTGCGATTGGTGTTCATCCACTGACGGATGAAATATACATGGCCCTCTATCATGAGTTTGGAGATCCTACATACATAACACGTCGATATTCTCCTGACGGAAATATAATTCGGGACTATCCGATGATTTCCAACTATTGGTTCCCTTCACTTCCGGTGTTTACCGATAGTGCGGGTGATTCCGGAACGGAATCTTCTCCGATTGGCATTAGCGATAGCTTTGAAACCATCTATGATCTGCGGGGAATTCCCGTACTCAAAGGGGCAGACATAGGAATGCATCCGGAGCTTCCCCCGGGTGTATATGTCCGCTGCGGTGCAAAAGGAGCAAGGAAATTCTTAGTCCGGTAAATATCGTTATTACAATGATCAAGCCACACCATCCGGGTAAGACCGGAAAGCGTGGCTTGATCTATCGTTTTTCCATTTCAGCGAATGAAATTCGTAAAGAATGCATGTTCCAGTTCAGGCACACCTCCTGTGCGCTCCTTTTCAGCATGTATGGCCTTTATTAAGAAAGCCATATTGCGTCCGAGATTACGCATTGTCTGTAGACCTTCCAGATCCTTTTCCGTTTCTTCAGGAGAGTTACCGTGTACCTCATTCCAATAGGTAGAGGAAACCACAGGCATCGAATTCATTGTAAAATACTTATTAATCTCCTCCATAGCTGATGTGGAACCGGCGCGCCTGGAAGATATTACTGCCGCTCCGACCTTCATGGCCTTGTCAACATTTGTCATCGTACTGTAAAACAAGCGGTCGAGAAAAGCAAGTGCCTGTCCATTAGAATGTGCCCAGTAGACCGGAGTTCCGACAACAAGCCCGTCAGCCTCTGCAAACTTCTTTGCCGTGTCGTTCACGAGGTCTTTGAATACACATTCGCCGTGTGTCCGACAATAGTTACACGCTATGCAACCACGGATATCCGGTTTTCCAATCTCAATCCGCTCGGTTTCGAGGCCTTGTTCATGCAGGGTGTTTTCGAGCTCCGTAAGCGCACGGGCTGTACTGCCGTGCAAACGAGGGCTACCATTAAGAATCAGTACTTTCATTATATGTGTTCTTGGAGTGATTTATGTATCGTTATAAAAACAAAAACGAGGCCCCGAAAGTTTCCGAGGCCACGTTTTGTTCAAGCGATGTAAACTCCGCCTTTGCCATAACTGCGCTCGATGCGGAAGCGGCATCCCTCATCAAGTAACCGTTCCAGGCAGTCGGCGAAAACGTCGACTACATAGCGGAGCGAAGCAGTGTAACATTCCCACTCCTCCATGGCACGGAGGATCAATGCGGGAAGCTCTTCAAATTTTACCTTGTAGCGGGCTGCCATAGCATGCGCATCTTCATCGTTTACTACTGCCCAGGTGGCACAACTGCAGGCCTTGTCGAGGTAGTTTGTGTGATCAATCATCAGGACAAGATGACGTCGCGAAGATATGCCAACAATAAGGGCAACGTACAGCTCGAAATCATCGGGATTGCACGCAATGGTTTCCGCGATGAAAAATTCAGGTGGTTCCATAAGCTTTTCTCTGTTTTTTAAGGATTTAACGACAATTTCAATGTTCACGCATCCACACAGTATTGGCTGTCATGGGTGCATTGCATCATGCAGAAATTGGTCGATGACTCCTTAAAGAGAGTTAAGCTTATGTCATGTCATAGTGTGTTGGTGGATTATTTCGATGCAAATATAGTAATTGAAGAAAGTTTTACCAAATATTTTTTTAAAAATCGACAGTCAGCCTCACGTTGAACTGCCGTCGGGTGAGATAGTTCGGCACGGCATATTGGATGTCATTGACATCCGTCACCCAGTAGTATGAGCTGACGTTGGAAATGTCAAGCAAATTGAAGACATCCACTCCCAACCATACGCTTTTGAGCTTACCGAGAAATCCGCCGCGCGTCTGTCCGTCTTTCGGAGGAGTGAGAAGTCCATACGCCAATCCCACATCGAGGCGCTTATAGGCCGGCGCACGGAAATACCCTTTGTCTCGCGAACCGCGTGGAGCCGTTGTAGGCAGTCCGTCGGAAAGAATACCGCGGAGATTGAACTTCAATTTCGGAAACTTCGGGAAATAATCCGTGAAGAACAAGGCGAAGGAGTAGCGCTGATCTGTCGGGCGAGGTACTTTCACACCGTTCAGCGTTTCCTGGGTCTTCATGAGCGAGAAACTGATCCACGAATCACTTCCGGGGACAAACTGTCCGAAGAGCTTGAGATCAAGGCCGGCCGTAAATCCGTTTGTAAGATTTTCACCCGAATAAACCACCTTAAGATTGTCTATTTCGTAAGGAATCAGGTTCCCGAGAATCTTGTAGTATGCTTCTGCCGTGAGCTTGAAGGGACGATCCATCGCCCGGAAGGTATAGTCTCCGCCGAGTATAAACTGATATGAACGCTGGCTCTTGATTTTATCGTTGAGAATGATTATCGTATTTCCAAATTCGTCCGTCACCGGCTGTCGGAATTCCTTGAAGAAAGGACTCTGGTAATATAGACCCGTGGCGAATCTTAACGACAGACGCGGGAACTTAGCCGGCACAAACCCTATAGATGCACGTGGGCTCACAAGAAACTCACGGTTATAATCCCAGTAAGAGAAACGGATGCCCCCGTTGATATTGAAATATCCTGCGGTAGCGTCAATGCGGTATGTATCCTCCACATAGAAAGCCATACGGTTGCTGGATATATCGTTCTTGGCATTAAGATTGTAGACCACGCGTACGGCGTCAGGGTCAAAAGGCAGAGAGTATCCGGCGGAATCACGCAATTCCCATTCGCGCGCTCTGTCGTGGATTGTCTCGTGCTTGAAACTGATCCCGTAATCAAGGTTGTGGCGTTTAATGCCTGATGAACCGCGAAGACTCATATCGAACACAGATGCTTTCATTCGGTTTCGTGCGTGTTCGTGATAGCGCCCTACTCCAAGTTCGCCACCAATGCCGCCGGCATCCTCTCCGCTCCCCGATGTTCCGGCTTGATCGAGCCAGTATTCGCCGGAGATGTCATAGCTCACCAGCTCATTGGAAAGAAAGCCTCCGGCCTGAAGTGTGAAGATATTGGCTTTTGATTGTGCCCATGTCAGGGACAGAGCTCCGAAATATGTTTCAAAGCGATCCTTTTCCTGTCCATCGAAATATACCGTAAACTCCTTGGCATCAGTCGATGTACCGAATTTAGTCGTACGGTTGTGCGGTATGAATTTATAATTGTTTATGGCGATATTTCCCAGAAAGTTAGCCTTAAGTTTATTGGAAAACTTATACGTCATTGAGGTCTGGTAATCGAAAAACTTAGGGTCGTACTCGCCTTTATCGTCCATGGTTCCCAAAAGCGACGAGTTAGTCTTGTATCGTACACCGTGAATCTGTGAAAACTTGCGAGAAGACGAACCCAATGCGAGCGAAGCGCCCTGCAACGATGCCGATACGCTTCCCTCAAAAGCCTCCGGCTGCCGGTATGTGATATCGAGCACTGAAGACATCTTGTCGGCATAACGAGCTGAAAAGCCTCCGGTAGAAAAACCAATGGCTCCAACAAGATCGGGATTCACAATACTTAGACCTTCCTGCTGACCCGTTGAAACAAGCTGTGGGCGATAAACCTCTACACCGTTGATATACACCGAGTTTTCATCGTATGATCCTCCTCGCACACTGTACTGCGAGGAAAGTTCGTTATTGGAATTCACCCCGGCCATGGTCGTGAGCATTCCCTCAACCGAGCCACCCGAGACATCAGGTGAAAGCCGGAAATCCTTGATATCCATCTTCTGAATCGACCCCGTCTGCTTCTGATACTCCGTAACCTCCACTCCCTGAAGGGCATACGAAGCCGGTGTCATTTTCACGTTTAGAGTAGACTCCTTTTTCGCACCGATGAGTCGGCGGCGCACCTCCTCATATCCTATACAACTGAAAATAACGCGGATGGTATCAGCCTCCGGCGCAGAAAGAGAATACTTTCCATCCAGATCGGAGGTCGCACCAATGGCTGTGCCGGCAATACGGATATTCACGAATTCAAGAGGCTCGTTATTCTCGTCCGTAATCTGTCCCGAAATCTTCACGGGAGCAGACCAAGCGCATAAGGGGCCAAGCAAGAAAGCGACAAGTATATTGAGATAAAGAAATTTCAGACCTTTCATATCTTTAAAACGAATGACCGGCTGAAAAATTGTATCAGAAGGTCACATGAAGTGCAACGCGCACACCATCACGATCGATCGGATAAGGTGCATGCCTGTAATTAAGTCTTCTCACATAGTCAACACGCAGAATTCTGAACAAATTGTCTATCCCCACGGAAAGTTCCATGTACGGCCCTTCGTCCATTGCGCGCGCCGGGGCATTGCTCGGAAATGCAAGAAGCATTGGCCGGGATTGAGAGGGAGTGCATTTCTCCGATCGGCTCCCATACAGTCCACGGAATCCAACTACTTCGCGTAATTTGGCTTTTTTTACAACCGGAATCATATTCAGCAAGGCACCGTTCAGCCAGTAGGTAAAATCCCAGGACAAATATCGGGAATTCACAAATTCCATCGGAGTCATCAATGCGAAACTCTGTGGCTGGATAGTGTACGACAGGTTTGCATTGGGAATACATAGGTCAAGAAAGTCTGTCTCTCCCCACACATACCCTCCTCCGGCATAGCAGTCAAGAAATCCGAATGCCGAAAGCCAGAAGCGCTTCGAAACATTAAGTTCAGTCTTGTTGACGCTCCAGCGCGAACCGGCGAATCCCTTTGGCGCATAAGTATGTTCCAGAACAATGACCGGTGCGTCAAGATTGATAGGAATACGGTGCGTGCGCCCCTGATAATACTTTTCTCCCGGCGCAAACCGCAATTTCACGCTAAGCAGATTCTCCGTAAAGCGGGTCAATGACGTGCCGTCGGCAAGTTCGAACCGAAAAGTGCGCGAAGCCTCCTGACATCTTGTTTCCACAGCTGCTACGACCGAGAAATTATTCCTCAGCTCAAGCGTATATTCAAGTTTGGTCTTTCGCAGATAAGTCGTAAGATCATCGGCCATACGTCGGAATGACAATACGAAATTATCCGGGTTCGTGAACAGATAATGCTCCCCGGGGGAATCCGTATCATAGCTGTGCAGGAGCTTCAGAGAGTGAATTGGAAATTCACGCGAATGCTGCACCTTGTCGATGAAGGAATATTCGCCCTCTATGCTGTATTTCCACTTATGATCACGAATACCGTAAGCAACATATCCGCGGCCAAACCAGCGTTTGTTCAAAGCGGCCGTTGTCAGTCCTCCCGCACGAAGTCGCAGTCCTTCCAGACTGTTGTAACTGATAAACGTATTTACAGGTCCTATGTCGAATTTACTCGGTCCCATGCCCTCGCGCGTGGTGCCGACGTACCCGGTGAAAAGTATCTTGATACACTTTTCCGTCCAATAATATACCTTGTTGCTCCTGAGTTGACGCACCAGCTGTGCAACAGATCGTTCGCCCTTGCCCACGGATATATGCCTGCGGGCATCCCACCATGTGCTGTCGCGTCCGCTTGCCTCTGAATCCGTGATCTTCTCCCCGAGCCCGGAGAAAACGCTGTCGGGCTTTGCCTCAAAATTATGTTCGCGGAAATCAAGAACTCGCCGCAAATATATTTCCGGACCACCCGGGACAGGCTTCGCCTCAATAATCAGATCATCGCTTCTTTTCAGACGTGTCCCGTCCGGCCCGCGATCATATCTCTGCGTTATCATAAGTGACTCAATAAAATTCAGATTAATTCCCTGAGGTACACGCATCTCTGCCTTTCGCACGAACATATTTGAATCGTTCAATGCCACATACACAGAACCCGTAAATCCGAAAGAGGCCTTATTGTGAGGGTAAAACGACAGTACAACACATTTTTCATCGTCTATCTCAACAGTGTCAACAAGATAAAATTTATAGAAATCAGGTGCAATACGGGATAGTGGGCTCACAAAGCGATTCTGAAGAAGATTAATATCATTTTGGTAGAAATCCACTTCGCCTAACACATCTTCGAGCATTACAACCATATTCTCCTGACCAATCATCTCGTCAACTCCTTCCCGCTTCAGGCCTACCACTCGTTCGCGTCGTTGAAGCATTGGCTCTCCACGATGATACACCTCGCTGATCTTTTCGGTCACCGAAAGCGGAAGCACGGTCTTACCCGAAACCTCCGAAGTATCCACGTAATTCGCAAGAAAAGGAAACCGCCGTAGAGTGGCAGCCCGCTCTTCTGGTTTAAAATCATTGAGAGCTATGGTAATACGCTCATAGGTCGAATAATTGTAATTCGGGCGTAGCGCAGGATTCGACGCATCCGACGACTCTCGGAGTCTGCGCGCGAAATCAACTGCCGGATTATTCCTCTTGGAATACTTTTTTTTCTTCACAACGAGCTCACGAAGTTCCGTTGTAGATGGCGGCAACTGAAAATCGTAAAGATTCAATCCCTCCGGACGAAGAGGGAGCGTTCGGCTTTCATAGCCCACACTGGTAGCTTTGAGGGTGCGCACATCCGTGGGAACCTTCATCTCAAAAAGCCCCCTTTCGTCGGCAACCACAGCCTTGTGAACTCCATCGGCTATGACGGACGCATATGGCAGCCCCTCCATAGTCACAGAGTCACGGACAATTCCCTTGATATATACAGAAGGATTGGCACCAAAGATACATATACCCACGCATTGCAACAACATGATTGTCACAAATGCTCTTATTGAAAATATTTTTGTACTTTTGTCCGTCAATATTCTATAACAGTTCTGATGGCTAAAGAAATAGAACGCAAATTCCTTGTTGTCAACGAGGACTACAAAGCTCTCGCCCGCGAGTGCCAACAGATAAAGCAGGCATATCTGAACCTCAGGCCTGAAGCGACCGTCAGGGTGCGCATGGCCGGCACTCATGCCTGGCTCACAATCAAAGGCCGCAACTCTGGCGCGGTCCGTAACGAATGGGAATACCCTATACCTCCGGCCGATGCAGACGCGATGATTGAAGAATGCGCCGAGGGCACTGTCATAAGCAAGCGCCGCTACATTGTCCCCGCATCCGATGCACTATGCTGGGAAGTTGATGAATTCTATGGCGTCCATGCAGGCCTGACCGTTGCTGAAATCGAACTGCCCTCAGCCGACACAGAGTTTGAACGTCCCTCCTTTATAGGCCGGGAAGTAACGGGTGATGCCCGCTACTACAACTCTTCGCTCGCCGCCTCCGGAGCTGTCACGCCTCCGCGTTCCTGAAGGGGCTTCAGTTCGAGGCGCACCACGTTCTCCACATGCTGTGTATGCGGAAACATGTCCACGGGCTGCACGGCCGTGATTCTATACTTCGCACTTAAAAGTGCAAGATCACGCGCCTGAGTGGCAGGATTGCAACTAACGTAAACAATCCTCGACGGTTCCGCGGCGAGTATAACGTCCACAACATCGCCGTGCATTCCCGCGCGAGGAGGATCCACGATCATGACATCAGGCCGTCCGTGACGCTCGATAAATTCGGCATTCAACACATCCTTCATGTCACCGGCAAAGAACAGTGTATTGTCCAGTCCGTTTATCGACGCGTTGATTTTCGCATCCTCGATTGCCTCGGGGACATATTCGATACCTACAACCTTACGCGCTCCGCGACTTACAAAATTTGCAATTGTGCCCGTGCCCGTATACAGGTCATAGACAAGTTCATCGCCCGTCAGACCGGCAAACTCTCTTGCAACCTTGTAGAGCTCGTATGCCTGTTTCGAATTCGTCTGATAGAAGGATTTGGGGCCGACGCGGAAACGCAGTCCTTCCATCTCCTCCTCTATATAATCTTTGCCGTTGAAAGTGACTATGTCCAGATCTCCTATCGTGTCATTGGCTTTCGTATTCACCACATAAAGCAGCGATGTAATCTCCGGGAATCTGTCCTTCACTGCTTCCATAAGCGCACGTATATCATCCGGGCGATCTTCCCCGAAGCTCATCAGTGCCATTATTTCACCCGTGGAAGCCATGCGCACCATCAGAGTCCTAAGAAAACCTTCGTTCAACTTCAGATCATAGAAACTCAACCCGTGATCCTTGCCCCACTGCTTTATAAACTTCCGGAGCCTGTTGGAAAAATCGTCCTGAAGATAGCATCGGTCGATATCAAGCACCTTATCGAACGCACCGGGAATATGGAATCCGGCAGCATCGCGATCCGGAAAATCCTCGCCGCTCTTCAGTTGCTCGAAAGTGAGCCAGCACTTGTTTGAGAAGGTGTACTCCATCTTATTCCGATATTCCCATATCTCCTTTGACCCCAAAGTAGGAGCAACTTCCGGATGCTCGACATGACCAATGCGGTCGAGCGCGTCAACAACCTGCTGGCGCTTGGCCTTAAGCTGGAATTCGTACGGGAGATGCTGCCATCGACAGCCGCCGCATACCGTAAAGTGCGAGCAACGCGGATCGACTCGCATATCACCCGGCCGCACGATTTTCGTGATGTGCCCCATAGCATATGTGCGTCGCTTCTTGTCGATTTTCACATCCACGATGTCGCCGGGCGCACCAAAGGGAAGAAAGACAACCATATCATCGATACGTGCTAAGGCATTGCCCTCCGCGGCCACATCGCTTATTTCCACTCCTTCGAATACGGGGAGTTCCTTGCGTTTTCGTGCCATTGTTTTTCAGAATTTTTCGCAAAGTTACGCAAATCCCCTGAATTTTCAGGCTCATTTGCCGCAAATCTCGAAAACTTTTATATCCGGAAGTGTGTTCAATAATTAAATCGAAACTTTCAACTATTTCCCGACTATGAAAAAGACCTTACTGAAACTCATGTTTGTAATCGCGGCAGCCGTGTCATTTTCCGCATGTTCGCCTTTCACATTGGTCAACAGCGAGACTTACAACGATGCGAATCTGTCACAGTACCACACCTTCCGCATTGTCACTCCCGGCTCGGAAGGGAAACTCCCTCCCGGCATGCAGATGGTTACCTACTATAACATTGCCGCCGCGATCCGCGAGCAGATGGTTGAGCGCGGGTTCACCGAAGACCCTGCTTCACCGCTCCTTATCAACATCGGTCTGACCGTTCATCGCGAAATAGAGACCGCTCCGGCACTTCCGCTTGCACCTCCGGCCCCCGCGCCTCAATATATGGGTCCGTATTACAACGGATATTATCCATATTTCATGTATCCGCGTCCCTATTACTGGCCGGCAGCGTACAACAACGCGCAGGTTATTACAGGAATATACAAAGAGGGTGTCCTCACTATGGACTTCGTGAATATGCAACAGAAGCTTCCCCTCTACTCCGCTTCCGTCGCAACAATTCTTGAAAACGGACAAAGTCAGTTCAGGGATTTAAGCGGGATTGCTGAGGCTGTCCAAACCCTGTTCTCAAAGTTCCCGGTACCTCTGGAACCGCAGTACCGTAATAAATAAAGATTTTAATCTAACACTCTCCTTGTAGCCGGACCTCCATCAGGGGTTCGGCAGTTTTTATAAATAAATTGTTGTGTATATGTCTGAATATCGCTTTTTTTGAGTATTTTTGTACGAACGGATTATGACCCCAATCGCATGAATACAGTAAAACTATCTGTCGACTATCTCCAGACCGCCAATTATGCGCTGTTTCACAACCGCATGCCCGTATGTCGCTCGCTTGAAATCACTAACGAATCGGACCGCCCAATTACAGACGTCAAGATTTCATGTGAGGGCGAATTCATTAGAAAATACGAAAGCGCTGTTATCGCATCCATTGCACCCGGCGAAACTGTACGGGTGGAAAGATTTGAAATTTCTCCTGATTCACAGAAGCTTACAGAACTCACTGAACGAGTGGTCACGGACTTTGTTCTAAGTGTCAGCTCGCAAGGCGAAAAGATTCATGACGAACGCTTCGAAATAGAACTGATGCCCTTCGACCACTGGCTCGGCACGGGCATCCTGCCGCAAACTCTCGTTTCCTTTATCACCCCCAACCATCCGGCCATTGCCGAGCTGCTTGTAAAAACAGCTGCCGAGCTCAAGAACATCACCGGGTCTTCCGTACTCACAGCCTATCAGAAAGGAAATGTCAACGAAGTAAGGGCGCAAGTGGCTGCGCTCTTTGCCGCGCTTCATTCTCTGGGAATCATATACCGTTCTGTTCCTGCAAGCTATGAGGAGGTCGGACAAAGAATAACCATGCCGGAGCGAGTGCTCGCCTCGAAAATCGGCAACTGCATAGAACTCACGCTCCTCATGGCCTCGGCGCTCGAAGCTATGTCCATCAACAGTGTGATAGTTTTCCGCAAGGGGCATGCGTATCTCGGCGTATGGCTTGTAGATGACTGCTATTCCTGCAGTGTCTGTGATGATGCTTCGTTTATCGAGAAAAAATGTGCTCGAGGTATCGATGAAATGCTCGTGATCGAATGCACACAGATCACTCAGGAAAAGACCTCTTTTGAAACTGCCGTCGCGCTCGCCGAGCGCGATCTCGCCGATCACAGCATGTTTGAAATGTTCATCGATGTAAAGCGCGCGCGTCTCGAACGTATATTGCCTCTGCCGGCACGGGTTGAGCACGACGGCACATGGACCTTTGAAACCTCCGGCGTCGAACATGATGCGTGTATAATCGACGTTCAGGAGCATGACCGCTATGATCTTTCTCATCTCAACGACAACGCCCGGCGGCGCCTGACCAAATATGACATATGGGAACGCAAGCTGCTCGACTTCTCGTTGCGGAATTCCTTGCTAAATCTTAATCTGCGCCGCAAGGCAATTCAGTTCATTTCGTTTGATGTCAACCGTATCGAAGATCATCTTCAGGACGGTAAAGAATATTGCATCGCAGCAAAACCGAATATTGAGTTTTCACTCGATACAAGCGAACGTCTTGTGCGGTCCAAGCTCTATCCCGAATTGCGCGACCTCATAAGCACCGATATTGACAAACAGCACATCCTGCATTCCTATCTGACAGAAACAGAGACGAAAACCGTGCTTAAGAACATATATCGCGGAGCCCGCAACGCCATAGAAGAAACAGGTGCCAACTCACTGTTTCTCTCCATAGGCACGTTGCGCTGGTTTGAAACACCTCACAGCGAGGTGCCTCGCTATGCCCCCCTGCTGCTACTTCCCGTAGAGATGGTCTACAAAAAAGGGAACTATTACATCCGCACCACCGACGAGGATATTTCCCTCAACATCACCCTGCTCGAATTCCTGCGACAGAATTTCGATATCAAATTCAAAGGTCTCGACCCTCTGCCTGTGGATGATAGCGGGGTGGACGTAAACCTGATCTTCACTCTCATCCGCGACGCTCTTAAGAATCAGAAACGTTGGGATGTAGAGGAAGAATGCCTATTAGGCACATTCTCCTTCAGCAAGTTCCTGATGTGGAATGACATTCACAGCCATCGTGATAAACTTGGACAAAATCCGATTGTAAACAGCCTCGTCGAAAACCGTCTTACATGGACTCCCGAAGCTTTCACGGACAATCTGAAGGACATTGACGAGAGAGTCTCGCCGTCGGAAACGGCTATTCCCGTTGCTGTCGACTCCTCCCAGATGGCGGCTGTAATTGAAGGTGGGAAAGGTCACTCTTTTATCCTTTACGGTCCTCCGGGAACCGGTAAATCCCAGACTATTACAAATCTTATAGCCAATGCTCTTTATCAGGGGAAAAGAGTTCTTTTCGTTGCCGAGAAGATGGCAGCTCTGAGTGTCGTGCAGTCTCGTCTTGCAAAGATTGGTCTTGATCCCTTCTGTCTTGAACTTCACTCCAACAAGACAACTAAACGGCACGTCCTTGGGCAATTGGAAAAAGCTCTTAACGTCGCTCACATCATGGCGCCGGAAGATTTCACGACGCTTGCAGAGAAAATATTCAACGAACGCAAGGCGCTCATAGCCTATATGAATGCCTTGCACAACACGGGCGATACTGACGGACTGTCCTTATATGAATGTATAATCCGATATCTTTCCATCGATGCGCCGGAATTCCCGGAATTCCGTTTTGAACCCGCAGTTGACGCACTTCTGCTTTCAGAAGGCCACAAAGGGCTTGAAAACATGTTTGGCAATCGCATGGAAACGGTCATAAAACTCGTCGGAGTGCCTGCCGAGCACCCGCTTGCAGGACTTATGGTGGATGCGGAGACGCTAATGAATCCGGATAGCTTTGTCAATGACATGGCTCAGGCCGCCGAAACATTGCTTGAGTCCAAAGCTAAAATGCATGAATTGGCGCAGACGCCGGAGCTCCGTAACCGGATTCTTCGTAACAACAAAGCAGAGATTTTCGAAGAGGACCCGGACGAACTTAATCAGACATGGCGCGCTGCATGCGCCAAATGGTTTATACCTCGCTTCTTCGCCAAACGAAACTTCATCAGTCGTCTTAAACAGTTCAACCCCTACATCGTGGAATCGGAGGTGCCTGAGCTGATAGAGACCTTGACAGTCTACCGTAACAGACATAGGGCCATAGGGCGGACCGGTGAAATAATGAAACTGTATTTCGATATGGAAATCGGAGAGGACAGGATGCCCGAAAGCTCCTGTCTGGACCTTGCGATAGCCAAACTTGCCCAATGGCCCGGGCACACTGCCCGTATGCGCGACTGGCTTCACTGGTGCGATTATATCCGCGAGCTCGAGAAGCATGGCCTTGGCTGTGTAAGCGACGCCATTACGGCCGGGAATATTGATCCGTCTGTTGCAGGGAATGCATATCTTAAGGCTTTGTATCGTCATAAAGTCGAAGATAAATTGCGCAAGTCACCGATACTCGCAACCTTCGAAGGCATGATTTTCGACGATAAGATAAGAGCCTATCGTCAGATGACTGACGAGTTCCAGCTCCTTACGCAGAAAGAACTGTATGCGCGTCTTGCCGCAAGGGTACCCAGAGTGACCGAAGGCATTAACAGCAGCAGTGAAATAGGTCTGCTTAACCGCAATATAAGTAATGGCGGCCGCGGTCTATCGCTTCGCGATCTTTTCGACCAGATTCCGACACTTCTGCCCCGTCTCTGCCCTTGTATGCTCATGAGTCCCATGAGTGTTGCCCAATACATCAAGCTTGAAGCCGATGACATGTTCGACCTCGTTATCTTCGATGAAGCATCCCAGATGCCCACCGGCGAGGCTGTCGGGGCCATTGCACGCGGAAAAGCTCTGATTGTGGTTGGCGACCCAAAGCAGATGCCACCCACAAGTTTCTTCTCCTCCACTAACGTCGATGCGGAAGAGGCTTCGATCGACGACATGGAAAGTATTCTCGAAGATTGCCGCACGCTTGAAATTCCCTCGCTGCAGCTATCTTGGCACTATCGTTCGCGACACGAGAGCCTGATTGCTTTCTCCAACAACGAATATTACGAAGGCTCGCTCATCACCTTCCCTTCCGTAGACGACAGCACCACCAAAGTGCATCACATACCCGTCGAAGGATATTACGACAAGGGAGGCAAGCGCAATAACCGCGCGGAGGCCGAAGCAATTGTGGAAGAAGTTGTTCGTCGGCTTAGGGATCCGGAGCTTCGGAAAAAAAGTATCGGCATCATCTCTTTCAGCGTCGTGCAGCAGTCCCTTATCGAAGACCTCCTGCAGGATCGTCTTGACGGAGATAAAGAACTTCTTGATGCGTGCGCCGAGATGTATGAGCCCATATTCGTCAAGAATCTCGAAAACGTTCAAGGTGATGAACGCGATGTAATACTCTTCTCGATCGGTTACGGCCCGAATAAGGAGGGAAAGGTGTCGATGAACTTCGGTCCTCTTAATAATGCCGGTGGCGAACGGCGGCTTAACGTAGCTGTGAGTCGTGCACGAGAGGAAATGTATATCTTCTCGACTCTAAAATCAGCCGATGTAGATCTCAGCCGCTCAAAATCTCTCGGCGTAGAAGGTCTGAAACACTTCCTGCGTTATGCCGAGACACAGTCGCTGCCATCCACTTCCGCATCGCGCACACAGCGCTCAGATACGCTCATCGCAGAACAAATTGCTGAAGAGCTTAAGGCGCTCGGCTATCGTGTCGACACCAACATAGGGCGCTCCCGATTCAAGGTTGATGTAGCAGTGGGAGATAAGGATACAACCGAGCGTTACAGACTGGGCATTCTCCTTGATGGTGAAGGCTATCGCGATACTCACACGACACGCGACCGCGAGATTGTCCAGCCCTCCGTCCTTACAGGCCTGAACTGGCAGGTGATGCGCGTATGGAGTGTTGACTGGTATAACAATCCCGACCGTGTGATCGAGAGAATTGTCGAAGTCCTTAATTCCGAACCGGAAAAGACCTCGGAAAACAAAGCCCGCAATTTCGACATCTCTGCAGAAAAACTCGTTGAGCACAAGAGCGATCTTGCACAGGAATATGTGAGCTTCGAGACAAGCCGGCGTCAAATCTCGCTCCTGAACCATGAGGAGCTTATGCGAAAGATTATAGAAATAGAACAGCCTGTCACTTTCATGCAGCTCTGCCGTCGTATTTGCGCCCTGCGTGGTGCAAGCCGTGTCACCGCAACACTCCAGAAAACGCTCAGCCCATATCAGAAACTCTTCTACCGCGACAGCACCGGCGCACTCTGGTTGGATGCAGCTGCAAGTCGGGAGTACAAGTTCTATCGCCCTAATTCCGGGCGCGATATTGCCGACATTCCCATGATTGAAATAAAGAATGTCATTTGCGACACTCTTGCCGAACAACTTGCCATGGACGAGGAAAACCTCATGCTCTTAGCCTCGAAAAAACTCGGATTTACCCGTCGGGGCTCTAACGTCGACAGCGCTTTCCGCACGGCGCTTGAACTTCTGAAATCCGAAGGCCGAATCACCGGTTCAGCCGGACACATAAGGCTTAGCTAAGAAAGATTTTAGCCCGGCGTAGGGGGAAGTCATCCGTTCACTTCCTCTTACGCATGATATTGGCAAAAACCTCCTGTTGGATTCTCGACCCTGCAAAATGGTTGAGAATCACATAGCACCCTCCCCCGATAAGGATTTCTATAAGGAGCTGTCCTCCCGACCACGGACACATATTTCCGAAAAACTCCATCAAAGGTGCTATTAGGGCGGCTTGTGCAAAATACGGCACGAGGTCAAGAATGAAACGCCAACGCGATGCCCCGATAATATTACATGTGAAAACGAGAGTTGCAATCCATGTCAGAACTGTCACGACGAGTTGTGCCCATAGCAAGTATTCAAGACCCAGCACCGGATGTTCCGGTGTTGCCAATCCCACGAGCGGCAAGGTAATAAACAAAGCTATGACAGCGGCTGTATCCCGCAGAACTTCGAGCTTCATGATCAGAGATGCCTCTCCGCGAGCAAGTAAATAATTATTATACAGCGAATTCAAAACCACGAATATCCCCCTGAGAGCGAGAAGCTGGAATAGAACAATCGATGGGTCCCACTTCGTGCCGAACAAAAAATGGAACGCCGGACGGGCAAGTACCATCATGCCGATCATTGCGGGCATAAGCAAGTATGCCGTAAACCTGTTCATGCGGGAGCAGATTCTACGGAAACGCATCTCATCATCCTGAACCTGAGATAATGCGGGAACAAAAGTAGAGGTCAGGACCTGACTCAAGGAGGATATGCCCATCTTGCTCCATTTGTCGCTCTGCGAATAGTATCCGAGGGACGACAATCCCACACGATTACCTATGATGAAGCCATAGATATTCAGGAACACGGTATTAAGGAAACTCGTCCCCATCATGCCCGCAGCGACACCCGTAAAGGATCGCAGCGACTTAAAAGAGAATTTGAAAAGTGGCGTCCATTTACATGTGACCCATAATATTATAGACTTCGTTCCGGAAATAATCAGAGTCTGCCATACGATTGCCCAGGCGCCATAGCCATAAACAGCGAGCACGATTCCCGCAATCCCTCCCAAAACCAGACCAACAGTGTTGGAGATCGCAACCATCCGCACATCCATCCTCTTCATCAGACGGTTTATCTGCACTATAGCCGATGCATTGAGTATGAGCACCACAAACATCCCTCGCGAAAGCCCGATCAGACGTTCATCCCCCTGAAATAGACTTGCAATCGCCGGGGCCGCGAAATACAGCACAATATAAAGCACAACCGCCACGAACAGATTAAACCACAGGACCGTGGAATAATCAAGCCTCGTCGGAGATTTGCGCTGTAGAAGTGCGTACGAAAACCCGCTATCGATGATTAGTGCCGCAAAAGCCTGGAAAATAGCCACGGCGCCCACCAGACCTATCTCCTCCGTGCTCAGGATGCGGGCAAGCACTATACCGGTTACGGCATAGAGGACCTGCGTGGCAACACGGTCTACAATATTCCACTTCAAAGAAGTGGCTGTGCTTGATTTAAGGCTTATAGCTTGGTGAATTAGTCGTTTATTGAATCGAGAGGCAAGGCTTTCACCCCCATACCTCTACGGGAGATTTCTGCCGGTTCACTGATATAGTATGTTCGCCCGTTCAGTCCTGCCACGAAAAGCTTCGACGTCGGATTGCATACGACCTTTCCGGGACCGAAACTCTTGCTGTAAACCTCATTCGCAGTCAGTTCCCGTGCCTCGATGCTTCCTGTTCCGGCTATGAAAAGCTTGACCTTGTCGGACTTTCCGTTAAGCTTTATGTTTCCGCGTCCGGCTGTGACGTTTGCATCCGTCCGGGCGGCATCTATTCCGTTCACCTCAAGAGAACCGTTTCCTATTACTTTGGCGACAAATCTTTCGGATGGGGAGGTCAGATTCACCACTACGAGCGAATCGCCGGAATTGGAAACCGACGAAAGTGCCGAGGAATACACACGGACAAGCGGTAATCCCGTAGGCAGGTTCTCATCGATATCCACCTGAATCTTCAAAGTCGACTTATTGTTTATCAGAATTATCTTAGAGGCAAGTTCAGGCTCACACTCAAAAACAACAAACCCCGCAGAATCAGGAATGCATGAATATACGACCTTCACACCGTTGTCGACGGACAGACGCGAAAAGTCAGCCACATTAAGACTATACTTAGCGCCTGAGGCCGGTTCTATCGCGAAAAGGGTGAAGACAAAAGCGAGTAAACGAAATATATTTTTGGCGATTTTCATAATTCGGGAAGTATATTGTGCTCAATGTGGGTGAGAATCTCGTCAAGTTCCGTATAGGTGGATGCTTTCAGCATGGCGATTCGTGTGGAACGAAAATTAGGGATACTCTTGAATAGAGGAGAAGCAGCCAGATGTCGCCTAATGTGAAGGATTCCTCTGTACTCGTCAATCCGCTCTATACTTTCGCGGATCTGCCTCCGAATCAAAGCAAATTTCTCCGCGACTGTCAGGGATTCAACCCTTCCGTTTCGCAAAAGAGAGGTCATCTCCCGGAAAATCCACGGTGCGCCGATGGAAGCTCGTCCAACCATCACACCATCCACTTTATAACGATCAAATGCCTCGACAAGTTTTTCAGGGGTCGTAATATCGCCGTTGCCAATAACGGGTATCTTCAGTGCCGGATTGGCTTTTACCTCTCCGATCATTTCCCAATCGGCCTCTCCGGTATACATCTGCGACCGCGTACGCCCATGCACGGTGAGCGCCCGTATCCCGCAATCCTGGAGCTGTTCCGAAAGCGAAACAATTATCTTGGAGTTGCAGTCCCAGCCAAGACGCGTCTTGACCGTAACAGGCAGATCCGGTACAGCCTTGACAACAGCTTCCGTAATCCGCAGCATGCGTGGAATATCCCGCAACATACCGGCGCCCGCTCCCTTTCCGGCAACCTTTTTCACCGGACATCCGAAATTAATATCGAGAATATCCGGTTGGGCTTCCGCAACAATTTTTGCAGCTTCAACCATAGGCTCGACCTCGCGTCCGTAGATCTGTATTGCGGTGGGTCGCTCGGCAGAATTGATGTGAAGCTTTCGCGTTGTGGATGCGATGCTACGTATCAAGGCATCCGCGGATACAAATTCCGTATAGGTCATATCGGCCCCTTGCTCTTTACAGATCAAGCGGAACGAGCTGTCGGTGACATCCTCCATAGGTGCGAGCATCACGGGACGGTCTCCAAGATCGATATTCCCTATTTTCATATCCTTCGTAGCTTGAATTACAACAGCAATTACTTGTCTATCGCATAGCTGAACGCTCCGATTGCGAAATATGCCGGAGTATTGAGCCCCCACTGGCCGGTGTCCGAACCCTCAACCGAGAATACGAGATGATCAACCAACGCGCCGCAAGTCGCTATATCAAATTCCTTGAAATTGGTGAGATAAGCGTTGTGGTCAACCAGATTGATTTCCGTCACGCCGGTCTTCTGTCCGTCAAGGAAACCGGTTATTACAAGCCGAAGATAGTCATCCTCGCCAAAAGGACGGCTGAAAGCCGAGCCGTTGACCATCGTGTAGTATGCATATACCGAGTTCGTGACATGTATAGTCAGTGGAATGAAAGCCTTCCCGTCGGCCAGTGAGAGCATGCATGCCGCATCAGGGTCGAAAGTCTCCGGGCGTGCGTTCTCACGCACATCCCAGTCTCCAAGTACGAAGCATTTGTGAGTCTTCTGCCAGTCCGCGCTGGCCATAGCTCCCCACTGATGCTCGACCCATGTTCCTTCCGCCGAGAAATCAGTTGCGTCATAAACGTTTGAAGCGCAAAAACCATTCCAGGAATAGTACTTCACGCCATCCCATTCCGTGATGTTGGTCTTGTGTGTGAAGTGCACACCGTCAACATCGAAGCCGGCCGAGCCTGCCGGTTCGTAACATTCGCTCCAGAACCCGTCGGAATTAAAATCCGTGAACTGGTTCACTCTCATGTAGTACATGTCGAGTTCAAATTTCTCATCGCTGCAGGAAGATGTGGAAATCATTGCAGCGCAGGCAAGCGCCATTGCAAGACTTTTGCGGAGTTTCATATTGCTATTATTACAGTTTATCAATTAGTTACAAAGTTATAGGGCCGTCATTCCTCAGCCCTTATTTCCGTGGCCTCTTTCATCTCCGTATATTCCTCCCAGTCAGGATCATTTTCGGCCGAAATCTCAAGCGGCAGGAGAGGGAAAGGCGCAAGTACGCGGTTGAGAAACTTCCCGAATGTATCGGTGCTGAACGTATAGAACACCCATTCACGGCGACCGTCGCCGGTATATATTCCGGTCATTATCGCCGTTGTCTTACCTTTCAGCTCGGAATGGAAGGCATCAGTGACCTGTTCCATCAGACGCGCCGTAGCATCGTCGGGAAAGCCTTGGGAATCGGACATATATGGCCATGCCACGGTAACGCGGACAGTGTACTTGCCTTTATTGCGGAACACCTCCACATCGCGTCGTCCGGACACAATTATGGTCTTTCCGTCCGAGCCCTCGGCCGGTGCGGTCCACCAATCGTTCTTCTCAGCCATAAAGAATTCGTGTAATCGTATTATAATAATTCGAAAAGAAAAACACAGGCCGGAGTATAAGCCGAGTTATGTAGTGCTCCTGCTTTCCCCGAGGGGAGTTCGGAAACACCGTCTGTCATTTATCTGGCGGGGAATGCTGGCGCGCTCCCCGCGTTGAGCAGTCTACCCCCCGGCAATGGGCGAGCAACCCTTAAATGCCGGTGTACTTGACCTTGCAACCCATAAGACGTGCGGCACGAAATATCGCTATCCCGCCCGGTGAGCTCTTACCTCGCCTTTTCACCCTTACCTTTCCCCGGAGGGAAAGGCGGTAATTTTCTGTCACGTTGTCTCTACCGTCACCGATAGCTGCGTGAGTATGGCGCTCTGTGTTGCCCGGACTTTCCTCTCGCCCTATACATGGAAGGCGAGCGACAGACCCTCCGACCTGTGTCGGTTTCGTTTTAAATGTTCTCTTTTAAGCAAGTATCTCAGCCTCGGAGAATTCCGCGACCGGAAGACTTGATGAAATCAAGAATAAGATCCAGCTCCGGAGAGGGCTCAAACATCAGAGGAAGACGCTCTACTGCCTCCGTGAAGTTTTTATCGCCATTGTATAGGATTCTGTAGATCTCCTGAATGCGGGTTATGCTGTCGTGCTGGAATCCGTGACGTCGCAGACCAATCACATTCACACCTGTGAAACTGATGGGCTCGCGGGCCGCCAGCACATAGGGAGGTATGTCCTTGTTGATAAGCGCCCCACCCTGCACCATGATGTATGAGCCGAGATGGCAGAACTGATGCACGAGAGTGCCGCCACCGATTACAGCGCAATCGTCGACAACGACTTCGCCGGCAAGCTGTACGGCATTACTCATAATGATGCTGTCGCCCAGGCGGCAGTCATGCGCTACATGGCAGTAGGCCATGATAAGGCAGTTGCGGCCCACCACGGTGCGGCCCTTTGAAGCCGTCCCGCGATGAACAGTTACACACTCGCGGAGTACCGTACCGTCGCCGATCTCGGCTGTGGTCTTCTCTCCTTTGAACTTGAGATCCTGAGGCTGAGCACCGACAACCGCCCCGGGATAAACGGTGCAATTGCGACCGATTCTCGCCCCGTTCATGACGGTGACGTGGCTGATCAGTCGGGTGCCGTCGCCAATTTCAACGTCGCCCTGAACGTAGCAGAAAGGGCCGATCTCGACGCCCTCCCCGATACGTGCCGCAGGGTCGACACATGCAGATGGATGAATCATAGGTATAAAATTCTGCTTATTTATTCTTTACTATCTGTGCCATGAACTCACATTCGCACACACACTTCTCGCCCACGAATGCACGTCCCTTCATTACAGCGCAGCCACGACGCATCTCTGTGAGGAAGGATACGTGGAAGAGCAAGGTATCGCCGGGAACGACTTTCTGGCGGAACTTCACGTTGTCTATCTTCATGAAGTATGTGGAATAACGCTCCGGCTCATCGACCGTGCCGAGCACGAGCAGACCACCGGTCTGTGCCATGGCTTCGACAAGGAGGACACCGGGCATCACGGGTTCCTGAGGGAAATGTCCCTGGAAGAAGGGCTCGTTGGTTGTTACATTCTTTACGCCGACGATATAATTGTCGCTGCGGTCGATGATTTTGTCGACGAGCAAGAAAGGATAACGGTGAGGAAGATGATGACGGATTGCGTTATTATCCATCAGTGGCTCCACATTCGGATTATACACGGGAGCCTGCACATCGTTGCGGCGAATTTCATTGCGTATCATCTTGGCGATACGGCTGTTGATCGTGTGACCGGGACGTGTAGCGATTACACGGCCCTTGAGAGGACGGCCGATGAGTGCCAGATCGCCGATGAGATCCATCAGCTTGTGACGCGCAGGTTCATTCTCGTGGAAAGGCTCTTCGGAATTAATGAAGCCGTAATGCTCGGGCTTGATGTGCTCCACACCCATAGCATCGGCAATCTTGTCAAGTTCCTGCTGGTCAATAGGCGAATCATAGATGACAATCGCATTCTCGAGGTCGCCGCCCTTGATCAGATTGGCCTTCAGCAAGGGTTCGATCTCGCGGACAAATACGAAAGTGCGCGCAGGAGCTATCTCAGCGCCGAAGTCGGCGATATTGTCGAGAGTAGCGTACTGGTTGGCAAGAACGGGAGATTCGAAGTTCACCTTCACATCCACAGTGAAATCGTCATCGGGCAGCAGCATGATCTTCGAGCCTGTCTCAGCATCGGCAAGCTCAATCTTATGCTTCACATAGAAATATTCCTTATCGACCTTCTGTTCCACGAGTCCGGCAGCCTGCACAGCATCGTAGTAAGGCTTGGCAGAACCGTCGAGGATAGGCAGCTCGGGACCGTTGACAGTGATGAGACAGTTGTCCACGCCCGATGCGTAGAGTGCAGCCATCGCATGTTCGATAGTGCTGACCGTGTTGTCACCCTTTCCGATTACGGTGCCACGGTTTGTGGCTACGACATTTTCTGCGACAGCATCGATGGGCGTTGCGCCTTCGAGGTCGCTTCGGAGGATTTTGTAGCCATGATTTTCCGGAGCCGGAGCAAATGTGGCAACGATTTCTGCGCCGGTGTGCAGTCCTTTGCCGGTTAGTGTGAAGGCTTCTTGAAGTGTGATCTGTTTCATTACAAGATTTATGTGTTCTATGCCCCGCAGGTGGGGGACGGTTTATTTCTGCGAAAGTTTGTCGAGCCCCTTCTCAAGCTGTGCGACACGGTCGAAAAGGCCCGAAAGACGCTTGATGTATACAGTGTTGCGTGCAAATTCTGCTGCAGGAACAGCCGGATAGCCCATAAGACGGCTACCGGGATCTACATTATTCGGTATACCGCTCTGGGCTCCGATGGTTGTACGGTCGCCTATATGGATGTGACCGGCAAAACCCGTCTGACCGCCTATCACGCAGTTCGAACCGATTTTCGTGGATCCCGCCACACCAACTTGTGCGGCCATCACCGTATCGTGGCCAATCTCGACATTATGTGCAATCTGAATCAGGTTATCCAGCTTCACACCCCGGTCGATATAAGTCCGGCCCATAGTGGCCCGATCGACCGTTGTATTGGCTCCGAGCTCCACGTCATCACCCAGTTCGGCAATCCCGATCTGCTGAATCTTATGGTATATGCCCTCAGGATCAGGCGCGAAGCCAAAACCGTCGGCTCCTATGACCACACCGCTGTGGAGTATGCATCGAGAGCCGATTTTACAGCCTGGATAAACCTTCACACCTGGATACAGGATTGTATCATCACCGATAGTACAGCCATGGCCAATGTAGACCTGCGGATATATTTTCACGTTTTTGCCGAGATGCACATCCTCGCCAATGTAAGCGAAAGCCCCGACGTAAGCTCCTTCAGGCAATTCCACTCCGGCTGCCACGAACGAAGGCTGCTCAATGCCGGATGGCACCGGACGCAAAGCCTTTGCAGCCATGTCGAGCAATACTGCAAGCGATGCATAGGGATCATCTACACGAACCAGAGTAGCCTTGAGCGGCTGCTCTGGAACGAAATCCTTGTGCACCAGTACTACCGATGCATCGGTAGTGTAAATGAAATGAGCGTACTTTGGATTGGACAGAAACGTAATATCGCCGGGGCATGCCTCTTCTATTTTGGCAAATGAAGATACCTCGATCTCGGGGTTTCCTTCTACCGTTCCTCCCAAAGTTTTTGCTATGATTGATGCAGGAAATTTCATGTTCAAGTTTTGCTTTGCACTCTCATTTGAAGAAAGCTACTACAATTCAGACTGCAAAGATGCAAAAAAAATTCGGGATAACATACATGCGCGCAGGGAAAAGTACAGGCCAACCACAAAAACAGCAAAATAAGCCAATAAAATTTGGAATTAAAAAATAAAACCACTACCTTTGCACTCGAATCACAAGCGCATGTGGCGTAATTGGCAGCCGCGTTAGACTTAGGATCTAATGTCCTTGTGACGTATGGGTTCGAGTCCCTTCATGCGCACTTTTCGTCCGGTTATCCATAAGGATTTCCGGACTATTTTTTGTGAACCAAGGGTGGACTGAGCGCGTTTAAAATTAAAAACACGCAATCAACTATGGAAACCCCACAAAATTCTTCCGTTCAATCCAACACGCAGACATCAACCGAAGAGGCGTCATCACAGTCGGCCTTGCAGCGCAAGCTCATGAACGACCGCCACTATTATGCTTTTCTGGTCTTTTATCTTGTTGTTCTAAGTGCCTTAGGTTCTTTTGTGAACGACATGTATTCGCCTGCCCTGCCGGCAATGCGCAAATTTTTCGGATGCTCTGTTTCACTGTCCCAGATGGGTCTGTCGATGGGTATGATCGGACTGGCACTGGGCCAGCTGATCCTCGGCCCGCTAAGCGACCGCATCGGGCGAAAACCGGTACTAATAGGGTCACTGACGCTCTTTATAGTTGCAGCTGTTGTGTCGCTTTTTTCTCCGACCATCCATGTGTTCAACACCTGCCGGCTATTCCAAGGCATTGGAGCTTCGGGCGGTTACTTTCTGGCCCGAACCATCCCGGCAGATGTTTATTCAGGACGTCCTCTGGCCAAGCTGATGGCACTCATCGGTGCTATCAACGGAATTGCTCCGGCATCGGCGCCTGTCATCGGCGGCGTGATGGCTGACGATTTCGGTTGGCGCGGCATATTCGTTCTCCTCGCCGGATTCGCTTTAATCATTCTCGCTCTCAGTCCGGTCATGAAAGAATCGCTGGCGAAGTCAAGAAGGGTGCATGGACCTCTTTCGCAGACAATCAGCGGGTATCGTAATCTGCTCACGAACCGTTCGTTTATGATTCACGTGAGCTTGAAGGGCGTAGCTCTGGGATTGCTTTTCGCATACATTTCCGCAGCTCCGTTCATCCTACAGACACATTACGGATTATCCCAGACGGTCTATGGCCTTGTGATTGGATTCAATGCGCTGTTTGTGGCTGGGGGTTCGATGATCGCGCTTAGATTCAAGTATCTCAAACGGGCTGCCGTTGTCGGGGCGTGGATCATGACAGCCGGTGTCGTGGCTGAAGCCATCGCACTGTATACAATCCACAGCATCTGGATTTTCGAGATCTGCATAATCGTAATGCTTTTCGGACTCGGAAATATATTCACGGCCTCCAATACCCTGGCTATGAACGAAGGACGCTCGCAGGCCGGAGAAGCCTCATCTATTCTGGGTATTGCCGGATATGTGGTCGGAGCCATTGTGACGCCGGTCGTGGGCCTAGGCAATATCCTTCACTCGACGGCCATAACATTCCTGATTCTGACAGCGCTCACACTTGTGTGCTCACACGGCACAAAAAAACTCGCTCCCGACTTACAAAAATAATTTGCTTTCAAGTCATTTTTGTTGTATCTTTGGAGATTGATGCCCGACGAGAGGCTCAATCTCCAATTTTTTTATACATTTCTGCCATGGATTTTCTTAACGGACTGGATATATTCGACGGACTCGACCCTGAAAAAGACAAGTGGGACGCTCTTGTCGAAGCTGTTGTCAGAGGTAATGTCGTGCCTGTGATCGGGCCCGACGTGCTGTGTGATTTCGAAGGAGGCAAGAACATCAACGAATTCATACTCTCCACCATCGACAGCCAGCTGCGACTAAGCGGGCGACACAGCACGTTCTCGCAGCTTGTGTACGATCCTGAATTCATCTCACAACTTGCAAAAGCCACACGCAATCCATCCATTACCCGCGACAGCATCTACGGCCTGGTGAATAATATCTTCTCCAATCCCAGAAATGTAGAACAGAATTTCCGTCCGTCGAAACTCGTGCGACGGCTGCTGGGGTTGCGGCAATTTCCGTTCGTCATAACCACAAGTTTTGCTCCGGTTGTCGAAGAGGCCATGCGGGAAATTTGGCAGGGTCGGCGCCTGCGGGTGCTAAGCTTTGTCAACGACCCGGCCAAGGACCGCAAGCCAGGTATAGGAGACATTCCTGCGGGCGACGACATGAGCGCTCCGACGGTCTACTACATGTTCGGCCGAACACCGGGACAGCCGCACCGCTATGTGCTTACGGACAACGATATGCTTGAGTTCTGCAAAAGCTGGATGAGCCCGCAGACGCGTCCTGACGAACTATGCGAGCAACTTAAGGACAAGTATCTGCTCATGCTCGGCTGCGGATACAGCGACTGGCTGTTCCGTTTCATCTGGTTCTGCATGAACAAGAATTCCGGCACCAAGACCCAGGGTCTGATGGCACATGACGAGCGCACCCACGAAACACTTGTCGAGTATCTGCGCCGTATCGACACCTTCCTGCCCACGAACAAGAGCGCCGAGGAAATCGTCGACGAAATCGAGCGTCGCGTTCAGGCCTACCGTGACCAGCATGAGGATGACCGGTTCGGACGGCCGGCCAAGGGAACGGATGTGTTTATTTCCTATTCGCGTTCAGATTCCGGAATTGCCGAACGTCTCTACCGCTTCCTGACCGAGAACGGGCTTAACGTGTGGTATGACAGAAACAACCTTCTCGGAGGCTCAAAATTCATGGACGAGATAGAAGACGCCATCGAAAGCACAAAAGTATTCGTGCCTATCTTCACGCCCAATATCCAGAAGGAAGCGATGGATGCGCATGTCTACCGTCAGGAATGGAAGAAAGCACTTGCAATTCAGGAAAGTATGGGCACTTCACGCAACTTCATCATTCCCGTGCACGAGGAAGGCTTCCCCTTCTATGATGCAGATATTCCCCGCGGACTGAAAGCCCACAACTCGTTGGCTTTCGGTCCGGAAATGGATTTCTCGCAATTGCTTGCAAGCATCCACAACGCACTTGACTCAATTACGAAATTCAAAGGCTGACCCTCGCCGAATCATTCATCACAAAATCAAGATCCTCAATGGAAAACAATACGGCATACTCGCAGAACAACCCCTGGCTCGGCTTGCGCACATACACTGAAGGCGAAGTAATCTATGGACGCTCGGAGGAAATAATCTCCCTAACGGGACTTGTCCTGCGTAATACGCAGACCGTGCTTTACGGACGGTCGGGTATCGGCAAATCCTCGATATTGAATGCCGGGGTGTTTCCGCGTGTGAGGCGCCATGGGGTGCTTCCGGTCTATATCCGTCTGGAGCACAATTCGTCGAAGACGTATATCGATCAGATTAAGGCAGCGGTAGAACGAGCTTTTGCAGAGGCTGTCAAGGAAGGGAAGGTGAAGGTTCGCGAACTTGCACCTGCTTCCGAGAACGAATCACTGTGGGAGTATTTTCACCGCATCGAGCGCACGGACGCCGACGGGAAGCCCGTGCGTCCGCTTGTAGTTTTTGACCAATTCGAGGAGATATTCACGTTGGAGGGCAACCGGGAGAAGCGCGATCGCTTCTTCCGTGAACTTGCGGATCTTATAAACAACGTTATGCCGGAGTCGCTCGATGCTCCGGCTGCTGAAGTCAACGATGCGGACAAACAGGAAACATCCGCGGGGATACTTGACCTCGGTTTCGGATCATTGTCAACGCCGGGGGCAAACTATCTTTCAGGGAGTGAGTTCAATCTTATTTTCACGCTCCGCGAGGACTTTCTAAGCTATCTGGAACGGAGCACGACGGACATCCCCGACCTGAAAAACAATCGCTTCTGCCTTCAACCTATAAACGAGGAGCAAGCTGCGGAAATCATCATGCAGCCTCGAAAGGGCCTGGTGAGCAAGGATGTGGCCAAGCAGATTATAGCGCATGTAACGGGTGACCCGAACTTCGAGCTCGACGGCATTCCTGAGATTCAGGTTGATTCGGCAATTCTCTCGCTGTATTTGAGCCGCCTGTACGACAAAATGATCGCAGAAGGGCAAACAACAATCACCCGCGAGCTGGTAGAGGCCTATAGCGACAATATTATCGAGGATTTCTACTCCGATGCCATCAGCGGACTGCAGCCGGAGACAGTTACGTGGCTTGAGGATACGCTTGTGAACGAGGACGGACGCCGCGACAACCGCGACCGCGGGACAGTGCTGCGCGAAGGCCGTCTGAGTGAAGGGGAACTGAAGCGACTGACGGACGATGTGAAACTTCTGCGGCAGTTCTCATACGGCGGCGACCTGCGTGTTGAGTTTATCCACGATGTTCTGTGTCCGGTGGTTGTGAAACGCAGGACAAGACGCAACGAGGAAAGGCGCATCGCCGAGCTTTCGACAGCTGCCGAAACAGCCCGAAAGCGCGCCCGCAAGAATGTTTTGATAGTGTCGCTAATTGCCGTGGCAATAGCGGTTGCGGCTATAGGAACTTATCTGTGGAATCAATATCAGTATGTCTGGGAAGTGTCGGAGGCCTACTATCACTGGGAGACCAAGAATGGATGGCCCGTGGGAATCGGTCCTAAAATGAGCAAAGAGGAGATGGGTCGTACCCCATTCTACTACATTCTTAGCAAAAAGGGGCATGCAGAAAAACACTTCACGAGTGTGAGCGCGGGGAGCTCGAACAAGATTATCGAAGACCGCATTTTTTCGACTCCGTTCGAACTTGACTGGTCGATCCGCGATCGCAAGCTCATCACCTACCTGAAGAAAACACGCAAAGTTGAGTTCACTCCCACACTTGAGGGCGATGTGGATATGATTCATTTTCTTGATGCTGACGGTAATATGCTGTTCAGTAGCAAACGTTACCTGACTATAGACGGCGAAAATTACAGTTTTACGCAGGCAGACGGCACGCCTCTCCTCCTAACAGGATCGGGAGCTGACAGGCTGAAACTAACCAAGGACAGCCTCGGGTTCATTGCTTCGCTGTTCTATTTCAGTGCCGACGGCGTGCGAGTGGCACAGGAGATGCCATATACGATGCCGGCGTCCACGAGTAAAAATCTATATGGGTTTCAAAAGGCAGTTAATCCCGACAGCGCCACCATACAGATAACCACACTCGACGAATACGGACAGCCCATACAGTTGACAAGTTACTTCCGGAAGACCGTTCACTACGGTAAAGACGGGGCAATGGAGACTGAGTGGTATGATATTAATTCAAATAAGGATGTAGCCCGCAGCAGCACGCACACAACACGTGATTACAGAGAAGAATATCTGTACGGGGAGCTCCGGGAAAAGACCGAATATATACGTGACAAGCAAGGAAATATCATCGAAGAACTTTGCTATGCGGATGAGGAGCTGACAAACAGGACGCTTAAAACCTATGATCCCGAGGGGCGAAGCGTAAAAGAGCTCATCATCAACCACAAAGGCGACACGATAGAGAGTCTTGTAAAGAGATACAATGCACAGGATGTCTTGGTTTATGAAGCAAAAAAAATCGGCAAGGATACAAGCTATCTATTTTCCATAGAAGAAAAACCGGACGTGACAAAAACGACGACATTCAAAAAAAGGAATCGCCTGAAACTTGAGAAAGAAGACGTTGAAATCGTAAAGATCGACTCGACGAACGCCGACAAAAGCCATACCATAACTTTTACGCGTCTAAACGGGGAGCCGATCAATGCACCGATAGACAACACAAAGGCTCATAGGGTGCGCATACGAACTATGCCGGACAGATTAACGGAGTCGGTTTATTACAGTGTACGCAACGGCGAGCTTGTTCCGGAAAGCGAAGATGGCTATTCGAAGCTGATTGAGAAGAAGGATGATGCCGGGCGTGTACAGTATTTCCGTACATTCGACCAAGAAGGAAATATCATCACATCCATGATGTACATATACCAAAACGGGCAGCTTACGGGCCGCGCCGTAATGGGTGTTGACGGTACTCCGGTGCGTTGCCCCGATTGGGAGGAAGAAAATTTCGGCTACTACAAAATGTATTTCAACACGGACAATAACGGCGAGTACACACATTTGCGTACTATTGGAGAGAGTGGAGAACCATCCTCGCTTTTCTGGCCGGAATATAATTCATATATCCGTGTAACCTATCAGAATCTCAAGGGTCAGGACGTAGTCCTGAAAGGAGAAGTATTCATGGGGCTCGGTATGCTTATTCAGACTCCTCCTCTATTCTCCGAGGGCAAGGTAAGCAAAGATTACTTTCAGTTCGTGGCACTTGAGGACAAGTCCGTGATGAAGGAGGAGGCGTCATACGCACATCTACTTGATAAGGACAACGAGCTGTATCGCTCGGGGCTGCGCGACGGCGATATCATACTCCGAAGTGGTTTGAAAACAGGAAGCACGGGGGTGGAAGTAATTCGCTACGAGGGCTCGAAGTACGGGAAAATATCAATTCCGTTCGGTCGAGCTCTGACGATGGAAGACCTTAGCCATGCCCACATACATAAACTTAAACTTTCGCGCGAAGAGACACAACGCATCGATAAGGATATTCGCGGTTTTGAAGATCAACTATGAAACGAACAGCAACAATAATATGCCTGCTTATAACGATTGTCATGTCTGCCGGAGCGCAGTCGTTCGGTGGTCGTTCTATCGGTTCACAGCTCAGAGGCGTCAGGACAGAGGAGCGTGAGGCGGGGATGCCTGCCGCGGCTCCTATGAAGCGAACCTATATTGAAAACCGCGATCTTCGCACGTCGGACCGCTGGAGTGCAGACACGGTGTGTTATGCAGATGTAGAAAGAGTGAATGGCTGGCTGAAAGGCGTAGGCCCAAAACTCACGAAAAAGCAAATTGCGAGTGGCGGTCCCTACTTCCGACTAACGCGCCATACCCATGCCGACAACTATCTGCGGGTCGAAGCAGTGGGAATGCAAACAGCGCCGTCCCAGATGAGAAACGAATTAATGAAGGACATTGACGGATATGACTACGATGCCGAGGCGGTCACGGTGGCCCGCAACACACTTAAAGGGGACTCGGACATCTGTCGCGTGGATTTCACTCCAAGTGCCGACGGGACACTGGTGCTTATGGAAAAGGCCTACGATAGCGAGGGAAACCTGTGCCACACTATGACACTTGAGAGAATCGATGACAAGCGTGCTGTAGCTTTTTACTACTGTCCTCTCGCGGACGAACTGACACTGACAGATTCCAACAGATATACGGCTCCGACGGGACTTGTATTTGAGTATACGGAGGAGGGACGAATCGAGAAACTGACACCCATAGATGCCACCGGATGGCCCATATTAAAGAGATGAAGAAGTACATAGCCACCCTCATATTACTTACGGCCATTATTGCAGCGGGGAGTCTGGCTGGCCAACAACGTCGGAAACTGACGGATGTGCTCCGCCCGTCCGAAACGTCGTTGTCGGGAAGAAAAACAGGCATCCCTGCCCCACCCCGCAATCTCAAGATAGTAGCGAAAGACGACACGCTGTTTTGTACGGCTACTCTGCAAATCGCTTCAGGCTGGCAGATTCCCAGAGATACCCTCACGGAGGCAATGGCAAAAGGACTAACCTTCAGCATCCGTCTTTCCAACAAAAACAAAAAAGGACACTTCTGCCGACTTGAAATTCTGGGCTACGATCTCCAGCCGGGCTCTTATACGATGACACCGAACTTTGTTGAGCTGTTACCTGAGGAATGCAGGAATCCGGATGTATCAACGCTGGATATTTCACGTATGGATATGATTTCGGATGCAGATGGCGACCGCGTGATGGAGACGCGTTCTTACGATCAATCTGGAACACTACTTCTGACGGAGGCTTACCGCGAGTTCGGAAAGGACGTGTTCAAGGTTGGGACCCTCTCGGCCTTGGGTCTTCCGGTGACAATCGCACACATGCCTGACAATCCGGACAAAGCCATCCGTGAAATTGTCATGTGTCCGGACAGCACCAGCACCTGCAGTTTCTTCGTGTCGGGAGGCGAACCGGTGGCACTTGATGACAAAGGCACTTATTACATCCGCCGCGAAGAGATTCCCGGCTTATGCCAGACTGTAAGCACTCTGGGCAAAGACATGAAGCCCGTGATCAGCAAAAAAGGGTATGCAAGCGAGGTGGTAAGCTGGTGTTTCGCCAAGGGTGACAGCGTGATGTATGTTGATGCAGATGGAAATCCGATGAATGTAGCTGAGGATGCACTTATAGAAGACATACGCGGTGTGGCCAAGGCGGTACGCAAATACGACGAGAGGCATAAGCTGACGGAAATACGTTTTTATGACAAAGAGGGGCGGCCTGCCGAGAATCTATCGGGCGTGCATAAAATGACAATGGAGTATGACCGATGGGGAAATCAGATACGACAATCATATTTAGATCTCCAAGAAGAACCGGTGAAGAACGGAGTGGCCCGCTACGAACTTGTATGCGACTCGCTTGGGCGCAGACATGAATTCCGTGCGTTCGACCATCTGGGGCAACCGTGCAATAATGGGGCAGGCTTAAGCCGATTCTTCAATATCTATGATTCAGCCGGCAGACAAACAAATTTTGGAAACTATTCGGTCGTGAACGGTGAAGAGGTGCTTACCTCGGGGTGCAAGACAGAAAACGGTAAGGTAGAATTTCTTTATGAAGACGGCGGAACGAAGACAGAACTCTACGACCAAACAGGCCGTATGGTACGTGCAGAATCGAAAAAAGACGGGAAACTTGACACAGACTTCAAATACCCTTTGATATTATATAATTATCAGGATAGAGATGGGGGCGTCGTAAGTGAAGAGCTTGCCTATAATCCTCATGGCACTTTAGCATATCGGGAAATACGGGATTCTCTTGCCCGGACTTCCATCCTTGAATGGTTCGACTCAACGGGGACGTGTACGCAACGATATATGCGGGACGAGAACGTTCCCGGCAAAATGACATATTCGTTTCTGAACAGTTTTCTGAGCCCTGCCAGAACAGCTAATATGAATGGAGTTTTCGGATATAAACTTATATTCAAGCCTACGCTTAGGGGCGAATGGTCAGAAAGATATGCCTATGATGAATTCAATGAACCTGATTACAATGTTTCCTCCTTTGGAGAAATTGCACACGGCGTAATACCGGGGCCTCATAATTCAGGCGATGAATCTTACATCGATGAATACATGAATCGGATTGATGACATGGAAGCATTCAAGACGTCGAAGGCTAAAGCCATAAGCGTTGAGATAAGGGATTCTATGGCATATGATTTAGGGTTCAAGGATAATGATTTGATTCTTAGTTATGGCCCTGACTTCAGAGCAAGCGCAGGAGAAACGGAAGGCGTATTCCTTGCCAAATGGGGTGTTGCGGAAGTACTGGCAGCATCTAAAGGTAAGAAGGTAAAAGTATTTCGGGTGGAGTCCATCAATCCGGAGAAGTGCAGCATCGTTGAACTTGATCTTCCCGTGGGAACAACACGCGACTTCGGAATAGCGACCTATCAGCGCTACCTGACAGACAAGCAGGCAGCGAGAATTGCCGAAGCCGGTTTCCGGATAGAAAGCAATGAGGAAGAGCTGGCGCCGTGGCCCGTGGTAGTGAATATGCCAATTATTCCGTACTACACATATGGACATGAATACGAAGACCTTGTTGGTTCACCTTCCATTTTACTGTGGGTCGGCGTAGTGGAATATCCTGAAATGTGCTGGATGAATGGAGAGTCCTTTGATTTGCTTGACAAGGTGCTACAATTGGTGCGCACAGAAGCAGGACTGCATCTCCGGACATGTAACTACGACGGACGAAAGACTATCATAAATGAAAATTATCTGGGCCACGATGTGCGATTGCTTGAAGGACATGTGAATTATAACACCAATTGTATACTGAATATTTTTGCAGAGGGCGAATACAGTTATGAGAAGGGAAACTATAAAGCCTTGGCCACCCATCTTGCCCATACGCTCAGAGATACGGATCTCTCGAGTATCCAAAGCAGGGAGGATATGCTAAGTACATATTCCAAAATGTTTAAAATTTTTCAAGTTCTGCATACGATAAAGGATAAGGCTCCGGAAGAATTTCTCGAGGGGCAGGTATATATGGGGTATTATGCGGGAGTATTCGGCCTTAAGAATGATCTTCTGATGAATGCTTTTCTCCGTCCGGCAATGGAGGCCGGTGTGATAAAATCAGGGCGATTCGATCTGAGCTACAAGATATATTCAATTCTGAGCGAGGACGCTAAAACAGATGCAGGAGCGGCAGCGGAACTGGCTGAATTCATGAAAGACAAAGTGTATGTCTACACTGTGCTCGAGGAGCCCGGGAAAGCCGCGTATGACAAAGGACTCCGCGGCGAATATGTGCTGCTGCGTTCGGAGGACTGGACGATGTTTTCGCCGGAACGATGGGAGGACATGCGCGACCGCCTTAAGGATGCGAACAAACACATCTATCTCATGGACCCGAAAGGAAAAATAATCGAGACAGATATTGAGGGGACTATGGGTGTGGCAATGACGCTCCGGAGTGTGGACCCGAAAGAATATGAGCGGATCCGTAAACTCGTAAAAAAAGTGAGTAAAGATCTAAAACGAAAATAAGCTCTAACATACGATGGGACTATTTGATGAAATAAAAAAGTATTTCAAGACCGAAGAGCGGTCCGATTTCCGCAACCAGGATATTTCGGATGCCATTCTCCGGAATATCAAGAAATCGAATGACCTGTTCAGCGCAGGAAGATATATCGAGCTTGCGAAATACATGCGTGTGTCAGTTTCGCAAAAACATTACAAGATGTTCAGCGGAGTATTCGCCACGGCTGTAGCCGGGGCGGTGGACGAGTACATACGTAAAGTTATAAAAGAAGATTCCAGGCCACTGGCTGCCGGACACAAATGTTGTTTTGAAGTTGTTGCCGATCCGAAGATAAAGCTGCCTGATAACGAAGAAATCGAGGACCCGAACGACTACATCAAGGTATATATCAGCTCCGCGCTGCCTGAAGACGAGCACTTTGATTTTTCCAAAGCGGGAGAAGACTGTACGGGCACCATCCGCACCACCGAGAAGGACGGAAGAAAAGAAGCACGGGAATACGACGGGCTGATCAAACCTATAGTGATAGACAATAAGGTATACTTTATCCTACAGGAACTTGTAAACGGAGTGGGCGTTTCCGACAAGGCCTATCAAACATCGGCGAAAAAGGCTTCGGGAAGCCCGGACGTATATGCCACGCTTACGGGCATAGGAGGAAAATCAAGGTTTCTAAGCCTGCACAATTCGCGCAGCAATACGTATTCGATGCGAGTGGAGGACCTGCCGTTTAGCGGACGCATCATTGCGCCCAATCAAGGAGAAGGCGCGCGCATTGATGCGGATAACGTGAGTATGAATCACTTTATGATTCATCGACGCAAAGGCAAATTCTTCCTTGAGCCCTGGGGAGCTGTAAGCGTGAACGGTCTGCCGCTTGTAACAGACAATCAACCATGGGTGCCGCTTGATGACGGCGACACCATCGAGCTTCCGGAGGCCGATGTAAAATTCAGATTCGATATAATTAAATAAGGAAGCCGGAAGTATGGAACTTCTGTTTGACCTCTGCATGTGGGGCCTGATCATTTTATTGGGAGGGTACTTGATTTCGATATTCACAAACAAGAAGAAAAAGAGGAAATGAGACCCGGGATAATATTTGATTATTGCGGAAAAAGCGACCAAGGACTTGTGCGCAAAAACAACGAGGATGCGAATGTGTGTGTCTTCGCCGACGCACACCGGCGTTTTCTGCTTGTTGCAGCGATCGACGGCGTGGGCGGATACGAAGGGGGCGAGATTGCGGCATCCATCGTTGCGTCCACACTTGAAGAGCGCATCAAAGCGGAAGCGGAGAATCTCGAAGGACACAAGCCAGAAATTACGGAACGGGCTTTAGCGGAAGCCAATAACCGCGTGATTGAACGCAAAGACGCAGAATCCAGACTGAACGAAATGGGCGCGGTTGCAACCTGCGCGCTATTCGATACGGAGAAGGCGGAAGTATGCATAGCTCACGTGGGCGACACTCGGGCATATGTTTTCTGCGAGGGACATCTTCGTAAGCTTACACGCGACCACTCTCCGGTAGGAGAGCTTGAAGACGACGGGCGCCTTTCGGAACATGAGGCCATGCATCATCCACACCGCAATATTATAAGCCGTATGATCGGAGATGAACGCCACATGGCAGGAGACGGCGGGTTCATCGACTGTATCACCTTCAATTACGGACTGCCGTCGATATTCCTATTCTGCTCGGACGGCCTGACGGATATGGTAGACTCCGATTTTATCGCAGGCATACTCGCCAACAAAGCTCTGACGGCCGAACAAAAAACCGATGCACTCATCGCGGAGGCCATCCGAATCGAAGGACGCGACAACATAACTGCTGTGGTTGTGGAATGCAGCCGAACTGAAGATACTGACACAACCATTCCCACGACGGTTGTAAGGAGAGAGACAGGGGTCATTTATGAGGATGGCAAAGCGGATGTGAAAGGACACGGACGAGCAGATTCAGGTTTAAAGCTGAGGCGTGTGATATTCGTGCTTAGCATTATCGTGGCTCTGTTGGCCGGCTTCATTGCGGGATTGTTCACGGGCGTAAAGTATGCAGACTCAAGACGGGCAATTCCTGCGCCAACAGAAACGAACATGACTGAAACACAGAACAATCATGGGCAAGAATAAAAAAACGTTTCCGATCCGGGCACTGACTGGTGCGGTACTATGCATGGTGATGTTCCTGTGCGGACTTGCAACGCTGAAAAACAATCTCAAGCCCGAACTTGACGCCGCGGCCCGGGCAATTGCCGAAAAGCAAGCTCTTGTGCTGGATGAAGATTTATCAGTCACTACGCTCGCGCGCTTCATGCAGGATAGAAATCTTGTGACGAGCGCGGATGAGGCAGATTATGTGGCACGCCACATTGTGCAGTCACGTCCAAAAAATGGCTACAACTACATCAGGGAAATAACTTCAACAGCCAACAAAGTAGAAGTTGATTCAGTGGAGGCTTACGGGCCTGAGAGACTGAAAGAACGCGCGGCACAAATGAAATACGCAGCAGGAGCGGATGAAAGCTATACAGGCGCCATGGATACGCTTAGCTCTAAGGTGCGTGCAGGGGATATTGATGCGGAGCTTGCACCCATAAAACTGACAATCAAGAAAAACCGGGATTATCCTGTGGACGTGTCCGGTGTACTCGTGCGTCTTAAAGAGTGGCATACGGGCAAAAAAGGGGAAGCAGAAAGCAGCATAATCGCTTGGGCCCGTACTGACGAAAATGGGGAGGCGGAATTTCTGGTTCCTGTCGGGGGGTCGTTCAGCGTACAGCCGGTCCGTCCGGGCTCTGTGTATGACGAAAAGGGCACCAGCAGGTCTGGGATGCTTACCAAGGAAGGACTGAAGAATCTCAGCTTCAAGGCCAAGGCCCAGAAGATGTCCGTTCTTGATGATGCGACGATGGCCAAAATCTCGCGCAACAAGCTTCTGACGGTGCGCGGTCCGGAGGACTTCGAATATAACTGCCGGCGTGTAGGAATATGCTATGTGCTCGGTTGGTTCGGCGTATTCTTCGTGCTATATCTGCGGAAGAAACCTTACAACTACATGCTTTTGATTCCGTTGATGGTGCTGACGGGACTTTCGATGCTTGTTCTCCTGGGTTTACAGGACCCGCTGAACAGTACACCATACGCGAATAATATGCTCATGAAATTCCTTATCGGGCTGGCGGCCCTTGCGCTGATAAGCAGATGGAACTACATGCTAAGTTTTGCCAAACCCATAGGCGCAGGAAGGCATTTTCGCGATGCATTCGGCATAGGATGTCTTGTGGCATGCGCACTTCTTGTGCTGTGGGTTGGTCTGGCAGGCTGGGGGCCGGGTGGCTCGAATGCGCGCGTAAATCTCCATGCGCCCGGAATCGGAACGTTTCAGCCGTCGGAGTTATGTAAGTTCCTTTTTGTAGGTTTCATGGCCTATTTTCTCAACGATGTAGGCAACCGGTTGCGCATGTCGGCCGGCGATCAGGCCATGGCTATAAAGCTCCGCCTGCGCTATACCTTTATCATGCTTGGAATCATTGCTCTGACAATGGGCATCTATATTTTCTGGCTTGAGGACATGGGGCCGGCAATGGTGCTATTGATTGGTTTCATCATCATGTATTCACTGGTACGCGGCGATACGAAGGGCATGGCAGGGTGGACGCTCGCATACGGGTGTCTGCTTCTGGTGGCCCGATATGCGGGAGGCTCGCGCACGGATTATCTCATCGCCCTTGTCGTATGGCTCGCTCTATGGGTTTTCGCGAGCCCGCACATCGGCCGCAGGGACCGCTCGGAAAGCGCGCTGATGCTGGTTGTGGTGCTTCTTGCCTACACCATAGGCGGGCCTATACTGATGCCTGTCAACGAAGGCCTGGGAGAGCGGCTGTCGGGCCGTGTGGAAATGTGCTGGGGCGGCGTCTGGGACAACTACGTTGCGGGGGGCGACCAGATTGTGTCGGGTCTATGGGCAATTGCTTCCGGCGGACATGCAGGGATGGGTCTGGGCAATACGCTACCCGATATGATTCCCGCCGGACATACGGACATGATTCTGGCATCGCTCGGGGAAATCACGGGACTTTCGGGGATACTGTTGGTTTGTCTGAGCATGCTTGTGCTCTTTATGGCAGGTTTCAGAGTCTCATGTGGTGTGATCGGTTACGGGCGCTATCTTGTGCAGGGGATTGTAATCGTGACTATGGTTCAGTTCCTCCTAATAGGTCTTGGCTCGATGGGGCTTATACCTCTCACGGGGGTAGCTGTTCCATTGCTCAGCTACGGCAGCGTAAACCTTATCGCCACTCTGGGAGCTTTCGGGTTCGTGCTAAGCACCTCGGGCTTTGAGAAGGAAGCTAACATGAACACGGCCGAAACCAACAAGCGCACCCAGGGCGACATGACGATTCTGCGCGGATTGAGCTTCGCCGGAGTGCTGCTGCTGTTTGTGGCTACGGCGCGCGAGGCTATAGTTGTCGCACAGCGCGACATCACACGTCCGGCTTTCGTCGTGAACCGACACGGGCGTCGCATGGTGGTGTACAATCCGAGAATCGAGAAGGTGCGCAAGCGGCTGCTTGCCGGGAATATCTATGACCGTAACGGCCTGCTGTTGGCTACCGGATCGCGCGAGGATATGGAGAAGCACTGGGAAAGGCTCATTACCGAGGGAAAGCTCTTGTCGCGGGATCTGGAGGACGCAATGATGGACCGCGAGGGGCGCATATATCCCTTCGGTCCTTACACGCTGTTCATGACAGGTAATGCCAACTATGAGGCGCTGGAATACTACGATGCTGCAAATCCTCGCGGATATATGGCCGAGAACCGACATAAGGATCTTCTGCGCGGCCTCGATTTCAAGCCCAGGACCATCGAACTGAACTCGAAGAAATTCCGTGCATCGGCCTTCCTTCCCAAACAGGAACTCGAAGGCCGCGGGATACTCTTTGACTATGACTCACCGATGCTGGTGTCCATGATCAAGGGGGGACTCAAGAAGAGCGAGCTCATTGATGAATACAACAGCCGCCGCGATGAACATTCCATAAGTCTTACGCTTGACGCAAGCCTGCAGAAGGATCTTAGCGATGCGATAGGCACGGGACTCCGACAAGCGATAAGTGAGAGAAGGAGGCGAAACGTGCCTGTGATGCGAGTGTCGGCAGTGGTGCTCGATGCAAGGAACGGTGATCTGCTCGCCTCTGCCAACTGGCCGCTTCCTGTGCTTGACAGCGTGCTGACTCAGGATATGAGCACGCCGGCTCCGGGCGAAAAGAACCGTGGGGCGATAGCTCTTACCGAGCGCGACCTGGGCACAACCTATTTCACCTTCCCAGGCTCGACGGCGAAAGTCATGAGTGGCCTTGCGGGTATGCTGGGCTCAAGTCCGGAGGAGGCATTCCGCAAGAAATATTACTTCAAGGGTTCGGATATAACGCACCGCGGCGAACCTACGGGAAATGTAGACATGTATGAAGCCATCTGGGCTTCGTCGAACCTATATTTCATCTACAGCGTGAATGAGCAGGGGCTATATCCGCAGCTGGACTCGATTTACGGCGTTGTAGGAACGCGTCTGGACATAGATTCGTTGGGGCATCATCTTGGCTTTCCGACCTATGTATTCGAACCGGGCGAATACACCAATCCACGGAAATTCCATCGGGGCATAAAGTTCATGGCCGAGCAGGCACCGGCGCAGTTCAAACGTCTGCAGACAAGTACAGACCGCACGCAGCGGCGCAAGCTGATAAATACCAATCTGGGCGCTCCATGGGGTCAGGGCTATCTGAATGCCACTCCGCTGGCAATGGCTCGCGTGGCATCCATCGTGGCCAATGGCGGCGAGCTCGCGCGGACACGCTATCTGATGAGCGACAGCGTGAGCACGCATAGAATCATATCGACTCGTGCAGCGCTCCTGATGGACTCGGCTATGCACCGGGAAGTATACCGCAAGAATCTTTCCGATCCGAGAAAGGATTGGCGGATAGGCGGAAAGACCGGTACACCGGAACGCGCGCTGCGGACGGGAGGACATCTGCCTGGTGATGGCGACGGAAATCTGAACGATGCATGGTATATCTGCTATGCTGCAATGCAAAAAGACGGCAGGGATGAGAAGTTGGCCATAGCGCTGCGGATCGAACGCTCATACGACACTTCGACGGCAGCCAAGAATCTGATGTACAATACAGTTCTGCCTGTGCTCGAAGCGCATGGATACAGTATAAAACGAGTAACTGACAATTAAACCGACAAAACGAAATGAGTATAATCGACAATATCCGGGGGGCACTTTCGGGCAAGTGGCTTGGCGGTGCGGGCACGGCAACGGATGTTATGGAGAAGGTTGCCAAGGAAATCACAAGCGCACTTGCAAACCGAGGGTATATCCAGATGGATAATCCCGGGGCTACAAATCTAAGCGTGCTTGTGTGCCGCACGGGAGATCTGCTGCCAGTGTGGGTCGGGGCGAATTTCGACAGGATCCTTAACGAACGTCTGCAGGAAAACATGATAAACTTCCGCAAAGTGAGCTCAACGGTTGTGGAATCCAAGCCCGAAGGAGCCGGAATAATCTGCCTCCGTGAAGGGGAGCTTTACCTCCGTATCGGCAGCTCTCACGGGAAAGAAGGAGGAGCGACGGGTCAGGGTCTCTTGCTTTGTCTGCATGCAGGCACGGGGAGTTCGAACCGAGCCGTGCATGAGCTGGATCCCCGGGTGGCACTCGAATACGCATTAGGAAGAGGTGTGTCAGGTGAGCCCGAAGCGGACGCTACGCGCATCATAATTCGGGATGATGAACCTGACGGCGAACTTGCCGACCGCAACAGCCATGTGAGCCGCAAGCAGGGCTCTATCTATTTTGATGAAGCCTCGCATACATGGTGGCTCGTGCGTCGTCCGGGGTCGAGTAGCCTGCGGTACTCGGTTGCGGGAGAAATCCCATCACAAATATATCCTTTGGCTGAAGGAGACAGGATGGAGCTCGAGCCCGGAGCCTCTATATTTTTAGGAAGCCGCGGCGTACGATTCGACATTAAGGAAGCATGCGGAAATAAATAAAAAGCCTAAAGATTGGGAAAACACACGCACGAAATATATAGGATAGCCCTTCCGGCAATTGTGTCGAACATCACCACTCCGCTTCTTGGTCTGGTGGATACGGCTATAAGCGGACATCTCGGCTCTGCAGCCTATCTGGGGGCTATAGCTCTGGGCGGTACGCTGTTCAGTACACTCTATATGCTGTTCGGTTTTCTACGCATGGGCACAAGCGGCCTCACGGCCCAAGCCTGCGGGGCTGATGACCGGCGGGCAGAGAGCATCATACTCGGGCGCGCGCTTCTCGTGGCAATGTGCGGTGCCATGCTATTGATTATAGCGAGTCCGTTTGCCGGTGGAACGGTGTTGAAACTGATAGGCAGCCCTGATGAAACAACTGCTATGCTGGCAGAACGCTATTTCCGCATTGTAATCTGGGGTGCACCCGCAGTATTGTGCACATACTCGCTATCGGGATGGCTGCTCGGTATGCAGAATTCCCGAGCGGTAATGTGGATGGCGATGGTGACGAACGTGGTCAATATCGCCGTGAGCGTTTGCCTCGTCTACGGACTGAACATGAAGATCGAAGGCGTGGCTCTCGGAACGGTTACGGCTCAGTACTGCGGCACAATCTACGGCCTTTGCACGGTATATCACAAATTCCGGCCTAAACGTGCTTCCATAAGCGAACTACTCCGCGGAGGAGAGTTGGGACGATTCTTCAGGGTTCATTCAGATATTTTCCTTCGCACGTGCTGTCTGATCGCCGTCACGCTGTGGTTTACTCATTCGGGTGCTTCGGAAGGAGTGGATATTCTTGCAGCTAACGCACTTCTCCTGCAGCTATTTCTGCTTTTCAGCTACTTCATGGATGGATTTGCCTTCGCCGGGGAAGCTCTTGGCGGGAAATTCCACGGTGGGAGGCGACCGGACGAAGTGCGCTCGCTTGTATACGAACTGCTTGCCACAGGCCTGATATGCGCCTTTGCGTTCGGCACGGTTTATGCGCTGGGAGGCGAAACGATTTTCCGACTCCTAAGCGATGAGCCCCGCGTGCGGGCAGTAGCGTCGCAGTACCTTTGGTGGGCCGTCGCACTACCCTTCTGCGGCTTCGGTGCATTCGTGATGGACGGTGTGATGATCGGGATGACCAAGACACGGGGGATGCTCGGAGGTCTGGCTGTTGCGGCCGGTGCTTTCTTCGGGCTCTGGTATCTGGGTAGGAATGCGGGTATGGGCAATCATGCCCTATGGCTTGCTTTCGACGTGTATCTGCTCACGCGCGGTCTGGTGGAATACATTATCGTTGCCCGCGGGCTGCGATCAAAAGTATAGGGCGTGGCGCGTGGTCCAGCCCTGAGTGCTGTTGCGGAGAGACAGCTCCACGATGCCGCGTGTGTCGGTGATGCGCTCGCAGGTGGCACGGAGCACCTCGCGTAGATCGGAAAAGCCGGAGGCATTGAAATCGGCAACCACACGTCCCATGGACGTTGCGCGGACCATCATAAGGTCGGAGAGAGAAATGGTGTGCATAACAATGTAATATTTAGGATGATTATTAATTACACTGCAAAATTAGGGACTTAGCGGGCAATGCTTTTGCCCACGTGTATAAAATATTACTAACCGGGATCAAGTCAATTTCCGGGAGCCACACTTGTGAGGATGAAAAATTTTGAGTACTTTTGCAGCATAAACCAATCACCGCAATCAATATGTCGTCAACCAGAGCACATAGCTTTGTGTCGATTGCCCAGGCAAGCAAGGAGAAGATAGAAGAGCTCCTGAGACGCAGCGCATATTTCGAACAACATCCCAACAGCGAACTTCTGAAAGGACGCGTCGTGGCGACCCTGTTTTTTGAACCGTCGACACGTACGCGTCTTAGTTTTGAAACAGCCGTGAACCGTCTCGGAGGCAGAGTCATCGGTTTTTCGGATGCATCAACGTCCTCTACGTCCAAAGGCGAGACGCTGAACGACACCATCCACATGGTGGCCAATTACGCCGACCTCATCGTGATGCGCCACTATCTTGAAGGCGCCGCGCAATGGGCATCGGAGGTTACTGACGTGCCAATTGTCAATGCCGGCGACGGAGCGAACCAGCATCCCTCGCAGACGATGCTCGACCTCTACTCGATTCTCAAGACTCAGGGACGCCTCGAAGACCTGACAATCACAATGGTCGGCGACCTGAAATACGGACGCACGGTGCACTCGCTGCTCCAGGCCATGAAGTATTTCCGTCCTAAATTCCGCTTTGTTTCATCGCGGGAACTGGCCATGCCCGAAGAATATCTGAGCTTCTGCCGCGAAAACGGCCTTGAATATGAGGAGCACCGTGAATTCTCACCGGAAGTCATTGCCGACAGCGATATCATATACATGACACGAGTTCAGCGCGAACGCTTTGCAGACCCACTGGAATACGAGAAGGTCAAGGACCTCTACACCCTGCGTAAAAGCATGCTCGACTGTGCCAAACCCAACCTCAAGATCCTGCATCCGCTCCCCCGCGTGAATGAGATAGACCGCGATGTCGACGACTGCCCCGAAGCCTACTACTTCGAGCAGGCCCGCAACGGACTGTTCGCACGCCAGGCAATCATCACCGATGCGCTGGGAATAGACCTTCCGGAAAACTAACAAGCCATCCACACCAAGATATGAATACCGACAAGAAAGAACTGGCCGTAGCAGCCCTACGCAACGGCACCGTCATAGACCATATCCCCTCGGAGGCGCTTTTCAATGCCGTGCGCTTTCTTAATCTCGAAGAGCAACCCAATGCAGTCACAATCGGCTATAACCTCGCCAGCAAGAAACTTGGGCGCAAGGGTATAATCAAGGTTGCAGATACGTTCTTCGATGACTCCGTGCTGAATCGCATCGCCATCATAGCACCTAATGCTGTAGTAAACACTATACGCGACTTTGAAGTAGTGGAGAAAAAACGCGTTACTCTCCCCGATTCACTCGTGGACATCGTACGCTGCAACAATCCCAAGTGCATTACCAACAACGAACCCATGTCAACCCGCTTCGACGTTACGGATCGAGGCGATGAGACGCGCGACGTAAAGCTGCGCTGCCATTATTGCAACCATACGGTCGATGGGCGCGATGCTCATTTCAAATAATAAGCAATGAAGGAAAGCTGGAAGCCCGGTACAGTACTGTATCCTCTCCCGGCAGCTCTCGTGAGTTGTGGAAAGGGAACAAGCGCGGAGACTTCGAACGTCTTCACGGTTGCTTGGACGGGTATAGTATGCACCAATCCTCCAATGCTTTCTATTTCCGTGCGCCCCGAGCGGGCTTCGTACCCGCTTATTCGCGAGAGCGGCGAATTTACCGTCAACCTAAGCACTACGGCCATGGCACGCGCCACGGATTTCTGCGGCGTGCGTTCGCGCAGGGATGTGCCGGATAAATGGACTGCAGCAGGTCTCACCCCATGCCCCGGCGTGGCAGTCGCTTGTCCAGCAGTTGACGAGAGCCCAATTTCGCTCGAATGCAAGGTGCGCGAGATAAAGGAACTCGGCAGCCACCACCTTTTCATCGCCGATATCGTGAACGTGCTGGCTGATACGGCCTTCATGAATCCGGAAAGCGGGCGTTTCGAGCTGGAAAAGGCAGGCCTTATGAGCTATAGTCACGGACGCTACTACGCTCAGGGGCCGGAACTGGGCCACTTCGGCTTCTCTGTAAAGAAGCCTGCAAAGAAAAAGAAAAAGAAATAAAACCTCGCGGGCTCTTCCGAAGTCAGCCCCGCAAAAAACGACTTACAGATATGATACACGACAAAGTGATTTTCGACCTTATTGAACGCGAACACAAACGTCAGAAGGACGGCATTGAACTCATCGCTTCCGAGAACTATGTGAGCGAGGATGTAATGCGTGCAATGGGCTCATGCCTTACCAACAAGTATGCCGAGGGATATCCCGGGCGCCGCTATTACGGCGGGTGCGGAGTTGTAGACGAGGTCGAGCAGATTGCCATCGACCGTGTGAAGGAGCTTTTCGGTGCCGAATATGCCAACGTACAGCCACATTCGGGCGCACAGGCAAATATGGCCGTGTTTATGGCATGTCTAAAGCCGGGCGACAAGTTTATCGGTCTGAATCTCAGCCACGGCGGCCATCTCTCGCACGGAAGCCCTGTCAACTTCTCCGGTCTGATGTTCCAGGCCCTTGATTACAGCGTAAAGGCAGATACGGGTCTTGTGGATTATGAAGCCTTCGAGGAAACCTGCCGCCGCGAGCACCCCAAACTTATAATTGCCGGAGCCAGCGCCTACTCCCGCGAATGGGACTATGCACGCATGCGCAGGATGGCCGATGAAATCGGCGCTATCTTCATGGTTGACATGGCTCATCCCGCAGGCCTCATCGCCGCAGGCCTTCTGGACAATCCGTTGAAGCACGCCCATATCGTCACATCCACAACCCATAAGACCCTCCGCGGCCCGCGTGGCGGAATCATTCTCATGGGCAAGGACTTTGTAAATCCGTGGGGCAAGACATCGCCAAAAGGCGAGCCCCGCATGATGAGTCAGCTTCTGGACAGCGCCGTATTCCCCGGTGTACAGGGCGGACCGCTCGAACACGTAATTGCCGCCAAGGCCGTTGCCTTCGGCGAGGCTCTTCAGCCCTCCTTCCGCGAATACCAGAAGCAGGTTCGCGTGAACGCACAGGCCATGGCCAAGGCTCTTCTCGACAAGGGCTACAACATCGTGTCCGGCGGCACGGACAACCACTGCATTCTGGTAGATCTCCGCTCCAAATTCCCCGATCTCACGGGAAAAGTGGCCGAAAAAGCACTCGTAGCAGCCGACATCACAGCCAATAAGAACATGGTTCCCTTCGATACCCGTTCGCCCTTCCAGACATCGGGCATCCGCCTTGGCACAGCAGCCATCACCACTCGGGGACTCAAGGAGGATCTCATGGCTCCTATTGTCGACCTGATCGATGCCGTCCTCTCCGCCCCTGAAGACACCAAGGTTATAGAAGACACCCGTCGCAAGGTAAATGAAATGATGAGCGCCTTCCCCATCTACGCATGGTAAGAGGCACACTCGCAATAATAGTTGCTGCGGGCAGCGGACGGCGTTTCGGCACTCCGCTGCCCAAGCAGTTCTGTATGCTCGGTCCAATGCCCGTGCTCGGCCACACACTCGGGCGCATGCGGGCTCTGCTTCCATCCGATGCGCGTATCGCATTGGTGCTCCATCCCGACTATTTCGAAACTTGGGAGGCCCTGGCCCGACAATACGACACAGCGCGCGAAGATATCCTCGTGGCCGGCGGAGCCACGCGCGCCGAGTCCGTCGCCAACGCCCTGAGAGCATGCGAGCCTGCTGACTCCACACTCGTCCTGGTCCACGATGGCGTACGCCCCTTCGTAACACAGGAACTTATCGACGGCCTGAACACAGCTATTGCAAACGGAGCCGACTGTGCCATTCCTGCCATAGCGCTTACCGATTCCATACGCCGCCTTGAGGCGGACGGAAGCTCCGAAAACGTCGACCGCTCGCAGTTTCGGGCCGTGCAGACCCCGCAGGCCTTCCCGGGACCTAAACTCATGGAGGCCTATCGCACGGCGGAGGCCACCTTCGGACTTGAAAACTTCACCGACGATGCATCTGTCGTCGCGCGCTGTATTCCCGGAGCATCCATCGTTCTTACTCCCGGTTCACCCTACAATATCAAGATTACAAATCCCTTCGACCTCAAGATTTCCGAAGCTCTCCTCTGATGCTCTCGCTACGCAACGTTGACATTAAATTTGTGAAAGGCGTCGGGCCGAAGCGGGCCGATATTCTGGCCAAGGAGCTTGGAATACGCACGGCCTACGACCTGCTGCGCCACTACCCAACAAGCTATGTCGACCGTTCGAGATTCTACACCGTACGCGAGCTGCGGGGAGCTGATCTCGAGAACCTTCCCGCTCTACAGGTCCGAGGACGCTTTGTAAGTTCCAACGTCCTGGGCGAGGGAGCAAGAATGCGCCTTGTGGCTCTTTTCTCCGATGGGACTTCGACCATGGAAGTCACGTGGTTCAAGGGCATTAAATCCATGCGCAAGATGCTCGACCCTGAAAAGACCTTTGTGCTTTTCGGCAAGGTCTCGAGCTTCAACGGCAAGCTCCAGATGGTGCATCCCGAAATGGAGGATTCGGCCAAAAGCATGAGCTCACAGGGCACCAGAGGCATCTACCCCCTCACCGAGGGCTTGCGCAAAGCCAATATCGGATCGAAAGCTCTCTATACTATCGCATACAATATTCTTGGTGAAGGGAACGCACACCGGCGTCTCGACGACCCGCTGCCCGAAAGCGTCCGCCGCAGCCGAGGCCTCATGCACATCTCGGAAGCAATTCGCGAAATACACTTCCCCTCCTCGCCCGAAAAGCTGCAGCAGGCGCGCTTCCGCCTCAAATTCGAGGAACTCTTCTATATCCAGACGGACATGCTCATGCGCTCGCAGAACCGCAAGGCACAATCCGCCGGACTGCCCATGCCCCATGTCGGCGAATGGTTCAACCGCTTTTACTCGACCTGTCTGCCCTTCGAACTTACAGGCGCTCAAAAACGAGTGATAAAGGAAATTCGGGCGGACATCCGGGGCCCGCGCCAGATGAATCGACTGGTGCAAGGCGATGTAGGCTCGGGAAAGACGCTCGTGGCTTTGATGAGCATGCTCCTGGCTATCGACAACGGCTTCCAGGCAGCATTGCTGGCCCCCACGGAAATACTCTCAACCCAACATTATCATACCATCCTCGAGCTCGCCGCCCGAGTGGGGCTTAACGTGCGCTTGCTCACCGGCAGTACGCGTGCACGGGAGCGCAACGAAATACATCGCGGACTCGAGGACGGCAGCATCCATATACTCGTGGGCACGCACGCCATTCTCGAAGAAAAAGTGCACTTCGCGCGCCTTGGCTTTGCCGTCATCGACGAACAGCATCGTTTCGGCGTGGCGCAGCGCGCACGTCTCTGGAGCAAAGGGCCTGACGGATTCGCACCCCACATCCTTGTTATGACGGCCACACCCATTCCGCGCACCCTGGCTATGACCGTTTACGGCGACCTGGATGTAAGCGTTATTGACGAGCTCCCCCCGGGGCGTAAGCCCGTCAGCACAGTGTTGCGCTTCGACAACCAGCGCACGCAAGTCTACCGCGCCATGGGCGCGCAGCTGCGGCAGGGCCGTCAGGTCTATATCGTATACCCTCTTATCGAAGAAAACGAGAAGCTCGATCTCAAGAGTCTCGAAGAAGGCTATGAAAGTATCTGCGAAATCTTCAAGGATTATCGTGTGGCATTCGTGCATGGCAAGATGAAACCGACGGAGAAAGACCATCAGATGGATCTTTTCGCCCGCGGAGATGCGCGCATTATGGTGGCCACGACAGTGATCGAAGTCGGTGTGAATGTACCCAATGCCACCACCATGATAATCGAAAACGCCGAGCGCTTCGGCCTCTCGCAGCTCCATCAGTTGCGCGGACGCGTTGGTCGCGGAGCCGACAAGAGCTATTGCGTGCTCATGAGCCGATATAATATCAGCGGCGATACGAGAAAGCGCCTGGACGTCATGACATCCACAACCGACGGCTTTGTAATAGCCGAAGCCGACATGCAGTTCCGAGGCCCCGGCGACATCGAAGGCACCATGCAGAGCGGACTGCCCTTCGAACTCAAGATCGCCTCGCTTGCACAGGACGGCCAGATTATAGCTCTTGCCCGGGCTGCCGCAGAAGAACTGCTTGCCGACGATCCCGGTCTGCATTCGCCACTCAATGCCCCCCTGGCCCGCGCCATTCGCGAAATGACAAAGCGCAAGGCCGACTGGAGCCAAATCTCATGAGCGTGGCCTAAAACCGCACTATCATCTCAAGGAGAAATCTGTCGCCATCGCCTTGCGCGACTGTAGCTCCCGAGTGATAAAAATACTTTTCATAGTCCGCGCGAATATCAAGAAACATATTTTGCGTGCGTATATAGCTAATCGTAGCGCCCAGAGTAACCCGATTTCTTGCCGGATGGTTGGTTACGAGAATACCGTCAGCGCAACGCACGCCGCTCGAATGTGCAGTCATGCCGTCGAATCGCCCCTGAAAACTCAACCGGTTGAACACCCAGGCCTTCAAAGGCATGCGATATGTGGCCCATGCAAGCCATCCGTGCGCGGGCCTATGGGCTTCATGGGTATAATGTTTATACATATACTCGCCAGAAACGATCACTCGCTCGCCCGGCTGCCATGTCACGGCAGCATCCACGAGATTTATGCGTATTCCGTCCGGACGTATACTCTGAAATCCCGTAGCGATGGTGGTCCGGTCCACGCGATAAGTCGCTTTTACGGCATAGGCAAAACTCGTGTTCCACACCATGTGGTCGCCAATTGGCGTGGGATTGAACACGCCTCCCTCGATGAAAAAAGGAAACTCCGTCGGCCGATAAGCTACCGAAGCGCCCACGGCGCGCACATTGCACATCTGCTTGCCTATGAACGATCGGTTTGAGAAGATATAACTGTTCGGAGCCATGAACGGATCTACACCGAAGGGCATACGGAATTGCCCCATTCGGAAGCCTATATGCCCCGGAGCATTGACACGCGCCCATACATCGAGAATCTTTATCTTGCCGCAGTCGCAGAAGTCGGTATTAAAGAAATAATCCACACTCGTGCCCACCGACCCTGAGAGGCTAAGCCTGGCGTTGCGAACCTGAAAGCGCGCAGCTGCCGGAAGATCGTGGCCGAATTCTGTTTCCATACGCGCTCGGACCGTTCCGTGCACCGTCGGGAGGTAATCCTTCCACGCAGGGGATGCATTTCCCGTCACACTGTCGCCCGTCTCCGAAGCCCGGAGTATCAACACACACGCCAGCATCAGGATGGACGTGATATATCGGAGTTCTCTCTGTTGAAACATGTTTTAAAAATGTGATAATTTTCCAGACCGTACTAATCTCAGCGCTTTTTTGAACCTCGTCTGTGGGGAGGCTCCTGGCCGAACAGCCGTGGTATCAGATCCCGCCTTCCTATGCGCGAAAGCGTGCGTGAAATGCTTGCACGATACTGAGGATCGTACCAGAAAAAGAACTGCCGCTGGTCCAGCTTCTGTTCCTTGCTCGTAGCAACGGGGATTTTCTCACCCGTATACGGATGAATGCCGGTATAGTAGATTTCCGTGGCAAGCGTCATGGGCGTGGGGGTGAAATCCTGCACCTGCTCCAGGTGAAAACTCAAGTCCTTCGTCTCCACGGCCAGTTCCGCCATATCCTCAAGCCTGCAACCCGGATGACTGGAGATGAAGTACGGAATAATCTGCTGGCGCAGCGATGCGCGTGCATTCACGCGATCAAATATATCCTTGAATTCGTGGAAGAGCTTGAACGAGGGCTTGCGCATAATTCGCAGCACGTCGTCGGATGTGTGCTCGGGTGCAACCTTCAGGCGCCCCGACACATGGTCCTTTATCAGCTCCTCATTGTATCGGGCATTGGCCTTGTCCACCTCCGGTATGCCCGTCCGGTGCATGCTCAGATCGTATCGTACCCCGGAGCCGATAAATGACTTCTTGACGCCCGGCAGGGCATCCACAGCGTGGTATATGTCCAGCAACGGTCGGTGATCGGTGTTGAGGTTCGCGCACGGTGCGGGATGCAGACACGACGGGCGCAAGCACTTTGCGCAAATACTTCTGTCTCGTCCGCCCATGGCATACATATTGGCCGAGGGGCCGCCCAAGTCTGATATATAGCCCTTGAAATCCGGCATGCGCGACACCTGGCGAGCTTCGCGAAGTATCGACTCCTTCGAGCGCGAGGCTATGAACTTACCCTGATGGGCCGATATGGTGCAGAACGCACACCCCCCGAAACACCCGCGGTGCATATTCACGCTGTGGCGTATCATCTCATAGGCCGGAATAGTCTTGCCTTTGTAGCGTGGATGCGGCAAACGGGTATAAGGGAGATCGAAGGACGCATCGATTTCGCCTTGCGACATGGCCGGAAACATAGGATTCACCTTCACTGCCACATTGCCCGTTGCCTGCCACAGAGTCGCTCCGCCGTCGTAGCGGTTGCTCTGCTGCTCGATATGCTTGAAGTTGGCAGCCTGCGCAGCCTTGTCGCGAAGACACACCTCGAAACCGGAAAGAACAATATTGTCAGCGTCCGGTGCGGGGATCTCTGCGAGAGGACGCCGTACAACACTCTGCCTAAGGTCCGTTATTTCGGAAATCTTCTCTCCTGCATCCAGACGCCTCGCCAGCTCCAGCACAGGCTTCTCGCCCATTCCGTAGATAAGCATATCTGCATCCGACTCGGTGAGAATCGAGGGCCGGAGCTTATCCTGCCAGTAATCGTAATGACTCAGACGTCGCAGCGAGCCCTCTATGCCTCCGGCGACTATAGGTGTGTCGGGGAAAAGCTCCCGCAGAATCTTGCTGTATACGATAGTCGGGTAGTCCGGACGCATGCCGTGGCGGCCTCCGGGCGTATACGCATCATCCGACCGCAGCCGGCGGTTGGCCGTGTAATGGTTCACCATCGAGTCCATTGCTCCGGGCGACACGCCGAAAAACAGACGCGGGGCTCCGAATTTCTTGAAATCGCGCAAGTCGTCGCGCCAGTTGGGTTGCGGAACTATGGCCACGCGATAGCCGGCAGCCTGGAGCACTCGGCCCAGCACTGCCGCGCCGAACGCGGGATGATCAACATATGCATCGCCAGAAAAGAGCACCACATCCACACAGTCCCACCCCAGAGCCTTCATCTCTTTTACAGAGGTAGGCAGCCAGTCGGTCGGCCGCAAGTCCGAATAGTCTATCTCCTTCATACGCCCTTCTCCTTGTTCATGGCCTCGATGCGGAGCTCGAGCTTGATGATTTCGTCGCGCAAGCGTGCCGCAGTCATGAATTCCATTTCCTTGGCTGCCGCCACCATCTGTTCGCGCAGACGGTTCACGGAGCGCTGCATTTCCTCCGAAGTCATATATGCCGTCACAGGGTCAGCCGCAATGTCCACACTCGTGGAGTATTCGTAGGAGTAAGGCGTGTCCTGAGTCCGGTGCGAGCGTCCGGTTGTCACTTCATTCTTTCCCTTACCTTTCCGCTTGCCGCCACCGTAGGCCATACGCTGGGCGTCGAACTCTACTTCGTCGAGCTCCATGCCCACGATAGCATTGCGGGCTTTCACGATAGCCTGAGGCGTAATTCCATGTTCCTCGTTGTAGGCAAGTTGCAGGCGACGCCGGCGCTCCGTCTCCTCGATTGTCTGGCGCATCGAGTCCGTGATCGTATCGGCAAACATCACCACCTCGCCGTTGAGATTTCGTGCCGCGCGTCCCACGGTCTGAGTCAGCGAGCGATGACTCCGCAGAAACCCCTCCTTATCGGCATCGAGAATCGCAACAAGCGAAACCTCCGGCAAATCGAGGCCCTCGCGAAGCAGATTCACTCCTATAAGCACATCGAATGTCCCGGCCCGTAATCCGTCAAGAATCTTGATACGGTCCATCGTATCCACATCCGAATGTATATAGGCCGTCTTGATGCGCAGCTTAAGGAAATAATCGTTCAGTTCCTCGGCCATGCGCTTTGTCAGCGTAGTCACAAGTGTCCGCTCCCCGCGCTCGATACGAATCTGAATCATTTCCAGCAGACGGTCGATCTGTCCGGACGACGGTTCAACATGAATCAGCGGGTCCAGGAGCCCCGTAGGCCGGATAAGTTGCTCAACCACTACACCCTCTGTCTTCTGCAGCTCGAATTCCGCCGGCGTGGCGCTCACATATATTGTCTGAGGAGTCAAAGCCTCGAATTCCTCAAACTTCAGCGGTCGGTTATCAAGAGCTGCAGGCAGACGAAAACCGTAGTCCACAAGATTTACCTTGCGCGAACGGTCGCCACCATACATCGCACGAAGCTGAGGCACCGTCACATGGCTCTCGTCAATAATCGTCAGATAATCGTCAGGGAAGTAATCCAGCAGACAGAAAGGTCGCTCGCCCTCCATGCGCCCGTCGAAATATCGCGAATAGTTCTCGATACCCTGACAGTAGCCTATCTCCTTTATCATCTCCACATCGTAGGTCACACGCTCCTCGATGCGTTTTGCCTCAAGCGGCTTCATTACCTCGTTGAAATAATTCACCTGCCGCCCTAAATCCAGTTGTATCTGAGCCACCGCCGCGGCCTGACGCGCAGGTGAGGTGACGAACAGGTTGGCCGGATAGATATTGAAGCGGTCATGCTCCCCAAGATCCGTGTTCACCTCGGGCTGAATAGTCTGAATCGATTCCACCTCGTCGCCCCAGAAGGTTACACGCACGATAATATCCTCATAAGCCAGACGAATGTCTACCGTATCACCCTTTACCCTGAAAGTTCCCCGGTTTAGCTCCAGCTCCGTGCGGCTGTAAAGAGCCCCGACAAGCTTGCGCAGGAAATCATTGCGCGAAATATGCTCGCCGCGCTCCACGGTCACGCCGTTGGCATGGAAATCCTCCGGATTACCCATACCGTACACGCAGCTCACCGACGAAACCACAATCACATCACGACGCCCCGACATAAGCGCCGAGACCGTTGCCAGACGCAAACGCTCGATTTCGTCATTTATCATCAGGTCCTTCTCGATATACTTATCAACCGACGGTATATAGGCCTCCGGTTGATAATAGTCATAGTACGACACGAAATATTCAACAGCGTTTTTCGGGAAGAATTGCTTGAATTCGCTGTAGAGCTGTGCGGCCAGAGTCTTGTTATGGCTTAAGATAAGCGTGGGCTTACGCACCTCGTTTATCACATTTGCCATCGTAAAGGTCTTGCCCGAACCTGTCACGCCAAGAAGGACCTGAGAATCCAGGCCCGAGCGCACGCCGCGCACCAGTTCAGCGATTGCCTGCGGCTGGTCGCCCGTCGGAGAATATGCTGATGTGAGTTCAAAATCCATAGTATCCGGAAATATTGCAGTTGAACTTACAAAAATACAAAATTCCGGCAAGCACGACAAATAAAACAACATATACTCCCGAACATAAATGTTCAGAGTCAAGGATTCTATCTCTGTTGGCCGCCATTCTTTCGCAATCGGCTCAGATGCGTAGGCGTTATATTGAGAAGCGAGGCTATATCTTTGAGCGAAAAGAGATCGAAGATGTCGGGATATCGGCTGATAAGTTCAACATACCGTTGCTGCGGAGTCTTGACATATAGATCGAGATATCTGTCATATATCGTTCCGTACACTGCTTCTGTAGTACGAATCACAACATCATTGAAATAAGGATCTGAGTCCATCTTCGCTTTTACATCCTTGGCTGTAATGCAGTAAATATCACAATCTGTCGTTGCAATGATGGCTACACTCGCTTCTTTGCCATGTAGAAAGTTACGCCAGTCAACTACAAACCCCTCGCCAAACACCAATCCTATCACATGCTCTGTGCCATCGGCGGAACGTCCGACATATTTAAGTCTTCCGGATTGTATAAAGCCGAAATAACGGCCAACATTACCGATAGAAACAAATTCCTCCCCTTTGGCAAATTTCCGCAAGGTGCCATTGCTCACACAAAACTTGCGCCAGGCATCAACGTCAATATGTTCTATATACGTATTGAAATTTTCGGACATGTACTTACATGTAAGTCGAGGAATTGTCTGTCATCATTTCATGTATGCCGACATTCTTCGATTGAATGTTAGCGCTCCAACATGATATAAACGATCAATGATGTGAGGTGCAATCCTAAAGGTATCTTGAATAACACGGTTAGTTCTGACGCAACATCGCATTATGTTGCGCTTCAGCAACTGACTTTTCTTTTTGGCGAACCAGGTCTTTAATATATTCCGGCACTTTATCAATAGAGCATAAAGAGTCATATTCCTGTATTAGCTTGCTGCTCTTGAACTTCGAAAACTTATCAGTGGCCGCATTCAGGCTTTCCTCATTTTGAGCAGAATTAAATTCCGCCATAATAATGTCGTATTTTGAAATCACAGAATTATAGATTCTTTCATCGCTGCTTTCGCATGAGCAAAGCATTATAGCGATAACCGAACAAAGGGAGATGAGCAGTCTTTTCATATTCTCTTGATTTTACGCTTCAAAATTACAAATTATTTTCGAGATTTGAGAGATTTGTTGCCCATAAGTATGTCGCATCTTATAGGAATATTTTTCTCCGGTGAAGCAATAAGGCGCTGGTTGGATTTTCTATTTCATCTCATTGCTAACTTTATCCAAATTATGTTTGATCGTTAGCATTCAATGTGTAAACCAAAGTAAACAAAGATCTTTGACACAACAAAAGCTCTAATCCTTAATCTCCGCATGGAAGCCAAATTTACATGTGAATGACTTATTGAAAAAGGAGGCCGCCTAAACTTTTTAGACGACCTCTCAATTGTAGCATATCTCAATTTTTACATCGTTATTTCCGAGTGAATGTCATGTCCTCAACGATGAGAGTCTGTTTGCCGAATGTATAGAACCCGATTCCAGAGAAATCAAGGGGCATGTATTTAACCTTGAGAATCTCCATTCCGTCTACATAGAAAGATAGAACGTCACCGTCACATACCAGCTTCCACTCTTGATCAAGTTTTTTCTTGTTTGGCCACTTAACACCCTGCGTGATGTTTCCAACCACCCGATTATCGACGTAGCGAGTAAAATTTACCATTTCATCATTGAAGTTGAAGCAGTAAAAATTTCCACCATCCTTATAGTTGAATACGAATCCGCATACGCGATCGTTTGCGAGCTTGTCAATCTTGACGTTGGCAATTACCTCAAACGGCTTTTTTACATCGAGTGGAGCATAGCAGTGGGTTTCGAAGAATGTATTTTCTCCGATCTTTGTTGCAACGCCAGTCAACCCCGATAGAATCGCACCGGCGGCCTTGTTCTCGCCCTTTGACTTAATCGTCATCACTCCTTTGTCTATTACAGCCGAACCTTTGTTGCTCTCAAAAGCACATTCGGTCCAACCAAGAGAGTTTGCATCGAATGTATCGACAAAACTCTGTGCATATGATGCAATCGTGGCGACTGCGATCATACAAAAGAAAATGAAATTTCTTTTCATGTCTGTTGTTTTGATTGGTTGTTTTAATTATGGTTGTTAAATGCTACTTGCTTTTCCTATTCTTGTCTGCAATTCCTCGACCATTGGCTCAAGTTCCTTTGGCAACCTGTCCACCTCATCAAATTCACCATGGCGAGCCTGCATCGCACCCGCTACTTCAGATGAGATTTTAATTTGGAAAGCAACTCGTTCCGGAGTTGTTATATCTCGCACAGTCACACGATTTCGAAGTTGCTTCTCAGACATATTGAAGGACTTGTATTTCCAAGGAGTCTGTAAATAACCTCCATGGAAGTCTGTGGTTTCGATTTCAGGAAAGTAGTTCAGTAGGATCTGGTGAAGTAATTTCCATGCACGTCCACTGTCCACTTTTCCTTCTTCATCAATAGTATAATATTGTGGATCGAGAGTTATTGTCAGATATTTATTTACCAATCCTGACGAGGCCGACCCACGATAGAATCCATCTTGCATTAGATGGAAAGAAAGCGAATTGCGCTCATCCCCACCATAGAATTTAGAATTTGCAGTAGTATACTCGTTGCACTCAACTCGAATAACTGCAACTTGATTCTTCTTCGGAGGACGAGTGAATTCGCCATAGCCATATCCGATTAAGTTGTTGTCAACATAAATGGCGGCTTCCTGTGGTTGGACAGTGACTTTGATCACTTTTGCTTTCGGTTCTGCTTGGCCACAGATGGACACAAACAAAACCATCAAGAGAGTCAGAACATTCTTCATGATTAAAAGGGTTTAGATGAGTATTTATAATTCTTTGGTACTTGCAATTCGATGAGGGTGCCCTTCTTGTCATTTACATTTATGCGACGGTGATATACTTCAATACCATTTTCCCGGCAAGAGATCTCGATATATTCTCTCCCCTTGGGAACAGTATAGTATACCAGATCGCGACCTAAATATTCGTCATCAACATAAATCTCTATTTGACGTTCCTTACAGGTCAAACCAATTGTTTTGGTCGCAGAACATGAGGACAAGAATGCAGTGCTCACAATGATGAGCGCCAATAAGTATTTTAAAAATGACCGGCGATGTTTTATATCCACAATCGTATAATTGCCGCCGGACCCTCTCTTTGGCTTTTAATTGGTTTATATACAGAAAACGTGAGGTCTGTACTGTTGCTCGTCCCACGTTCTGAGGCCCTGGAATTGCCCGAATGAGTTGAACGAGCAAACTTGCAGAGGCCTCACGCAGAATATGTTATACACACTATTACGGCACTCGCGTGTCGCATCCAGCGGAATATACATATCCACTAAGACATCTACTGTTTGCTTCATTCTTGACTCATTCAATGAAATTTTCCAGGTTTCAGAACGTCAAGAAAGAGCGTCGAGTAAACGCTTCCCATTATGTCTGCCGACCCACCCGCACTGCCCTTGACCGGGCCTCTGCGATACGGTCTGCACATGCAAAGTTATTTATTTTTTTTAAAACAACAAAATATTATCAACGTGCTTTTGCACCTGAACTCAAAAAACGATAAAAAAACGACAAACCTGCTATTTTATACTTAGACTATAGAAATCTTATAATAAAAGTCTCCCCGTTCTCTAATTCTTTTTTTCTCTTACTTGTATATATAGTTAAAAATGGATATCTTTGCAGATAACGATATTAATTATGAAGAAATTTATACTCATTTTTTCTCTCTTGTTTTCAATCTCCTCAAATGCACAGATTGACTCTCTTAGTTATGTAGCAGGCTACAAATTCATACTTGAGATTATTGAAGAGGACTTTCCATTCGTTAAGACGGATGAAAATATTAAAGAATTATACCGCGGTGTCGAGGAAAATATCCATGGATTTCAAGAATTTACGGACTCATCTGCTATTACTAATTACGCCATTGGTTATATGCAAGGAACCTTTTTTGCAAACTCACTGGAACATTTTTCGAAGGAAAACAAGCCACCGGTAAATTGCATAATTGCAGGTTTGAAGAAAGTTGCGGATAATGACCTGCATTTGCCACAAGACACAATTGAAGCCAAAAATTACATTGCAAGTATTCCTGACTCTATCAAACCTGTCATACTTCCACCGGATGAACGGTGCAGATACTTTACAGCCTTCGGATTGTTGAAAGGGCTTCCGAAAGGACTAACCGAGTTTGCTAATGAGTGGGGGATCAATAATTTTGAACCGGACTATCGGCACTACGCACAAGGGTTTGCTGATATGCTTGAGATATCCTTACCTCCCCAAAATCCATATGACTCTGGGAAAAAGATAGCACATGTATTGCAGCCTGCAATAATCAATGGCATAACAATGGATAAAACTCCTGACATAATATCTCAAGACTTTCTCTCGGGCATGCGTTCTGCTGTGCATTTAGAGCCTGCCAAGTTATCCCATGATGAAATTCAACGTATTTCGGAACGCTTTAATTCCTCTGGCGAATAAAATGCAGTTAACATCTCGGCGAGGTTGAAGCTAAGCTCAGAACGTGCAATTCTAAAAATCAGACTAAAAACAATGCGGCTGCGTCGTAGTATTTGAATACGACACAGCCGCATTGTTTCTAACATTCTCCTGCGAATACTATTTAACTACAATTCGCGCGGTATAGGGAGCATACGAGTCTTCAGCCGACTCCACACGAAGGATATAGACACCCGTCGAAAGACTGCCCAAGGGGATGTGAACCGGACATGCCCCCTCTATTGACGAGGACCCTACCAGACGTCCGTCCATCGCAAACAGAGTTGCATATGCATCTGCATCCGAGCGAAGCGAAAGCACTCTGCCGCGAAGTGACATTGTCACGTTCAGAACATCTGCGGAAGGCATCCCGGCTCCCGTCGTAGCGCAGCTCTTGCCAACCTCGTATGTGCAATACTCTGTTATAGCCAGGCCGCCTGCAAAAGCTATCTTTACGCGAACCTTTACACTTTGTCCTTTTGACAGGCCGGTAAGCACTGCCGCATATTCTCCATCGGCATCTTTAGTCATCGGCACCTCTGCAAACCCCGAAGTTTCATTGAAAAGCCATGGACCGGCAAAACCTATATACTCGTTCTCCTTGTCGAAGTTTGCCCTTATGCGCACGCTCGTCCCATCCTCGAGTGTCGAGAATCCGATGGTATAGGCCCCCTTGAACTCTCCCTCTGTTGCAGCCGACGACATCGTCAGACACTCACCTCCGGGCTCGTTCGGATTTACGGGATCAGGGTCATTCGGATCGGGTTGTTCAGGGTCCGGTTTCACCGGCGGCACAACAGGTTCTACATCCCCGTCAGTCACGAACGCGTTCGAGAATGGTTGAACATCCAGCGTCTGTCCGTTGGAGAATTTCACTGTCCGCGCCTTTGCCGTATAGTTCGAAGCAACATATGTCACCGAACGCCCATTGCGATAAGCCTGGGCCATTGGCGAATCAGCGGTCAGCGTAAAATCCGGAGTTCCCGCAACCGCAAGACTATGAATCCAATAATATGTCAAAGCCTCGGTTGCACCGAATTTCTTGCCCATCCGACTCTTCTGAGCCTCATAGAATGTCAGCGCCTGAGCCGGATCCAGCAGCGCCAGGAACTGTGTCCACGCGTCGTACCATATATTGCTGTTGTCCTCTCCTCGGAGTATTCCGGTTTCACTGCACATGGCATTCCAAAGCTTTTCAGCATAGACGGCGTCGTGCACCAGATAAGCCGACGAAGGCTGAACCGGATAAATCTGGATTCCGTATGAGCCTGCAATACCGCCACCCCAGAAATTCTGGTCGTCATATCCGTTTGCAAACACCCGTGATACAAGTGCCGCCCTATAACCTGCAGGTCTGTTGCGTCCCTGTGTGTCGAACCAATATTCCTGTATAGCCGAAAGCTCTGTCGTGTACATCCATACGGCTGCATCTCTGAGCTCCTTGTTTCCGCGTACTTCACCCCACTTGATAAGTGCCGAATGCGCGGCCATTGCCTCGGATGTCGACTCCTGATCCGCACCTGCACCCAGAGTTGAGAAGCCGTTTGCCCAACAGTGACCTGAATAGGGGCTGAACGAGCGCATATACGGGAACATAGTGTCCGTCCGGGAGAGGCTCGCGATGTCGCGGACTATCAGATCTATCATCGGACCCCACTTCTCGGCCCACTCAGGATAGAATGTCGCTACTGCCGCGGCTGCCTCGATAAAGTAACCGTAATGGAAATTATGGTCATTCAGATTGGAGTCCTGTCCATGACCTGCAGGATACGCAAGCAGGCTCTTCCAAGGCTCATGATAATAAAAGACAAATGCTATGTCACCGGGCGTTGCGGTTAGCCAGCGCTCAAGATGGCTCTTTGTCTTATCGATAAGCCGCCTTGCGCCCTCTTCATAACCTGCCTCTCGAGCTACAAGAGCCGTCTGTGCCATTCGGTTTAGGAGCTGTCCGTCATTATACGAATCCGTCCAGTCGCTAAGTCCGTTATCACTGTATATATTGTCTACAAGTCGTTTCAAGGTTTCAAAATCATAACCCGTCTCGCTCATATGCACTGCCGGAAGCATCCCGAGGATTCCCGTAAATATCCTCTCCGTTGCGAAACTCTTTGTCTTGGCAAGTTTGAGCGTGCCGCGGACAGTATTGAATGTTCCCTCGCCTCCGGGCTGCACGTTCTGCCCGTCAGCAAGATTCGCCCAGTGATGTGGCAAAAGCCCGATAATCGGCGATGCGTCTGAGCGGCCTTCCTTCACATCGGTGCTTACACTGAAGCGCGATACCACTCGCCCGTCGGCTGGGGTATAGGTCCATTCTGCTCGCGTGTCCTTCGGAAAAGCAAACGCACTTTCAGCCCACGAGCGCGCAGCCTTCTCAGCGTCGACATCCTCGGGAAGCATACCTGCCGTCCAGTAGTCTTTACCATTGAGATCCGATGTTATTGTATTTCCGTTTACATTCCAGCTTGCGCCCGTCGGTGCATAAAGCACATACTTGGCATTATTGTAACAGCCGGTAATAATTACGATATTCGGTTCAAGCGCTCTCGCTGTACCTGCCGTAAAAGTCACTCGCACAGGACCGGCACCGTTCGAACGCGTAAAGTACACAAGAGGCATACCCTGTCCCATTATTGCCTCCATCCACTTCGATCCGTTCTTCCAGCTGATCGTCACGGTCCAGTCGGAATGGTCGCATACTGTCGTCTGTGGTGCCGTCAGGCCCTCAATTCCCACAAGGAGAGGATTCTCGGCCGTAATCGCCTGCTGCTCGAACGGACGAACCAGAACCAGACCTTCGTCCACTGGCTTCAGGCCCATCGGATAATTGAATATCCCCGCGCCGTGAGGATTGATGAGTTCGTTGCTCCACCAGTCGTTAGTGGGAGGAGGAAGTTCTGCTGCACGCCCCGATAGCGCCGGTGTTGCAGTCGGGTAAGCATTGCGGCCTGCGGCATCTGTTCCGGGGAAAGCGGTAAGATAGCTGCCCGCTCCGACATTTTCTGCCACGGAGGTGACGGCCGCAAATGCCGTCAGCACAACCGAAATAAGTGTTTTTTTCATGGATTATAAAATGATTGGCTATGAATTGTTCAGTTTCTTCTTTGCAAAGTTCGCACTAAAATAACGCTCTTGCAAATAATCCGTCCACTAAAAACCATTTAACAATACACTGCAGTACTCATGCAGTACAGGTGTATTAAGCCTCTGAGACAAGGGTAACCAACTATCGCACACAAATTTAAAAAATCAGGCCACGATTATAAACCGTAGCCTGATTCCTAATATCCGATTTTATCCTCAGCGCAGTTTCAGAGTCTGGCCGGGCTTTAGTTTCGACTTCGTTGTAAGTCCGTTGAGGCGGCAAAGACGAGCCACAGTAGTGCCGTTTCGGCTTGCGATCTTACTAAGCGAATCCCCCGAGCGGACTTTATATGTCGAGGAAGCACTTGCCGTGCTCTTGCCGGATGTCTTTCCTGTCGGTGCCACATAAGGCTTGACAGGATTCGCTTTACGGTACTCTGCCGCATAACGGTTATTGGCCTCTGGCGAGAAATTACGGGCGTTCTGGTATGTATTCTTGTCGAACGTATATGTGTCGGTATGCGTCGTCTGGTTTGCGAAATCGAAAATAGCACACGGATTGATAGCGTATCCCATGTAGCGCGTCTCGAAATGAAGATGCGGGCCCGTCGAACGGCCCGTGTTGCCACCAAGAGCAATCGGGTCTCCGGCCTTCACATACTGGTCAGGCTTTACCAGGAAAGCCGACAGATGGCCGTAAACCGTTTCAAGATCATTGGTGTGACGGATAACAACATAATTGCCATATCCCCTGCGCTCGAAGTTGGTGATGCGCACACGGCCGTCAAAAGCCGCACGGATTGTATCGCCGATATAGACTTTTATATCCACACCCTTGTGCATCCGCTTGAAACGGCGGCGATAGCCGTAAGGCGATGTCAGATAGCCGGGATGTGGCATAGAGAATTTATGAACATCGATCACAACGCGATCCGGCACTTCCATGCCGGCATAACAGTTCACATGACCCGACTCCCATCCCTCGGTGTAGATGTCGAATTCAGGTTCTTCCTCCTCGTTGAAAAGAGATTCAAGATATTTCGTAGTATTGTCGACCTGAATACCGGCATTGCCCTGATTGGCCAAAAGCTTATCGTGTTGCGACTGATGTTGGCCCGGAAGACGGAAATCCTGCGCTGTGACCTGGGACACGGCGCCGAACGCTATAATCGAAACTGTCAGTAATGTTTTCTTTAAGCAACTTATGATAGACATATTCAAGTTTTCCTTATCGGAGTGTGTTTTGGAGCGTTTTTACGAATAGATTGTAGAATAATTGTCAGTCAGCTCATCTCGTCAGGTGAATAGATCGCGGAAGAAGTAATCAGATCGTAACTGAAGATCTCATCCGGCCGGAAGAAACGCGCAACCTCAATCTTCGCATTTTCCACTGAATCTGAGGCATGCACGAGATTTTCCTGGCCGCTCATTCCGAAATCGCCTCTGATAGTGCCCGGAGCGGCAAGACGTGCATTTGTAGCGCCCGTCATGGCCCTCACAACACTCACAGCATCCTTACCTTCCAGAACCATCACGATTACAGGCGTTGCCATCATTGATTTGAGCAGAAGAGGAAAGAATGGACGGTCCACGAGATGTGCGTAATGCTCACGCAGAATCTTCTCGTCAAGCTGCATCATTTTTATGCCTGATATCTTGAGACCTTTGCGCTGATAACGTTCGATGATGTCTCCAACAAGACTGCGGGAAATTGTCGAGGGCTTGAGAATCACAAAGGTCTGTTCCATGATAGTATTTCAGGCTATTTTTTAATAAGACAGGCTGTTAAGGGTTAAGATTCTGCGCAATTGCCCTCGGTCCGGTATGGGACCGGCGACTCATTGCACTTTCAAAGTTAGTAATTTTGAGACATTTTTGAAAGAAAAACCCACTTAAAAAAAGTGAAACAATATTCACAAACCCTTGCGCGCACCCATTAATACGCTGACCCACAGACTGATACAGATCAATGTGTTATAGAACATGTTTTTCATCTCGAACAATTTACCCTTGCACACAATTTTAGAATGTGTACCCTTGCAGTATCCGAGTCATCGTCCGGATGTCGGCAAGAACACGTAAATTCACACCAATGCTAATCCAACCAAGTAACGCCATGCACAAAAATTTTGAATTCGAAGGGGAATACGGAACAGCTCCGTACGATGATTTATTACAGATTTACGCGCAAAGTTTTGCCGATAACTTCTCTCTCCCGGCCCTTACAGACTACAGCACGGGCAAGACCCTGAGCTATGGCGCTTTCGCTCAAAGAATAGCTCGGCTACATCTGTTTTTTGAACTCACAGGAGTTATGCCCGGCGACAAAATAGCCCTTCTGGGAAAGAACACGCCTACATGGGTGGTGACATTTATGGCCACAATCAGTTATGGCGCCGTCATTGTCCCGATCCTGTCGGATTTCACTCCGGCTGACGCGACTCATATCATCAACCACTCGGACTCTGTGATGCTCTTTGTAAGCGACTCATCCTGGCGCGAACTTAAAATCGAAGACTTCCCGGAACTCCGCTGTGTCGTATCTATCGACCAACGCAAAGTCGTCGCGGAAAACCCTGATGCACTGGGCTGGCTCGGAAAAGGCAACCGATCATATGCATCTGTCGTTCGCGGCCTATCGCGCCGTTTCCGAAAACGATATCCCAACGGTTTCTCCGCAAAAGATATCAGATATCCCAAGATCGATGGCTCCGCCACGGCCGTCATCAATTACACCTCCGGAACCACCGGCTTCTCTAAAGGCGTCATGCTGAGTCTGGACAACCTGCGCGGCAATGTAGTATTCGGCATTCGATCACGTCTGCATTACTGCGGCTCGCGTGCCCTCTCGTTCCTCCCTCTGGCCCATGCCTACGGCTGCGCCTTCGATATGCTCGTGCCCCTCGCCGTGGGCACACACATCACCCTTTTCGGACGAATCCCCACCCCGGCGCTCCTCGTCAAGGCCATGAGCCAGGTAAAGCCCTCTCTCATCATCTGCGTACCTCTCATCCTCGAGAAAATCTACCGCAACATGATTGTGCCTATGATTTCAAAACCCTCGCTCCGTTGGGTACTTGCAGTTCCATTGCTCGACAAGGCGCTCTACGCCATGATCCGCGCAAAGCTCGTGGAAGCATTTGGAGGAGCATTCGAGGAAGTGATTGTCGGTGGGGCTGCCCTTAATCCGGAAGTTGAGGACTTCCTGCACAAAATCCATTTCCCCTTCACGGTCGGATACGGAATGACTGAATGCGGGCCCCTCATCAGCTACACTCCATGGCGTCGTTTCGTTCCCACTTCCGCCGGTCGGACTCTCAGCAACATCATGGAAGCCAAGATTCTACGTGACGAATCGCTGTCGCTCCGGGATGGAGAGTCACCTCAGGGCGAAATAATGGTGCGGGGTCTCAACGTCATGAAAGGCTACTACAAGAATCCGGATGCTACAGAGGCCGTGCTCGAGGAGGATGGATGGCTTCATACCGGCGATATGGGCATGGTTGCCGGTCCGGGTGGGCGCACCATCTACATCCGGGGTCGCTACAAAACGATGATCCTGAGTGCCAACGGACAGAATATATACCCCGAGGAAATCGAAGCAAAACTTAGCAACATGCCCTATGTCAATGAATGTCTCGTGGTAGATCGCAGCGGTCATCTCTTCGCGCTTGTTTACCCCGATCCGGACGCAATGGCGGAAATGGGCCCGGCGAAAATGGCAGAACTGATGGAAAGCAATCGTAAGGAACTGAATTCGATGCTCGCTCCATACGAACGTATCGAAGGCATCGAGCTGCAACCCGTTGAGTTTGAAAAAACGCCCAAACGCTCCATCCGCCGCTTCCTCTATAAATAATTTTTTCATACGGCTGTGCTCCGAGCAACTTTAAGCAATCTCATAACCGACTATAAACCCGCATCTTATCGGACTTTTCCACTCGCTTCCGCCGATTTTGGCGGAAGCGAGTGAGTTTATTTGAGGAATTTTCGCTAATTTTGCAAATAAAACCAATTCCGATCAGATGTTACTAACTGATTCAATTGCCAATTTCGGACGCTACTGCTCATTTCTCGGGCGCGTCTTCGCATGGCCCGACAAATTCAGCATCTCGCTCCGAAGAGTCGTCAACGAAATCTCCAAGCTGGGTGTTGATTCCATACCCCTTGTCATTATCATTTCCGTTTTCATGGGCGCAGTCTGCACTATCCAGATGCAGCTAAACGTCACTTCGCCGCTCATGCCGGCCTACTCGGTCGGACTCGCCACTCGCGACATCGTTCTGCTTGAATTCTCCAATTCCATCCTCTGTCTGATTCTCGCGGGTAAAGTCGGATCCAGCATAGTGTCGGAAATAGGCACCATGCGTGTGACCGAGCAGATCGACGCACTGGAAATCATGGGTGTAAATTCCGCCAACTATCTTGTCATGCCTAAGATTGTGGGCTTTGTGCTCTTCATGCCGGTTCTGGATATTATCTGCATGGGCACATCTTTCGTCGGAGGCTATCTCGTCACGGTATTCACCGATCTCATCCCCTCCTCCCGCTACATCTACGGCCTGCAGGCAATGTTCCAGGAGTGGTATGTATGGTACGGCCTGATCAAGTGCGTCGTATTCGCATTCATCATCGTCTCCGTATCCTCCTTCTACGGATACTTCGTCAAAGGAGGCGCCCTGCAGGTCGGTAAGGCCAGCACCAACGGTGTTGTCGTCAGCAGCATTTTCATTCTTTTGTTCGACGTGATTCTCACTAAACTCCTGCTGCAATGATTGAAGTAAAAAATCTGGTAAAATCTTTCGACGGTAAGACGGTGCTTCACGACGTAAGCGCCAAGTTCGAAACAGGCAAGACCAACCTGATTATCGGTCAGAGCGGCTCCGGAAAAACCGTTATGCTCAAATGTCTCGTCGGGCTCCTGCGTCCCGATTCCGGGGAGATCCTGTTTGATGGCCGAAACACACTCGCCTTCACCAACGAACAGATGAAAGAGCTCCGGAAAGAAATAGGCATGCTCTTTCAAGGCTCGGCACTTTTCGATTCCGAGACAGTTCTGGATAACGTCATGTTCCCATTGGTGATGTTTACCGATATGAGCCGGAGCGAAATGCTCGAGCGCGCAATGTTCTGTCTCGAGCGTGTGAACCTCCGGGGGGCGGAAAATAAATATCCCGCAGAGATATCCGGCGGAATGCAGAAACGCGTGGCTATTGCACGTGCTATCGCTCTGAATCCCAGGTATCTTTTCTGCGACGAACCTAACTCCGGTCTCGATCCCAAAACCTCGATTCTAATCGATGAGCTCCTCAGTGACATCACTCACGAGTACAACATCACGACCGTCATAAATACTCACGACATGAATTCCGTCTTGGGCATTGGCGAGAATATCATCTTCATCAACAAGGGCTATCGTGAGTGGGTTGGCGACATGAGCCAGATATACACAACTGGCAACCGGGCCCTCAACGATTTCGTTTTCGCCACACGCCTTTTCAGCGAGCTCCGCGAATATGTAGCCTCCCACGGACACATCGAAAAATAATGAAGTTTAGCGATATACCCGGCCACGAAGAAGAGAAAACTCGCTTGCGCGAGCTTGTGGATACAGCCCGCGTCCCTCATGCACTGCTGCTCGAAGGACCTGCAGGTAGCGGCAAATTCGCTTTGGCCAGGGCCTATGTCCAATACCTCCACTGCGAGAACCGACACGACGGCGACAGCTGCGGCACCTGTCCCGCATGCCGACAGCACGAGAGTTTCAACCATCCCGACACGATTTTCAGCTATCCCGTTATCAAGCGAGGTAGCGGAAAGGCCACCGTTTCCGAAGACTATATCGACGAGTTCAGGCATTTCATCACCGAAAGTCCCTTCATGGATTTCGATAAGTGGCTCGAGGCACTCGACTCTCCCGCCGGTCAGCCGCAGATGTATGTCGAGGAAGGCTCGGAACTTCAACGCCGTCTCAACTTCCGTACACGTTCCTCTGAATACAAAGCCGTGCTGATGTGGTTGCCCGAACGTCTGCACCCAAGTACAGCCAATAAACTCCTGAAGCTCATAGAAGAGCCCTACGCCGATACGGTTTTCGTCCTTACAAGCGACAAATCCACCGAGATACTTCCTACGATATATTCACGTACCCAGCGTATTTTCGTGCGACGATACACCGATGCCGAGGTCGAGACATACCTTTTGCATAAAGGTATCGACGGTCCGGCAGCCGCGGAAATAGCACGCCTCGCCGAAGGAAGCCTCACGGCAGCCGAGGGCCGGTGCAGCTCCGATGAAGCGGCGTCCCGTATGCTTGACCTGTTTGCCGATCTGATGCGCAAAGGCTTCAAGCGAGACCTCCCTTCACTCCGCAAGTGGGCCAACGACATGAGCGCACGCGGACGCGAGCAGCAGGTGCGTTTTGTGGACTATTGTTCACGGCTTCTACGAGAAAACCTCATGCTCCATACCTCCGCCGGACGTTACGTATCCACACTTTCGCCCGAGGAAGCACAGTTCAGTTCCCGCTTTCATCCGTTCGTGAACGAGCGCAATGTCATAGCTCTGTTCGATGCCATGAACGATGCGCGACGCGACATTCTTGCCAATGGCAATTCCAAAATCGTCTTCTTCGATCTCGCCATTAAGATTCTCATGCAAATCCGGAAATAAACCATGAGCGGGGGAAAAACATTCCTCGGCAGTATTGCCGGGTATTATGTAGATAAGGGCAACGAAAAGCTTGCAGACTATACTTTTGTAACCCCAAACAAGCGGGCATCCAAGTTTCTGCGTCAGTATATCCGAAATAGTATCAGCGGCGTAAACCCCGTGATAATGCCTCGCTTTGTCACCTTCAGCCGACTGATGACGCATTTTGCCGGCTTCAGCGAAGGCGGACGAAACGAACTTCTGTTCACGCTCTATGAGGCCGTGCGCGAAGTGTACGCCCGGGCCGGACGCGCCGATGGCGTAGGCGGTTTTGAATCCTTTATTTTCTGGGGCGACATGATGCTGAGCGACTTCAACGAAATCGACTCCTCGCTGGCCGATGCCTCCGCATTGTTCAAAAATATCCGCCATATAAAGGAAATACAGAGTGATTTCCTCGACCCGGAACAGAAGGAACTTGTGAGACGTCTCTGGGGCGAAAGCCGTCTTACGCGCGAATCGGAATTATTGAACGATAGCGACTCCTCCTTCTGGCTACATCTCTCCGACGAAAAAGACAGAGACAGTCTCCGCAACAATTTCAAGACCCTCTGGGACTTGCAGGGCGATATTTACGCCGTGTTCCATCGGAAACTGCGCGAGCGCAATCTCGGAACTGCCGGCTCCACCGCACGCGCTGCCTGGAAATACATCAAGAATCTTTCCCCCGATGATGTCAAGGACTCCACACACTATGTTTTCGTAGGGTTCGGAAACCCCTCAACAGTGGAGACTCTGGTCATGAAACGTCTGCATGATCTTGGCGTAGCCGATTTCTTCTGGGACATCGATCGCACCACACATCTTCTCGGCGAACATGGGCCGTCCAACAAGGCCATATCCCGCATCGCGTCTCTCGCACGGGAGCTTCGGGAACCCTTTGATTTTTCCAAACCGGCTATCACTGCCGAAAGAAAAGAAATCGACGTCATCGCTGCTCCATCCAAAGTAGCTCAAGCCAAAGCCGTCCATAAGATTCTCAAGGATTGGCTCTCACGGGAAAACATCATCGATACAGCCAATCCCCTGAACACCGCGATAGTCCTCCCCGATGAGAATCTTCTCATGCCCGTTTTGTTCTCGCTTCCGGAAGAAATCGAGGCCGTTAACATCACCATGGGCGTGCCCTACTCTTCCACTACATTTGCAAAGCTCCTGGAAAGCATAATAATGATGCAGCGGAGAGTCCACATCTCAGGAGGCGAAGTAAGCTTTTTCTACGAGGATGTCGTGTCCGTGCTGGGCCATCCGCACATTCGTCTCATTTGTGGAGAGGCCACTGAAAAGGTGCTTCGACACATTGCGGACGAACATGTCTTCAACGTACGCCCGGAGCTTATTGCTGAAGCCGATGAGGAACTGGCTGCCATCGTTTTCCGTCCCGTCAGCGGATTCGATGCCATTAAGGTAGCCGAATACCTTACCGTATTGATCGACTGGCTTTCCACCGGCCTCGAAAAGGCCTCCAATCTTTCCGGAAAGACCTTGGAGACAAAACTACTGAACAGCTTCCGCAACGAGGTTCAGGAAATTCTCGACCTCGCAATGGCATCCGGTGTAGAGATAACGGATAAATCCTTCTTCATACTCCTCGACCGATTATTTTCCACCGCCCAGACTCCCGTATCAGGTACCCCATTGAAGGGCTTGCAGATTATGGGCGTCCTCGAAACCCGCGCGCTCGACTTCGAGAACGTCATCATTCTATCGATGAACGAGGGCACCTATCCCCGCAAGCAGTACGACAAGACGATGATTCCCAATATCCTGCGCATGGACTACGGACTTCCGGAGCTTAATGAAGGAGAAGGAGTCTATGCATATTGCTTCTACCGTCTTGTCGCCGGGGCACGCCGCATAAGTCTTCTTTACGACTCCCGCACGGGCGTAAACGGCTCGGGCGAAGAAAGCCGCTATATCAGTCAGCTTAAGTTCTTGCTGCCCGATCTCGACATTAAGACACGCCGGATGGTATTGCCTGCAGGTGCTGGCAGTGGGAGAGTTATCACCGTGGAGAAAAACGAGCACGTGCGCCGCGCACTCGAACAGTTCAAAGCAGGAGGTTCCAAATTCATCTCCGCATCCGGCCTCAAAACCTACCTCTCCTGTCCTCTGCAGTTCTATCTTTCGTACGTGGCAGGCCTACGCTCCGATTCGGAAATAGTAAACTATATCACCAATGCTGAATACGGAAGCATCTTCCACCGCGTATTCCAGAATCTATATCACGACTTCGAAGGGCGTCCGGTAAGCTCCCGCGACATTGCCCGTTGGCTCGCCGAACCCGAGCGATACATCCGCCCGCTCATCGATGCCGCCATATTCGAATTCCGCCATCCACGCAAATTCCGGGAAGAACGTCCCGCACCACCGCAGACCTCGGAAGAACAGACCATCGCTTCGGCCATATTCCGAATGATACAGGAACTCCTTCGCCAGGAAATCCGGCACTTTACGCCGGATGGAACAGACTTTGTCTATCTCGAAGGCGAAAAGGAAGTGAAAGGAATTTGGCAAGTAACACCCGACCTCGCTGTCAACTTCAAGATGTATATCGACCGCGTGGACCGGCCTTCGACAGACTCCCTGCGCTTCATTGACTACAAAACCGGAAGCGACGCAAACGCCGTGCTTATCGAACGTCTCACCGATCCTGCCTACAGCACAAACAGCGGCGCCGTGTTCCAGCTTCTCACATATTGCGAGGCATACAAGGACATGGCCGGATTCGAAGGCCCCATACAGCCGCTTATCTACCGCATCCGTAACGCATTTTCCGATCAGGCCCTCGACCCGATAGTCTATGGTAGCGGAAAAGACAAAGCTGTACTCGAGGATTTCCGGGAGGTTTCCACCGTATTCCGCCCCCTGTTGCAGAATCTGGTCGAAGAAATATTCGACCCTGAAGTTCCATTCGCCCAGTGCCCGGAAAACAAGGGCTGTTCGCCCTTCTGTCCCTTCCTCGCCCTCTGCGGAAGAAAGCCCAAGAGCTTCTAAGCATGATCTACGTCCACATCCCATTCTGCCACAGCAAGTGCGCATATTGCGATTTCTATTCCATCGCCGATAAACGTCGCGTACATGCAACCGTGGATCGGATCATCCTCGAATACAAGCTCCGTAAAAACGAATTAGGGACAGCCCCTCCCTATCCTACCCTATATTTCGGCGGAGGTACGCCCTCGATTCTCGACCCTGAATCATTTGAAATCCTTGCCGGGAACCTATATATCCCTGATGAATGTGAGGAGTTCACTGTCGAGGTTAATCCTGAGGACGTCTCGCCCGAACGGGCAGCCCACTGGCGTTTTTGCGGCGTAAATCGCATAAGCATGGGCATACAGAGCTTTATCGACTCCGAACTTCGCGCCGTCGGGCGGCGCCATTCAGCCGGGGAAGCCGCGGATGCTTTCCGCGTTTTACGCCGTGCCGGATTCGACAACATAAGCTGCGATCTCATATACGGCCTCCCCGGACAATCTCTCCTTAGCTGGAGCGAAAGCATCGAGCAGCTTATTGAATTGAATCCCGAACACATATCGGCGTACTGTCTTTCCTATGAGCCCGGTACTCTGCTTTCCCGGCGTCTCGAGGAAGGACGCATAGAAGAAGCCTCTGAAGAGCTGGTCGAATCTATGTACTCCCTCATGTGCGACAAATTTAGAACGGCCGGATACATCCACTATGAAATCTCGAACTTCGCCCGTCCCGGCCGACAGTCAAAACACAACTCTGCATATTGGACCGGCCAGCCATATCTCGGCCTTGGCCCGGGAGCACATTCACTCGATGCCAATGGCATACGCCGATACAATCCATCCGACATCCGCGCATACACTGCGCCCGATGCCCCATTTCCCATATGTGTAATAGATGAGGAAGACCATCGCGACCGACTCAACGACAAGCTTATCACCGCGCTCCGAACAGCCAAAGGACTTGACACGAAGGACTTGTCCGAAAACGAGCGCACCACTCTCCTTGATGTCGCCGGGCCTTTCATCAGGAACGGAACACTGAACTTTCGCAACAACTACCTTGTTATTCCCGAAGAAGAGTGGCTACGCTCCGATGCCATCCTCCGCGAGCTGCTTTTCTGAAATTTCGCGAAAGTTCCATTTGGACACCTGAAGATATTCTCATCCATTCCATAAATCCTCACAATATTATGAGCTACAAAATTGGCGACATCGTGCCCGACACACTGGGCCTTGATGAAAACGGTCGGGAAGTCAAGCGCAGCGACTATCCCGGCAAGTCCATTGCTTTATATTTCTACCCCAAAGACATGACTTCCGGCTGCACGGCCCAGGCTTGCAACCTTCGCGATAACTACAGCGCACTGCAGCAGGCCGGCTATCAGGTTATCGGAGTAAGTGCCGACTCCGCGGCCTCGCATCAGAAGTTCATTGCCAAAAACTCACTTCCCTTCCCACTGATCTCCGACCCCGATCATAAACTTCTCGAAGACTTCGGCGTATGGGGCGAAAAATCCATGTACGGTAGAAAATATATGGGCACATTCCGTACCACCTTCATTATCGACCCCGAAGGCAGAATCGTGCGCATAATTACCCCGAAAGAAGTAAAGACCAAAGATCACGCCGCCCAGATTCTCGCCTGAATCTCTCCCCGCTGAGCATAGCCTCCTCCGGCATCACTGTCGAAGGAGGCTCATTCATGTCATTTGCTGTTTCTATATTCTATTTAAAGGTCTCATTTCAATATTCCCGAGTCTATAGCCGACTGCTGCGTGGCCTCGTCGCCGTGTTCCACTTTTTTCCCGTAGCCGAAAGTATATGTCACCGACAGCCGTGCCAACGCATGATCATTTATCGAATACGTACGCTCTATTTTGTCGTAATAGCGGCTCCGCATCTCGCTTTCATCGCTTCGCCAGTTCCATCGACCGAAATTAGCCAGTTGCAGATTTAGATTCCACGACCGGTTCGACCATCCCGCCGAAAGCATGTAATAGGTCTTTGTCCGCATCCATGTCCCGACCATGCACCCGTCCGAATAACCTTGTGTGGAATAAAATAGTCCCGAGAAGGTCCATTTTCCCCAATAATAAGTTGCTTTCAAGGCATAGACCGGATGAGTCTTGTTGTAGTTATACGGGGCTCCGTTGTGCACGGACGCAGCGTTCAGCTGGGCGCTTAGCTGCAAGCTGCGGTCAAATAGCCTGAGCGTCGCATAGACGCCATAATCCCATTTCGAATATCCGCCTCCGGGCTGTATGATCCTTCGCACGATATGCGTTGCGGTGGGCTCGTAATCATACACATACCTGTTTGTCACAATCCACGTTGACGCAAAAGCTGATAGGCTGAACTTATTCCCGGGGATGAACGTGTAGTTCGCTCCCACATCGTAGCTCCCGTATGACACAAGATTGGGATTACCTGTATAATACATCAGCGGATTGCTCTGAATCATCGCCTGCGAACGATAGCTTGAACTCGGAATAGAACGCATATGGTGGAATTCCGCTCGAATCGAATGACTGTCCTTCGGAGAATACTGCAACGACAAATCAACCCACGGAGCCGCCGAGTCATCATGGTAATCAAGAAACTTCTGGCGGTTCCAGTGATAGCCGAATCCGGCCAGCCCGTAGAATTTTCCTTTCGACACACTGTATTGAATACCGGGCCCCACTCGATAGGTATGTGCATTATCCGTTTGCGATGCCGTGCCCGAATAGCTTGTGTTGTTGGAGACTATCATCACCTGCATCATAGGGTTCAATGTTCCCCACTTGCCGAAGGAATGGGAATATATTAGATCGCCCCTGAATTGATGCGAGTGGTCCATTGCTCCGTTGTAATATTCGGCGCCGTCGCTCTCTGAATACGTGTTGTTGCTTCGGGTGAACGAATAGTCATAACTCGAAGTGAAACTGATTGAATTATTATCGTTCAGAATAAAATTCCAATAACCATTATATGATAATGAATTTACGCGATTGGATGTCTTTTGCGAATAATCGGTGCGTGACGATATTTCAGGTGTATATACTACATATCCCGACCGGTCATCAGCCGGAGTATGGTCGAAACTCGCACCTACCACATTCTGAAGCATTATCTTCTCTGTTGAATACAGCGCCTTGAACGTCGGCCAGTAAATTCGTTTGCGCAGCTCTCCGCTACTCTGGATAGAGTTTCGCTCGAATACGTTCGTGGTTCCGTCCGACTGCGGCAGCCGGAATGTTTCATACGTATCGCCTCCCGTATGTTTTTGCGTGAGGTAAAATGTTCCGGCTGCAATATCGAATGTCATGCGCTTATATTGCAGCTTACTGTATATGCTTAGCTGTCCGGCATTGCTTGTATTCTCCCAGCCGAATGCCTTCACATATCCTCCGTACTCGTATTTCTGCATCACGAAGTTCACAACGTGAGCCTTGCCCTGAAAACGAGGGTCTGTTGGAAAATCATAGTATTCAACCCTCTTTACATCCTGAATCCGCATACCCTGCATATCATCACTGCTGGCCGGAAGAAAATCGATGAACACATCCACACTCTTTCCTGCCGGATCTGTAATTTGATCGTCCGGAGATATACGGAGCTGTGGAATAGCCATACGGTTCAATAAATCCGCCGCAGTCTGCGCTGCATTCTTTTGCCTGGATGTAGGCACATAAGTCGAAACTTCTGCGCCCAACCGTTCATTCCGCCCTTCGACAACTACTTCCTTAAGTTCCCTGGTAGCGATAGAATCAGTATCCTCCGTCTGCGCTGCAGCAGCTACACCACAGCACAGCCAAAGAAATAATATCAGTCGGTTTCTCATTGCAGATCTTGATTGATTTTGGTGGCAAAATTAATCAATCCTCGCATGCCGCTTCTCAACAAATGTTGAGAGCCCGATATAAAAAACTCTAAAAAAGCCTCAACCCGCTTAAAGATTACTATCTTATCCTAATTACATGGCGCATAAAACAAAAATCTTTAACTACGACCCGAAGCCATAGTTAAAGATTTCATTAATAGGATTCTTTTGTGATTCGGTCGGGACTCGAACCCGAAACCGTCTGCTTAGAAGGCAGATGCTCTATCCAGTTGAGCTACCGAACCGGCCGCTTGTTTTGCGACTGCAAATTTACGCATTAATTTTGGCTTCTGCAATAGTCAGCGACGATACGGTGCGTAGATTTCTTCAGAAAGCCTGCGCGCCGCCTCAAGATCTACAGAATCACCCGCTGAAACTGCATATTCCTCAATCTTTGGAATCCTCACTCGTGTACCGGGACGGATTCTATTCGGGTTGGCAAGATGATCTTCGTTAGCCTTGTAGATATACACCCAATACTCCATTTTGCCATAGTATTCCCTGGCCATAGTAGCCAGGAAACGGGTGGATGTCACAGTGTCATATACAGGCTTCTCCGCCTCGCGCTCCGTCGTCGGAGCCTCTTCAACAGGTGCGATCGTATCATCCGCAACGGTTCGCACAGTGTCACTGACTGCCGCGACCGCCGTATCCGTCACCGGTGTGTCCTGCACGGCTGGCACAACGGAATATCTGCCCGCTACAAAGCCTGCGGCAAACGCAAACAGCACACCGATTATCACCGCCGCCATCAGCCCTGTATTGCTTCGCTGCACAGTCTCCTCATAAGGCTCATCCACAGTCTCGTCCGAAGAATCATCCTCCTTCTCCTCGCTTGATAACTCCCCGGCCGGCATCGGCTCCTCTTCAATCCCCTCGGTAAACTCGCCGGATTGCTCTTGCTCATGCTCCTCTTCTGCTTCCACCGGCTCTTCAACTGCTTCTGCACGGATTTCCTCGTCCTGACTCTCCACTTCAGCGGGATAAACATCGGACACTGTACCCTCAAGATCGCTCTCGCTCACGGAATCTTCCAGTTCAACAGGCTCGAACATCGCAAAAGGCTGATTGATTTCCTCAGCAAGAGCTTCGTCCGGCTTGAAAACAAGCCCCCTGAATTCGCCTATACCCTTGATAGTCACCACTCCCGACCGGCCGTCTTCTTCCTCTACCAGATGAAAAAACTCTGAAAGAAAACGCTCGGCAGCATCCGCTTCGATAGAACATGTGTCCGCCAGTACTTCTCCAGCAGCCGGGAGAGTCAACATTCCACCAGGGGCATCAGGAGCATCAGACGGTATAGGCGCAGTCGGATCGACCATACGGCGCATCGTACTCCCCGGCACATATTCCAGTGCAATCTCCGGTGGCAGAAGCACGCGCTTTCCCGTGGACAAGTCCGTTATGATCTTTTCCTCATGCTTCACCGGCACGAACGAACCGAATCCGGGCACAGCCAGTACTCTCATTAATTGCGAATTCTCTACCAGCAATCCCGCAAGAGCTCCAATTAAAGTGTCCACGTCCTTTGCGCTCCGCCCGAGACGTTCGCCCAATACACGCCTGAATGTCTTGTTATCCATCTGTTTATTTATTCAATCAAATAACTCGTCGGCAACACTATAGCGCGGACGATGCTTCGACTCGATATAAATTTTACCAATGTATTCGCCTATGATTCCAAGTGCCATCAGAATCAGACTTCCCAGAAACCACAGCGAAAGCATGATTGACGTCCAACCCGAAATCACCGCATGATTCAGATATGAGCCCAGTATATAGATCGCCATGCCTATGTCGAGCACCAGCAGAATCATCCCCACATAAAAAATCATTCGCATAGGCTTGGCCGTAAAGGATGTGATACCGTCAACACCCAGCGAGAGCATCCTGTGCAAGGGATAATGTGTCCTGCCTGCCTCGCGCGCCTTGCGTGCATAGCTCACAACTGCCGTACGCAGGCCTAACTGGGAAACAATCCCGCGGAGATACAGGTTTGCCTCTCCATAATCCAGCAACATATCCACCGCGCGTCTGCTCATCAGCCGGAAATCTGCATGGTCTGCTATAGTCTTCACACCAAGCATTCTCTGTAAGGAGTAAAAAGCCTTGGCCGTATTTCGCTTGAATCCGGAATCCGATCTCCTGTCGGCCCGCACACCAAACACAATCTCGTATCCGTCCCGATACAGACGCAGCATCTCAAGAATCTTCTCAGGATCGTCCTGAAGGTCTGCGTCTATGCTCACAAATACTTCAGCCCCGTGTGCCCGCGCACACTCAAGCCCGGCCATCAGCACATTCTGGTGCCCGCGGTTTGAAGCAAGAGCCATCCCCTTTACACGTGAATCGGCACTGTGAAAATCCTTTATCACGCGCCAAGTAGCATCCGTCGAGCCATCGTCGCAAAGAAGGAGGAAGCTTTTATCTGACACAAGGCCTTCTCCAACAGCCCGCTCTAAAATCCCCGACAATACGGGCACACTCAGAGGAAGGGCCTCCTGCTCGTTATAGCAGGGGACGACTATCGCAAACATAGGAAGCATCAATGGCATAGGATAGCGCTATAAGAATCTGCGGACCCCGAGCCATAAATGTTTCAGCCCGGCAGTCCGCAGATATGATTCAATATCAATAGTTGCGTGCAATAATTACACGGCGCTTGGAAGGCTTGCCCGTCACCATGCATACACCCTCTTCCTCCTCGCCGTCAAGCGGGATGCATCGGATGGTTGCTTTCGTCTCGGCCTTGATCCGTTCCTCAGTCTCGGTCGTTCCGTCCCAGTGGCAGAGGAAGAATCCCCCGTCCTCTATCTTCTCCTTGAATTCGTCATACGAATCGCAGATATATGTCTTATCCGTACGCATCTTCAGGGCCTTCTGATAGATATTCTCCTGAATCTTCTCGAGTAGTTCCGCCACATAGTCTGCAACTCCGGCAAGCTGTGCGCTCTCCTTCTCGAGCGTGTCACGACGCATTATTTCAACCGTTCCGTTCTCGATATCTCGCGATCCAAGTACAAGACGCACGGGCACGCCCTTCAGCTCATAGTCTGCAAACTTGAAGCCGGGACGCTTATTGTCCGCATCATCATACTTCACGCTGATACCCAACTCGCGCAGACGCTCGATTATGGGAAGAACCTTGTCTGTAATGGCTGCCAACTGCTCGGCATTCTTGTAGATAGGGATAATCACAACCTGAATAGGCGCAAGATGCGGAGGAAGTACAAGGCCGTTATCATCGGAATGGGTCATGATAAGCGCACCCATAAGACGCGTCGATACGCCCCAGGAATTGGCCCATACATATTCAGGCTTATTATCCTTGTTGGCGAAGGTCAC
>CAZBNM010000003.1:0-66663 GCA_964493495.1 uncultured Bacteroides sp.
CGAGGGCGGCATACGAGTCCTCGGGCTTCTCGATGCGCACGATTTCCACCTTGTCGAACTGGTGCAGGCGGTTCAGACCGCGCACGTCGCGGCCGTACGAGCCGGCCTCGCGGCGGAAGCAGGCCGAGTAGGCGCAGTTCTTGATGGGCAGACGGTCCGCCGGAATAATCACGTCGCGGTAGAGGTTCGTCACAGGCACCTCGGCCGTAGGTATCAGATACAACCCGTCGGCCGGGCAGTAGTACATCTGTCCCTCCTTGTCAGGAAGCTGCCCCGTGCCGTAGCCCGAAGCCTCGTTCACCACATACGGCGGCTGCACCTCCAGATAGCCCGCCTTGGAGGCCTCGTCCAGGAAAAACTGGATGAGCGCGCGCTGCAGCTTGGCGCCCTTGCCCAGATATACCGGGAAGCCTGCGCCCGTGATCTTCACGCCCAGGTCGAAGTCGATAAGATTGTATTTCTTTGCCAGATCCCAGTGGGGCAGGGCGTCTTCGGGCAGTTCGGGCATCGGGCCGCCGGTCTTCTCCACAACGTTATCCTCCGCCGTACGCCCCTCGGGCACCATTGCACAGGGAAGGTTGGGAATGTTGAGAAGCTCCGTGCGCATATCCGCCTCGGTCTTGGCCAACTCGTCGGCATAGCCCTTCTGCTCCTCCTTCAGGGCGGCCACACCGGCCTTTGCGGCCTCGGCCTCCTCCTTGTTTCCGGCTTTCATGGCCTTGCCTATGGTTTCGCTCATTTTCTTGAGCTGTGCGGCGGCCGTGTCGTTTTTAAGCTGAAGCTCGCGGCGGCGGTCGTCGAGCGCTATAACGCGGGCTATGGCTTCCTTGCCGTCAAAACCCTTTACGGCCAGGCGGGCAACCACATGCTCCGGATCGGCCTTGATCTGTTGTATCGTCAACATAGGTTATAAGTATATATTCCTGTTTGTATCTGCTTGTTTATTTGCTCAGAAGCTCACGGACCTTTGCCGAGATCGCACGTCCGTCCGCACGCCCTGCCAGGGCCTTGCTCGCAACACCCATCACCTTGCCCATGTCCCCGGGGCCGGCGGCTCCCGTCTGCTCGATGATTTTCCGAAGCTCCGCTTCCAGTTCGCTCTCCGTGAGGGCCTTGGGCAGGAACTCCTCGATTACGGCCACCTCGGCCAGCTCCGTCTCGGCCAGTTCCGGACGGTTCTGTTCCTGATATATACGGGCGCTTTCGCGGCGCTGCTTGGCCATTTTCACCAGCACCTTCATGGCCGCGTCGTCCGTCAGCTCGCCGTTCGAGCCCGGAGCCGTCTTCGCCTCGATGAATTCCTTCTTTATGCCGCGGAGAGCCTGCAGGCGCAGCTTGTCCTTGGCCAGCATGGCAGCCTTGATGCCGCCTTCCACTTGTGTGTACAGATCCATGTCTATATCGTGTTTTGTTTTGTTTCTTATCTTGGTGCCTTCTTGCCGGTGAGTATTTCGTAAAGCTTGCGCATCCCCTCCGTGGCCGTGGCGCGAATCACCGTCACGCCCTCCGGCACTCTCGCCGGGTTCGGGTCGATGTAGTAGACCGGCACCCCGCGGCGCACGTATTGAAGCAGCGCAGCCGCCGGATACACCACCAGCGATGTGCCTATAATGACAAACACGTCGGCTTCCCCGGCCAGCTCCGTGGCAGGTTCGAACATCGGCACGGCTTCCTGGAAGAACACGATGTGCGGACGCACGTGATGTCCGTCAATAGTCGTTTCGGGCGTTGTCTCCAGCGCTTCGGGCTTCAGCTCCCACACAAGCGATTCATTGTCGGTGGCTCGCACCTTCATCAGCTCGCCGTGCAGGTGCATCACGTGGTCCGAGCCGGCACGCTCGTGCAGATCGTCCACATTCTGCGTTATCACATACACCTCCCACCCCTCGCTTTCCAGATCGTGCAAGAGGTAGTGGGCCGCATTAGGACCGGCTTTCAGCAGAGCCTTGCGCCGCTCGTTGTAGAAGCGGTGCACCAGAGCCGGATTGCGCACATAGCCGTCGTGGCTCGCCACATCCATCACAGGATAATTCTCCCACAGGCCGCCCGCATCGCGGAAGGTCGAGATGCCGCTTTCGGCGCTTATGCCCGCGCCGGTAGATACCACGAGCTTCTTCATCGGTCTTCCAGTGAGAAGGGAATAACGTTCGGCTTCTTGGCCGTCTCGCCCCCCTGCTGTGCCGCAGGCTTCATTGCTGCCGAGCTCGTGCGCTTCCCGCGATGGAAAGCCGGCGTGCGCTCCAGCCGTTCGATGGCCTCGTCGCTGTCCAGCTCCTCCTGTTCGAGGATTATGTAGTTCTCCGTTTCCTTCTTGCGGCGCAGTTCATCGAGCTTCTCCGGGCCGTAATTCTCAATCACCTTGGCCGTGAGCTCTATGTCGGCAGGTGACAGCTCGGGAGCATCGGCCCCTTTTATGATCTGCGCATCCTGCCCTTTGACAACCTGCGAGCCGTTCACCGTGATGTCGAAGCCCGAAGCCAGCAGCGTGAACTTCACCTGATTGCCCAGCGTATCGTCGTAGCCGTAGCCCCAGATCACGTTCACCTCCATGTTCATGTCGCGGATGAACTGCGTGATTTCGTTGCTCTCGGCAGCCGTGTATGGCGGGTCGATGTTGCGCGAGAAGTAGAAGGCAAAGAGCAGGCGCTTCGACGTGTACACATCGAAGTCGCGCATCAGAGGCGAGCGCAGCGCGCTCTGGATGGCCTTGGTCATGCGGTGCTCGCCCTCGCCGTAGCCCACCGAGATCAGCGCCGTCATGCCGTCGCGCAGTGTCGTATCCACATCGCGCATATCAAGATTGATCATGATAGGCGTGGTGATGATCTCCGATATCGAGCGTGCGGCGATGGTCAGGATGTCATCGGCCTTGGCGAAAGCCAGACTGAATTCCAGGTCGGGGTAGATTTCCGCCAGGCGGTCGTTGTTTATCACCAGCAGCGCGTCCACGTGGCGCGAGAGCTCCTCGGCGCCACGCAGGGCCATGCGTATCTTGGGCATGCCCTCGAAGAAGAAAGGAATCGTCACGATACCCACCGTCAGGATACCCTGCTCCTTGGCCGTGCGGGCCACAACGGGCGAGGCGCCCGTGCCCGTGCCGCCGCCCATGCCGGCCGTCACGAACACCATGTTCGGTTTCGGCGTCAGAAGCTTCTTGATATCCTCGATGCTCTCTTCCGCGGCCGTGCGGCCAACTTCGGGCTTGCCGCCCGCTCCCAGGCCGCCCGTGGTCTCCGGGCCTAAAAGCAGTTTCGTGGGTACCGGCGACATTTCCAGTGCCTGCATATCCGTGTTCGCAACTACGAACTGTATGTCGTCCACATGCTGCGAATACATGTGGTTCACGGCATTGGAGCCGCCGCCACCCGTGCCGATTACAAGAATGAGATGGTCGCTGGGCCGCGCGCCTGTCGGCGTGCCCGACTGATATTTTTCAAGATATTCGCTATCCATTTTCGTATTGTCTGTTGGGTTTACATTGGCGGACGGTAGTCCGTATCTTCGGGTTCATCGGGCATCTGCAGGAATTCACCGATCTTGCGTGTGAGGTTGTCGAGGCTTGTGCCTATTCCCGAGAAGGGGCTGCGTTTGCGCTTCTGGTTGCTTCCCTCGCTATCTTCACTCTCGAACGGATCCTTGCCGCCCGTCGGATTCATGCGCGCATCCTCAAGTTCCTCGTCCTCGTAGTCCTGCACGGGATTCTCGTCCTCGGGCTCTTCGGGTTCGTCGGGCTCGTCGCGCAGCAGGTCGTCCTCGTCGTCGCGTTGGCGAGGACGCCGTCCGAAGATGCGTCCCAGGCCCAGCCCTCCGCTTTTACGCGGACGCGCCGGCTCCTGCACCTTTTCCTGCTCCTCGTCGTAGTCATCCGTTTGTTCGGGCTCCGGGGCCGGCTCTGCTTGTTGGACCGCCCGCGGGGCAGGCTGCTCATACAGGGTCTCTTCCTCCGTTTCCTCGAATACGATCGTATTCACCGGCTGCTTCTCAAGGCAATCCCCCACCTTGGGCGAGCGGGCCCCGGCCCACAGCAGGGCCACGATGTCGATATTGTCGGCCGTGCGGTCGGCTGCGGTCTTGAATTCCACCACCGAAGGAATCTCGGCGGCCTGCACGTTCATTTTGCTGAGCGCGCCCAGCACATTGTCGAAATTGCGCAGCTTGGCGCCACCGCCTGTCAGCACTATGCCTGCTGCAAGCTCCGTGGCCTTGAAGCCGCTCTGCATTATCTGATGTACGATATTTGCTGCGATTTCGCCGGCGCGTGGCTGCACGTATGCATTCACCTCCGAGGCATTGTCGCCCCCCGAGGCAGCTCCGGCTTCAGGCATCGCCGCGTTGCCGTAGCGGATCTTGAAGTCCTCGGCGCTTTCCTCCGTCATGCTGTTCCCGGCCATGATGTCGCGGGTCACGGTACGCGAACCCATGGGCAGTGTCGACAGGAAGCACAGCGCACCGTCCTTGTAGACCGACACCGTCACCGTCTCCGCACCGAAGTCCACAAGCGCACAGCCCAGCTGCCGCTGCGAATCGGACAGCACCAGATCAGCTATGGCCGTGGCGCGCAGACGGGGGTAGATGTGGGTCTGCGGAATATTCTCGAATCGCAGACGCTCTAGATTGCGGCGCGACTCCTGGCCGATGGTAATCACCGTGAAGTCCCCGCGGAAGCGTTGGCCGTAGGTGCCTACAGGCCGCGGAACCACAAGGTTGTTCACGTAGAATGTCCGCGGAAGCACGGCCTCGATGTGCTTCGTGGTCACAAGGTCCTTCAGGGCCTCCTGCTTCAGGCGCGTCACATTCTCCTGAAGGATTTCGATGTCGCCCGGGAAAACGGTCGTGCCCGTGGCGGGGATGGACAGCAGCGAGCGTCCGCCCACCGGCACAACGGCACCTATCACGCGATTGGGCGCTACAGCCGGATTGTTCTCCAGCTTGCGGATTATTTCGTTCACGCCCGCGGACACCTCCTGCACGTTCTGGATGCGTCCGTAACGCACATTGTTCAAGGCCTTGATTTCCTCAACGGCCAGCACGGTCAACGCGCCCGTGGCGTCCACCGTGGCAACGCCCCCCTTGATTTTCGAGGACGATATTTCTATTGCTACTATGCTGCGTGGTTCCATATCAGTCGTTTTTCGGTATTATCTTTTCTTCATCGGCCAGGCCCTCGGCCACGGTCGTCGGATCTGTCATCGTCGACAAGTCATCGAAGTCCTCATACATCAGCGAGTCCTCCAGCACCGTGGCAAGGCTTGTCGGCGCAAGGCGCGATTTGCGGCGCGAGGCCACGACGCGTCCACGCCATTTCACAGCTATCGTGTCGTACATCTCCCAGCCCCGCACCGGCACGACCTGAAGGTAGAACGAGCGCAGACGCCGGAACTTGTCGTCAACATCGGTCGTGTCGCCGAAGTTTATCACGTGCCCCACGATCGTCGGCACGATGATGATGTTGCCGCCCGGCTCCTGCACGAGCGTCGACACCAGTGCCGACAGGTCCGCATCCCGCGCGATGTGGTCCAGCAGCGGAAGCAGTCGTGTGGCCGGGTGCACGCTGTCGAATGCGCCCAGCACCACCGGGACGTCCAGATGATAGCGCGGATCAGCCGAGATCTTCTTGCCCTGCGCGTTGATGTAGTAGGAGGCATGTCCCTTTTCGAACACTCGCGCCACGGGCGTCATCGGCACGACGTCCACATGCACCCGTCCCGAGGCCGAAATCCATGCGTTCACGCTCTCCACCTTGTCCGAAGCTCCCAGATGTCTTTCCAGAGCCCCCAGATCGAAAGCGTCGATGCGGCAGCGCCCCAGCGTGTCCGGGTCCAGGCCGCTCTCGCGCACGATGTCGCCCGGAGTGATGAAATGCGTCATCAGCGTATCGGCTACACTCACGCTCAGCCCCGGCCGGAGCGTCGCACGTCGGGCAGCGTCCGTGCTGAGCATCATGGCAAAGCAGAGATAGGCCAGCAGCACGGCCGCCAGCACACACATCATTATCGAATTTCTGCTTATCACCTTATTCGCGCGCTTATTTCAGGTCCTTAATCTCCAAGCTCTTCGGCAAGACGGTGCGTATAGAGATTCAGATCGCCCGCACCTGCCGTCAATAGAATGTCAAAGTTACGATTTTTTAGCCGATCTACAAAATCTTGCCTGCAAATCATCTCCTTGTCCGCGCATTTCACCAGATCGTAGATCGTTTTCTCGCTGATTCCCGGAATGGGCTCTTCGCGTGCGGGATACAGGTCCACAAGTATCACGCTGTCCGCAGCCGACAGAGCCTCGGCGAACTGGGGCGCGAAATCGCGGGTACGCGTGTAGAGGTGTGGCTGGAAGGCCACGGTAAGGTGGCGTCCCGGGAAGAGCGCACGCACCGAGGCGATCGAGCTGCGCAATTCGTCGGGATGATGTGCGTAATCGTCGATGATGGCTCGGTCGCCCGCATGCTTCGGCCGCAGATGCATCTGGAAACGACGCTCCACGCCCGGATAGCTCGCCATGGCCTTGCGGGCCAGTTCCGGAGTGAGTTCGCCGGCAAGCCATACGGCCCCTAAGGCAGCTATGGCATTGTCGATGTTGATATCCACCGGCACTCCGAGCTCGATGTCCGAGATCACACCTCCGGGATGGACGAAATCGAAAACGATGCGCCCCTGGCCGCAGCGGATGTTGCGGGCGTGGAAGTCGCCCTCATGTCGCGAGAAGGTGTAGGTTTTCACATCCTCGCCCGGACGCGGCCGAAGCTTAAGCCCCGTATGCACAAGCAGGTAGCCCCCGGGCTGTATCAGCTCCGTGAAGTGCGCGAAGCTCTCCAGATAGGCCTCTTCGGTGCCGTAGATGTCCAGATGGTCTGGGTCCGTAGCCGTGATTACAGCCACGTAAGGACGCAGCGTGTGGAAGGAGCGGTCGTATTCGTCGGCCTCGATGACGCTGAAGGGCGACGTGGCGCTCAGCATCAGATTGCTGTTGTAGCCCAGGAGTATGCCCCCGAGGAAGGCGTTGCAGCCCGTGGGGCCGCTGTGCAGTATGTGCGCGGCCATCGACGAGGTGGTGGTCTTGCCGTGCGTGCCCGCGAAGCACAGGCCCTTGCTGCTGCGTGTGATGGCTCCCAGCACCGCCGAGCGCTTGTAGAGCTCGAATCCGCCTTCGCGGAAATAGCTGAGTATGGCGCTGTCCGCCGGCACGGCCGGCGTGTACACCGCAAGCGTATCCTCCGGATGCCGGAAGTCCGCGGGAATCTCCTCGACGCTGTCCGTGTAGGTCATGGCCACGCCCTCTTTTTCCAGCTCGCGCGTGAGCTCGCTTTCCGTGCGGTCATAGGCGGCCACGGACATGCCCTTGGAGAGGAAATATCGCTCGAGGGCGGCCATGCCTATGCCACCCCCGCCAATGAAATATACGTTCTTTATATCTTCCAGTTTCATCTTTCTTACTTGTCTTTCCGGCTTGCGAGCCTGTAGATTTCGTCCACTATTCTTTCGGCGCTCTGCTTCTCGGCGAGCTTGAGGATGTTGGCGCTTAGTTCCTCTCGCGCGGCCGGGTCGGCCATGAGGCGCTCCACTTCAGGCCATAGCTGCGTGGAGGCATCCTTGTCGGGAACCAGCACCGCCGCTCCGCGGCTCGAGAGAGCCTCGGCGTTCTTGCGCTGATGGTCCTCCGCCACATTGGGCGAGGGCACAAGGATGGTAGGCAGCCCCAGGAGCTCGAGCTCGCTGATGGTGCCCGCACCGGCGCGCGCCACCACAAGGTCGGCCGCGCGGTAGGCCGTGTCCATCTCGGAGATGAACATCGTGGCCTTCACGCCCTCGGCCTTGCGTTCGGCAGCTATGGCCGCACAGCGCTCGCCGTCGCTCTTGCCCGTCTGCCACAGCAGCTGATAACCCCCGCGCGCCACGCTGCCGTCGAGTGCATTATCAATCACCGCCTGATTGATGGTGCGTGCGCCCAGGCTGCCGCCCACAACGAGCAGCAGAGGCTTCTCCGGATCGAAGCCCAAAGCCTTCTTGGCCTCGGCCTTCGTCAGGGTGCACTCAAGCAGATTGGCCCGCACGGGATTGCCTGTCATCACGATTTTTTCCGCAGGGAAAAAGCGCTCCAGACCCGGATAGGCCACACAAATGCTCCCGGCCCCGCCGGCAAGCATCTTGTTCGTCACGCCCGGATAGGAGTTCTGTTCCTGCAGCAGCGTGGCCACTCCGGCCTTCTGGGCGGCCTTGAGGGTCGGGCCGCTGGCATATCCCCCGACGCCCACGGCAATGTCGGGTTTGAAATCCCGCACAAGCTTCCGCGCCTTCCGCATGCTGCGCCACAGGCGCCAGAGCACCCTGAAGTTGCGCCACAGACGCCGGCGGTCGAAGCCGCTTACCGGCAGTCCCACGATCTCATACCCCGCAGCCGGCACGCGCTCCATTTCCATGCGCCCCTCGGCCCCGACAAACAGGATTTCCGCATCGGGTTCGCGCCGGCGTATTGCCCCGGCTATCGACAATGCGGGAAAAATATGGCCGCCCGTGCCGCCGCCGCTGATAAGTACTCTCATATCCTTGTATTTCAGTTTTTTGTATTTCTACTCAGTCCTTCGTCTCCTTTCCCGCGGTCAGGGGGTTGTCGTTCTGCAGGTTCTCCGGAAGCACCGACAGCTCCTGTTTCACAGCCACGGAATCGTTGTAGCGCGCGGCATGGCGGCTCACGCTCAGCATCACTCCGAGTGCGATCGAAGTCGCCAGCACGCAGGTGCCCCCCTTGGAGATCAAAGGCAGCGGCTGCCCCGAGACGGGTGCCGCACCCGTTACGATGGCTATGTGATACAGGGCCTGGAACACGATGACAAACGCGCATCCTATCACCATGATGCCCGGAAGTGTCTGGCGGAAATTCATCGTCAGGTGGGCCGCTCGGCCCAGCAGCCAGAGATAACTGAACAGCAGCAAGAGCCCCGTGAACAGCCCCAGCTCCTCGACTATGATGGCGAAGATATAGTCGGAAAAGGCAAGCGGCAGACGCGCGTTCTCGCGCGAATTACCGGGGCCCACGCCGAAGAAGCCGCCGTGTGCCTGCGCTATGAAGCTCATCTGCTCCTGCTTATTGTCGTCCGTGATCTTGGCCGTGTGCTTGTCCTTGGCGAAGAAGCGGTCCACGCGCGCTTTCCAGGTCTTGCCGCGGGCTATGCCGGCGCGTACGCTGTCGGGATCCTGCTTGTTTAGCTCGTACACGCGCTGCTCCGTCGGCGTAAGCTCCTCCATCGGCTTTTCGCGCGTCATATAGCCCAGAAAGCAGATGCCCACCAGTGCCATAAGCCCTAAGCCCACACCGAAGTGCTTAAGCTCCACGCCGCCCACAAACATCATCGACAGCCCGATGGCTGCCACAAGCATCGCGTTGCTGAGACCCTGAAGGATGAGTATGCCGCAGCACACTCCTATGAAGGCCACGCAGGTGATGAAGCCCTGCAGCGACACGCGTCCCCCGTTCTGTCGTTTCGAACGCCCGAGGATCCAGGCCACGCCCAGAGCTGCCGCGAGTTTGAGGAACTCAGCCGGTAGCACCGTGGCGAATCCAAGGTCGATGGCGCGCTCGGCGCCGTTGATTTTCGTGCCCGCGAACTGCACGTACACCATCGCCCCGAGACTGAGTATCACGAACAGGGGGATGGCCGAGTAGATGCGACGGTAGTGCACGAGCTGAAGCACCAGCATGATGGCAAGACCTATGCCCAAAAACATCACATGACGTTTGATGGGGCCGTAGATGTCCTCATGGTTCACTTCCTGGATTGAGGCCGAGAAGAGCTCCACGATCGATATGAGCACGATGAAGATGTAGATGCCCCAGATGTGATGGTCCGTACGGACCTTCGAGGTCAGTTTTTTCACGTCGTCGGCAGGCGTGCTCTCTGCCGGCAGCGTGGCTGCGCTTAGCTCTGTTTCCATAGTTGCAAGTATGTGTGGTGTGAAAGGTTAAAGGTTCATGCGTATGTGTCAGTCTTTTTCTCCAGCGCGTGCACGGCGGCCTTGAACTGCCGCCCGCGGTCCTCATAGCTCTTGAACAGATCGAAGCTCGCGCAGCAGGGCGAGAGAAGCACCGTATCCCCCGCGGAGGCGAAGCTCCGGGCGGCATCGATGGCGTCTGCAAGGCTCGACGTGTCGGCTATCTGTGCCACCTCGCCCTTGAAGAAGTCCATGATTTTTTCATTGTGCAGCCCCATGGCCACGATGGCCTTCACGCGCTTGTGCACCAGAGGAAGGATTTCCGAATAGTCGTTGCCCTTGTCCTTGCCCCCTAATATCAGCACCGTCGGACCGGTCATGGCCTCGAGTGCATAGTAGCACGAGTTCACGTTCGTGGCCTTCGAGTCGTTGATCCAGCGCACACCGTCGATGGTCGCCACCGGTTCCAGTCGGTGCTCAACGGGCTCGAAGTCGCTGAGGGCCTTGCGGATCGTGTCCTTGCGGATCTCCAGCAGCGAGGCACTCAGCCCCGAGGCCATGGCGTTGTAGAGGTTGTGCAGGCCGTGCAGAGCCAGATCTGCGCGGGGCATCTCCAGAGGGCCTCCTTCGCCCGCATCGATGATAAGACGGTTCTCCGCATCGACGTACGCTGCCGTGTCCTCCTCGCGTTGCTCGGCGAAGGGATACATACGTGCCTCCGTGCTTATCTTGGCCAGCTGAGCGCTTATCACGGGGTCGTCCTTCCAGTAGATGAACGCGTCCGTGGCCGTCATGTTCTGCAGGATGCGGAACTTGGCACGCACGTAATTCTCCATCTTGTAGTCATAGCGGTCCAGATGGTCGGGCGTGATGTTCATCAGCACGGCGATGTTGGCCTTGAAGTCATACATGTTGTCGAGCTGGAAGCTGCTCAGCTCTATCACGTAAACCTTGTGCGGGTCGCGGGCTACCTGATAGGCCAGGCTGAAACCAACGTTCCCGGCCAGACCCACATCCAGACCGGCCTCCCGAAGGATGTGATACGTAAGAAGCGTGGTCGTGGTCTTGCCGTTGCTGCCCGTGATGCACACCATCCGCGCATCGCCGGCATAGCGCCCGGCAAACTCGATTTCGCTCACTATGGGAATGTTTTTGGCCACTGCGTCCACGATCATCGGAGCCGTCAGCGGGATGCCCGGACTCTTCACTATCTCGTCGGCGTTCAGAATCAGTTCGCGCGTATGCCCGCCTTCCTCGAAGGGTATTCCTTCGGCCTCGAGCATCCCCCGGTAGTGGTCGGAGATGCGCCCGCTGTCGCTGAGAAAAACGTCCATACCAAGATCCTTGGCCAGAATGGCCGCTCCCGTGCCGCTTTCGCCCGCACCGAGCACCACAAGCCGCTTCCTTGTATTTGTTTCCATAGTCTGTATGCTGATTGTCAACGGATTTTGAGTGTTACGAATGTCACCACAGCCAGTATCATGGCCACGATCCAGAAGCGCATCACGATCTTCTGCTCCACGATGATGTTCTTAGGACTGTTGATGAGCACGCGGGGAACTGCTCCCGCAGGCTTCTGGAAGTGGTGGTGCAGGGGCGTCATCTTGAACACGCGGCCCCCGTGCGAATACTTGAAGTAAAGCCGCTGCATCACTACCGACAGGTCCTCAAGATAGAACAGCAGGCACAGCACCGGCAGCAGCAGCTCCTTGTGTATGAGAATGGCGCAGACGGCGATTATGCCACCCAGCGTCAGCGAACCCGTGTCGCCCATGAATACCGTGGCCTTCGACGAATTGTACCAGAGGAAGCCCACGAGCGCGCCCACGAAGGCCGCCATGAACACCACCAGCTCGCCCGACTCGGGCACGTACATGATGTTCAGATAGGCCGAGTAGATGATGTTGCCGCCCAGGTAGGCCATGGCCATGAGCGCGACGCCCGAAATGGCGCTAAGTCCCGCGCACAGACCGTCCAGGCCGTCGCTCAGATTGGCGCCGTTGCTCGTGGCCGTCACCAGGAAGATGGCCACGAGAAGGAAGATTATCCACCCTCCGATTTCGGCCGCATCGCCGCCCATCCATTCCGTGAGCCATGAGTAGTTGAAGTTGTTGTTCTTGACGAAGGGGATGGTGGTCTGCGGCGATTTCACGACCTGGCCTTCGTCATACACAACCTCCTCCACACGAAGGGTCTCCACCGAGATCACCTCTGAATTCTCCACGATCACCATATTGGGGTTGAGGTACATCGTCGCGGCAACGATCACGCCGATACCAACCTGGGCGATGATCTTGTACTTTCCGGCCACGCCGTCCTTGTTGTGCTTCTTCAGCTTCTTGTAGTCGTCCAGAAAGCCCAGCGTTCCCAGCCATACGGTGGTGAGCAGCATCAGAAGCATGTAGGCGTTGCTCAGATTGCCCACAAGCAGGCAGGGCACGAGGATTGCCGTCAGTATGATGAGGCCTCCCATCGTGGGCGTCTTGCTCTTCAGCTCTTCGCCCTCCACGCCCAGCTCGCGCGCCTTCTCGGCCATCTGGTGGCGGCGCAGCGCGTTGATGATGTAGTAGCCCGCGATGATGCCGATGAGGAGGCTCAGCACGAAGGCAAGTCCCGAACGGAATGAGAGATAGCTCATCAGGCGTGCGCCGGGCACGCTCGAGTGTGCAAGTCCTTCAAAAAGGGTGTAAAACATTGGCTTATCGGTGTTTATCGTTAGTTTAATTCATGCTTTCTGTAAGGCCCAGAGCTTGCGCCACTTCCTCGCGGTCATCGAAGTGATGTGTCTCGGCGCCTATGATCTGATAGGTCTCGTGTCCCTTGCCGGCTACGACAACCACATCTCCCGGCGCAGCCATCGCAACGGCTGTCCGTATAGCCTCGCGGCGGTCGAGGTTCACAAGCACGCGTCGACGCAGCTGTGCGTCGCCGGCCACGCCCTCGAGCATATCGTCCACGATTGCCTGCGGCGACTCGCTCCGCGGATTGTCGCTTGTCAGCACCACCAGGCCCGACTTGGAGGCAGCCACGGCCGCCATCTGCGGCCGCTTTCCCTTATCGCGGTCGCCCCCGCAGCCGCAGACCGTGATTACGCGTCCGCGTCCTCCGAGGGTTTCGTTCACGGTGTCGAGCACGTTCTCCAGCGCGTCCGGCGTGTGCGCATAGTCCACGATGGCCGTAATGCCCGCGGAGTTGCGGAAGGTCTGGAGACGCCCCGCCACGGGAGTCATCGCGCTGATGGCGCGCAGCACCTCCCCGGGCTCGTAGCCCGACAGTACGCCCGCGCCGTACACCGCCGCCAGGTTCGAGGCGTTGAAGCGCCCGGCAAACATGGTCTCCACCTCCGTGCCGTTGAAGTTCAGCAACATCCCCTCGAGGCGGTTCTCCACCACCTGCACCCGGAAGTCGGCATCCGCGCGCAGCGAGTAGGTGGCCGTGGGGCGTGCCTCGGTGTTCTGCACCATCACGGGCCCGTTCGGATCGTCGAGGTTGGTGAGGGCCCATGCCCGCGGCCCCAGCTTGTCGAAAAAGCTCTTTTTGGCCTCCAGATAGGCCTTGAAGGTCTTGTGGTAGTCGAGATGGTCGCGGGTAAGGTTCGTGAAGATGCCGCCGCTGAAGTCCAGTCCCGCGATGCGTTGCTGAGCTGCCGCGTGCGAGCTCACCTCCATGGCGCAGAAGGAGCATCCGGCCTCGACCATCCGCGCCAGAAGCGCCTGCAGCTCCAGAGGGCCGGGTGTGGTGTGTGTCGCCGGCACGCGTTCCTCGCCTATACGGTTCTCTACCGTCGAAAGCAGCCCGGCCTTCTCGCCCATGGCCACTGCCAGGCGGTAGAGTAGAGTGGCGATCGTGGTCTTGCCGTTTGTGCCTGTCACGCCCACGAGTGTGAGCGCGCGCGAGGGGTCGTCCCACCAGCGTGAGGCCAACAGCCCCAGTGCGCGGGCGCTGTCGTCGACCACAACCCACTGCACCCCCTCCGCGGAGGCATGCTCCTCGGGAATCTCTTCGCACACCACAACAGCGGCGCCCTTGCCGATGGCCGGGCCTATGAAGCGGTGGCCGTCCACGGCCGTGCCGCGCACGGCCACGAACATGCCGCCCGGTTCTACGGCCCGCGAATCGTCCGTGAGCATGCTCACGCTCTCCGGCTGCGGACCCTGCAGGGCGGCGGGATGTATGGCGTCGAGAAGTGTCGTCAGTTTCTTCATTTTCTGTTTCGTTTTTTCGTTGTTCACAGGTGGCGGAGGCGCAGGTTCACCTTCGTGCCGGGCGAGGCCTGGGAGCCGGGAGCCGGTGTTTGCTCCTCGACGTAGCCCATGCCCTGGAACTGCACGGCATAGCCCGCGCCCTCCAGGGTGGCCAGAGCCTCGCGCAGCCCCACGCCGCGTACATCCGGCACCGTGTTCGCCCCGGCAGCCTTGCTGTCGGGCGTGATGATGTTGCGCGAGCTCTTCATCTGCAGGTTGTTGTGCAGGCGCGATACGCGTTCGCCGTTGTAGGAGGCGTAGATGGTGGGCGTCTCCCCGGCCGGTTTCTCTCCGGGAGTGGCCGCGAAGTCGCGGCTGTCGGCGAAAAGTCCGCGCGAATAGAGCTTGCGCGCAACGTTCTTCACCACCTCGCCCGACGAGGCCGCCGGGCCGCGGTAGGCCCCGCGCGGGTCGCTCACCACCACGATGCACGTGTACTTGGGATTCTCGTAGGGGAAGAAGCCGCAGAAGGTCACGCGGTAGCGCCCTTCGAGATAGCCCCCCGTGAAGGGGATGCTGCGGATGATCTTGCCCGTACTGTCGCGCGGAGCTTCCTTGGCCAGACGGCAGGTGCCGGTCTTGCCCGCGATCTCCACAATGGGGTCCTTAAGCTTTTTGGCGGTGCCTCCCTGCTCCCACACCACATCGCGCATCATCTTGCGCAGAGTGGCTGCGTCCTCGCTGCTGAGGATGCGGTCGCGTACATAGCTCACGTCTATCAGCGAGTCCGTGCCGTCGGCCAGGCGGTGGCCCTTCACCAGGCGCGGACGCACGAAGCGCCCGTCGTTGGCGATGGCGTTGTAGAAGGCGCAGGTATAGAGCGGCGGAATCATCGTCGTGTAGCCGAACACCATGCGCGAGAGGTTCAGGCGCCCTCCCGTGTTGTTCTGAAGCTTGGGAAAGAAGGGCGGACGCTCGCGGGCAATGCCCGTATTGAAGCGGTCGAAGAAGCCCATCTCCGCAAGATCCGCCTTGAAGCGGTTGGGGTCGCTCTCGTACTGCGGCATCGTCAGCTTGACCATGCCGATGTTCGACGAGTATTCCAAAAAGCGGCTCACAGGCAGCTGAGCCGGAGAGTGTGTGTCCGAGATGGGCTTGCGCCCGAGATAGCCGTAGCTGCGCCCGATGTTGTACATACGGTCCAGAGGCTTGGCGAAACCCTTGTTCAGGGCCACGGCCATGGTCATGACCTTCATCACCGAGCCGGGCTCCCAACCCAGTACGGCGCGGTTCATGGCCTCGATGCACCGCGGGGTGGCCGAGGTCGAGTCGCGCTCGAGGTTCGAGATGGCCTTGATGTCGCCCGTGGACGTCTCCATCAGTATGGCGGCGCCCCAGTCGGCATTGGCCTTGATGAGCATCTCGCCGAGCTCGTATTCGAGGATATCCTGCATGGTCACGTCTATGGTCGTTATCACCGTCGTGCCGTCCTTGGCCGGCACTTCGTCCCAATAGCCGGCGCCGCGCGTGAACATGCGCTTGGTGCGCACGCCCGGTGTGCCGTAGAGCAGCGAGTCCAGCGCCCGCTCAAGGCCGCTGATGCCGTGCACCTCGCCGCCCGTATCGCCCACGCGCCCTATGCTCAGCGCCGCCATGTCGCCGTAGGGATAGGAACGGCGGATCACGCTCTCGCATTTCAGCCCGTGCTGTGTGGCCTTCTTGAATCCGCGGAAGAAGGGGAAGGTGTACTTCACCTTCTTCATCATGTCTTCGGGGATGGCGCGTAGCAGCAGGAAGGAGCGCGAGCGGTTCTGCACACTGTCCTGCAGCGGTTTCTTAAGCTGTTTCACCCAGCCTTCGCGCGTGCGCTGCGGAAAGTATTTGGCCAGCGAGTCGGCAAGCAGAGGGATGGAATCGTAGTATTCGACGATCTTGAAGCGCGGGGCCCGGAAGTCGATGCGCAGATCGTAGTAGCTTAGGTTCGTGGCCAGGATAGAGCCGTCGGAGGCCAGGATTTCACCGCGCATGGGTGCTGAGACTATCGTATCCAGCAGTCGCGAGCGCCCCTTGGCCTCGTAGCTGGAGCCGTGGATCACGGTGTTGCCCAGTAGATTATAGACTATCCATACGGCGGCCACAAGCACGATGGCCAGCACAAACACGTAGCGCCCCAACACGCGGAAGTGGCTGTAGCCGCTGCTTCCGGAGGTGTCGGGCTCGCCGCGTCGGGAGGATCGGGATGAAGGTTTAAGGCTCATTGCGCTTCTGATGTGTGTTTCGGCGGTTTATGTGTTTTCCGTATTCAGTCGGCATAGTGGATCGCGAGCGGATACTGCTCGGGTATGGACAGGCCCAGCCCCAGGGAGTCGACGGTGTGCTGCATGGCCGATTCGCGCGTCAGCGTCATGTAGCGCGCACGCTCGCGCTGCTTGTAGGTGCGCATCGCCTCGATCTGCTTGTTCATCTGCTTGATCTGCTCCATCGAGGTCACGCAGTCGAAGCGCAGGGCTATGATGCCTACGCAGAGGAAGATGATCAGACCCGTGGCGAAGAAATTGCGCTTGAAGAATTCGCTCGAGATGCTGCGGCCGGTGATCATATTGCGGAAGCCGCGCCGGGCGCTGGATTTGCAGAACTTTATTATTTTCATGGGGCGGAGAGCTGTGGACTGCGGGGATGGGGAGATGTGTGATTGGCTTGGATATGCGGGTGAGGGCGCTCAGAGGCGGATGGCGCAGCGGAGTTTGGCGCTCCTGGCCCGTGGGTTGCGCTCGATTTCTTCCGCGTCGGGCACTATGGCTTTGGTCGTAAGGAGTTTGAAGGGCGACCGGCTGCGGCCGTAGAAGTCTTTTTCGATTTCGCCGTCTACGCGCCCCGAGCGCATGAAGTTCTTGACGATACGGTCCTCCAGCGAATGGTAGGTGATGACGGCGAGACGCCCGCCGGGTTTGAGCACGGCCAGCGCCTGCCCGAGGAATTCTTCGAGGGCGCTGAGCTCGTGGTTCACTTCGATGCGGAGGGCCTGGAAGATCTGGGCGAGCTCTTTCTTTTCCTGGCGGGGGTTGATGAAGGGTTTCACCAGCTCGAGGAGTTTCCCCGTGGTGTCGATGGCTTGGCCGCTGCGCCGCTGCTGCACTATGGCGCGGGCTATCCGGCGGCTCTGCCGCACTTCGCCGTAGAGGTGCAGGATCCGGGCGATGCGCTCTTCATCGGCTGTAGCCAGCAGTGTGGCTGCAGAGGAGCCGCCCATGCGGTTCATGCGCATGTCCAGTGGTGCATCGCTGCGGAAACTGAAGCCGCGGTCGGCCTCGTCGAAGTGGTGCGAGGATACGCCCAGGTCGGCCAGCACGCCGTCCACGCTTTCCACGCGGTAGTAGCGCAGGAAATTGCGCAGATAGCGGAAATTGCCGTACACGGCGGTGAAGCGCGGGTCCTCGAATGCGCGCTCTATGGCGTCGGCGTCCTGGTCGAAGGAGTAGAGGTGGCCCTCCGGGCCGAGCTGTTCGACGATGGCTCGGCTATGACCGCCTCCGCCTAAGGTTGCGTCCACGTAGATGCCGCCGGGACGGAGATCCAGGGCTTCGAGGGCTTGGGGGAGCAGGGCGGGGATGTGATAGGGGGTGGTGGTCATGGGGTAGGGCTGGTTTTTCGGGTGTAAATTTAGTGATTGTGGTGAAAATTTACAAATAAAAACAGCGTTTTTTTGGGGTTGTTATAAAAAAGTTATCTACACCCTGCTCCTGAGGGCTCGTGGGGCCGTTGGGTGGAGGGTGTAGATATTTACAAATGCAAATCTGCTTGGATTTGTTTAGAGGTGGGGTTTGATTTGTTGGTCAAGTTGCAGGGGGTTGTCGACGCGTTGGCGCAGGTCGCCGTGGCGGTCGATGATGTAGGTGGTGGGCAGCGACCCTACGTTGTAGGAGGCCAGGGGGCTCAGACCGTCCGTGGGGGCGTTGTAGACGGTGATCCACGGCAGGTTGCGGGCGCTTTCTTTCCAGGCCACTTCATCGGGGTCGAAGGCGAGCTGGTAGATTTCGAGGCCCCGCTCGTGATATTTGTCGTATAGTTCGTTGAGGATCACGGTATAGGCTGGCGAGTATTCGCCCTGGTAGTTGGTGAAGCTCAGCAGCACTACATTGCCTTTGGCGGCTTCTTCGGCCAGGGAGTGGCGCGTGCCGCGGTCGTCGTAGCGCACGATGTCGATGATGCCGGTGCTCCCTAACTGTATGGTGCTGTCGGCAGGTGCGATGCCTTTGCCGAGCGCTTTGCGCCCTTCGAGGTAGACGGCGCGGATCATGGCGCCGCGGGGGTCGTCCGGACGGTTGGTGGCGAAGTTCTGGGCCACGGCGCCGTAGATGCGGCTGCCGAAGCTTTCGGCCGGGTCGAAGAGTGTGCGCCCGCCTATGCTCTTGTTTAGCACGTAGTAGGCTATGATGCTGGTGCTGTCGTCGATGGCGGCCTGTCCCAGGCTGCGCCGCAGTTCTGTATCGGCGGCTGCGGCCGTGCCGCTCCGGACGGTGGCTTCGTTCACCAGCGAGTCGACGGCGCGCATGCCGTCGGCCATCTTGCTGCCGTAGGCCTTGCCGTCGCGGATGGTTATGGCATCGCGGCCGTCCACGGGGAAGAACACGGGAGCGGCGAGGCCGCCTCCGCTGAGGCGCATGATTTCGGGGTAGGAAGCGGGCTCGGTGCTGCGGTAGGCGAAATGACCGTCAGCGGAGGGCTTCAGGGAGTCCACGGCATACCACAGGCCGTTGTTGTAGCCCTCAAGGGCCAGTTTGCCGCTGCCGGCGGCCACCGTGCCCTCGACGCTCCAGCCCTCGGTGTGCGAGCAGCCGGCGGCTGCGGCCCCAAGGGCGGCAAGGAGTAGGAGTTTGCTTGCTTTCATGGGTCGGAGTTTCATTTGAAGTTGGCGGCGATGGACGCGGCGATTTCGGTCATACGTTCGGGTGTGAGCTGCAGTTTGGGCTTGCGGAAGTCCATGTCGCTCTCGCTCTGAATGGGCACGATGTGGATATGTGCGTGAGGCACTTCCATGCCTAAGATGGCCGTGGCGATGCGGCGGCACGGCACGGCTTTCTGCGCGGCTTCGGCCACGCGCTTGGCAAAGAGCTGCAGAGCCGTGTATTCCTCGTCGCTCAGGTCGAAGATATAGTCCACCTCCCGCTTGGGCACAACCAGCGTGTGGCCCTCGGTCATGGGGTTGATGTCCAGAAAGGCGTAGTGGGCCTCGTCTTCGGCCACTTTATACGAGGGTATTTCCCCGGCGATGATGCGCGAAAATATGCTTGCCATGGCTCAGCAACCGATTCCGATTTCGAGGATTTCGAACTTCACCTGGCCGGCGGGGATGGTGATTTCCACGATGTCGCCTTTCTTGTGCCCTATCAGGCCGTGGGCGATGGGCGTGGACATGGCTATTTTCTTTTCGCGCAGGTTAGCTTCGGAATCGGCCACGATCGTGTATTCCACGACCATGCCGGTGTCCACGTTGCGGATTTTCACTTTGCTCAGCACCTGCACCTCGTCGGTCGAGAGCTTGCTTTCGTCTATGATGCGTGCGTTGGCCACGAGGTCCTTAAGCTGCGCGATCTTCATTTCCAGCATGCCCTGCGCTTCCTTGGCGGCATCGTATTCGGAGTTTTCCGAGAGGTCGCCCTTGTCGCGGGCCTCGGCTATGGCGGCGGAGATTTCCGGACGCTTCACGCTTTCGAGGTAGGCTATTTCTTCCATCTTGCGGTCATAGCCTTCTTTGGTCATATAGGTGATTGCCATAATTTTTTCTGTCTTATTGTGTTTCTGTGATATTAAAAAATAAAGAAACCCGGTCCGCGCTCAGCGGGACGAGTCCCCAACAGGATTCTCAAATCTTCGTCTGCAAAGATACTCATAAAATCCCCGCACGTCCACTCCGCGGAGGTTAAACTGTGTTAATTCACTCTCCGCGGAGGGTGCGCATCAGATCTTCAAGCCTTTTCACCTCGCCGGAGTCGGCGCCGTATAGTTGCGCGAAGATGTCGCGTGTTATTGTAAGATGTTCCAGTGCCTCGGCCGTCTGCTTCATGTGCATATAGTGGAATCCTACGATTCCGTGCTGCATCGCACACTCGCCTGAGTCGGCCCCGAATTGCCGCTCCAGACCCCGGAGGGCCTTCAGCCCGAAGGGTATGGCTGCCTCGTAATTGCCTTGCACGGCATACATTTCCCTGATCGAATTGGAAATGTCGGTCACCATCTTTGTCTGCCCGGCAGCTTCGAAGATGGGGAGCGCCAGGCTCTTGTATTCGATAGCGCGCGGGTAGTCGCCCAGGAGGTAGTAGCTCTGTCCGGTATTGTTGTAGGAGCTGCCGATGTCGGTGTGCGTGGCCGGGAGTATCCGCCGGCGGATGGCCAGTGCCTTCAGGTTATGGTTCAGCGCCTCGCCCGGCTGCCCTTCCAGCTCGTAGAGGTAGGCTAAGTTGTTGAATACCGTAGCCGTGATGGGATGCTCAGTTCCCACGGCTTTTTCTGCGCAGATCTGCGCCCGGGAGAGGTGCGCGTGCGCCGTGGCCGTATCCCCCATGGCTATATGGGCGTTTGCCAGGCCAAGATAAGACTGGGCGATGTCGGGATGTGTCTCGCCGTAGATCTTCCGCTGTATTTCAAGGGCCTCGCTATGGACCTCTGTCGCCTTCTCGGGTTTGCCGGTCTTGTAGTGGACTCTTCCGATGTTGGCCAGGCACACAGCCACAATCGGGTGCTCCTCGCCAAGGGACTTTTTAAGTATGTCCAAGGCCTTGCCGTAGCTCTCAAGTGCTTCCGCGTATTGGCCTTTGCTGTATTGCACGACTCCGATATTGAGGTAGAGCTGCCCCGTGTCCGGATGGCCTGTGCCAAATTCTCTCTCTGATATTGCCAGGGCCTCCCGATAATTCTCGAGGGCCTTGTCGTAGCTCTCAAGCGCGCTGTAGGCCGCCCCGAGGTTGTTGTAAGACGACACTAATTCCGCGCTTCCGGCCGGCAGCGTGCGCTTGCGTAGCTCCAGGGTCCTTGTGTGGTAGTCGATTGCTTGTGCATAATCTCCTAATTTGTCGTATGTAATGCCGAGGTTGTTGTAAATGGCGCTAATCCGCCGATAGTCGGGATTGGCGCTGCCCTCGCACTGTTCCAGTGCTTTCTTCAAATAGTCCAGCGCCTCGCTGTTTTTGCCGGATTCCATAAGCGCGAGGCCCATATTGTTGTATAATGCGCTCTTATCTTGCCCCTTGTGTTCGGTCTCGGTCTCCAATATGGCCCGGGCTTTCTCATACACCTCCAGTGCTGAGGCATAATCTGCCTGGAGGCGGAGTAGGTTTCCCGTTTCGATAAGGATATGGCATGCATCCGCGCTACGCTCGCCGCTCGTTTCCGCAACATTCCTCAAGGCCTGTTTCAGATAGTGCATGGCAAGCGCATAATCGGCCGTGATGTTCGAAACGGCCTCGGCAGTCATCTGAAGCCACTGCGTCCGGCTGCTGTCGGCGTCGGCGATTTCGCGGTAGATAGCGAGTATCTTGCGGTTGTTTTCGACGCCGCCGGCCAGGCGCAGGGTCGCGATCTGGCGCTCGGCCGCGGCATAGAGGCTGTCGATGGACGCGCTCATCCCGCTCTCCACGGCCGATAGCTGCTTGATGGCGTTCCGTACCTCCTTCCGCTGGCCCAAGGCCTCCACAAGCTGCTCCTTGATGCGCAGGTCCTCGTATTTTTGGACTGCCTCGTCGAAGCGCCCGGCTTCCACCAGCTCGATTATCTCCTGCTCCACGCCCGAGATTTCCGAGAGGTCGATGCGCGCGAAACGGTCCACATACGCGTCCAGATTGTCGAGCTGCCGCTCGTAGTTGTCGCTCACCTCGGCCAGGCGTTTGCGGTACTCCTCGTCCTTGAGCTTTCCTTCCTTCTGCAGCCGGGCGAGCTCGTCGCGCTCCTTCCTGTACTGCGCGGCATATCGCTCCTCGGAGTTGCGGTAGTAGTTGTCGCGGATGCGCTTGAAGCGGTCGGAGCGGCACATCACCAGCACGAAAGGCGTCGTGGGGCTGAGGTTCCACTGCTCCACGGCCTCCTTGTTGAAAAGCACATAACCCTCCTTCTCGATGCGGCGCACGTTCACGCGCTGCCCCGGCTCGAGCGTCAGGAACTCGAGTGCAAACTCGCCGTCCTCGCCCGAGAAAGTGCTGCCAGCGCCCGCTGCACGCAGCTCTACTCCCGCCAGCGGCGTCTTCGCCGCCCGTTCGTTATACTCCCGCACCACACCCCGTTGCACCGTCTGCCCCCACACAGCCCCGGCAAAGCTGAAAACCAAAAGCAATAACAGAAAAATCCCTCTCATCCTGGTCTAAAATTTTATATGGACTGCCCCTCTCTTGTCCGGGCGCAAGCCTTATCAATAGCCTTTTTCGTTTCCGGGTCCACAGGTTTTAGCCCGAACTCCATGCCAATCCTATCCTCGAAGTGGCAGCGCATTATCTGACCATCCCTATAAAGAACCAGTTCTTTTGGCTGCCCGGATAGTTCTTGGTTTACGTCAGCAAGATTCTTAAGACTCCCGGGCCACCAATCTCCAATCATAAGAAGCACATACTCTCCGCTAAGGCCTTGCCGGGCGGCCGGAGTGTCTCCATCGACCACAGTTCCCGTCCACACCTTATCCGACATAAAAGCCTCAAAATCCTTAAGTTTGGACTTATCCTCTCCAAGTACAGCCAAATATGATGTGTAGATGTATGGATAGGTAGAGATGTTATTGGAGTACTGCACTCCATACATCTCGCCCCAAATCCTTACCGATTTCTCTAAGTATTCAATTGCCTCCTCAAGCCTGTTGGAAGAATAATATAATACACCAAGGAAATTATAAAGAGATGGTATGGCAGGATGGTGTTCGTTCAATGTCGAAGGCAGAATTGTCCGTGCCTCCTCATAGAAATGCAAAGAGCGCGAATAATCCTGCAATCTGAAATAAGTCTCTCCGATGCTTCCATATAACAATCCGATGTTCGGATGATTTTCGTCAAGAACTTCTCGCGAAATCGCCAGCGCCTTTTGGTAATGCTCGAGCGCTTGCTGATAATTACCTTGTAATTGATATGTATATCCGATATTATGATAGCTTAATGCCACATCAGGGTGATTCTCACCAAATTTATTAATTTGAGATTTTAGTCCTCTTTGATTGTAATCCAAAGCTTCTGGATAATTCCCCAGATCTGTGTAAACCTTTCCGATATTAAGGTAGCATAAGGACACATTGGGGTGGTCTTCGCCAAAAATAGACAGATTTATCTTCAGCGCCTTCTTATAATATTCCAATGCCTGCAGATTATCACCTTGATATGAATTGATAAGCCCCAGGTTGTTGTATGACGTTGCTACATCAGGATGATTTTCTCCGTGAATTTTTTGCCAAATTTTAAGCGACTTTTGATAACTGTCTAAAGCCTGCGGGTAATCGCCCAGTGTTGAATATACATTTCCTATATTGTTATAGGACTGGGCAACCTCGGAATGCTCTTCCCCGAATACATCCAGTCGAATCTCCAGTGCCTTTTGGTGAGCGTCCAAAGCTTGCGGGTAATTTCCCATTGCTTGATATACATTCCCGAAATTGTTATAACAGGATGCGATATCCCGATGGTTTTTACCGTAAAAATTTAAAAGAGCCTCTAAAGCTTTTTGGTAATATTCCAATGCCGGTTGATGAGCCCCTTGCCGACTGAAGTCGTGTCCTATATTATTATAGGAAGTAGCCACGTCAGGGTGGTTTTCTCCGAACGCATCTAATCGAATCTTCAGGGCTTTCTGGTGGTAATCCAAAGCCTGTTGATACTCTCCTAACGAAGAATATATGGTTCCGATATTGTTGTATGCCGAGGCAACCTTAGGATGTTTTTCGCCGAATAAATTCAGCCAGATTTCCAATGCCTTCTGGTAATACGCTAAAGCCTGCCGGAATTCACTCATTGAGGAATAAACAAGGCCTATATTGTTGTATGACGTTGCAATATCAGAATGATTCTCGACAAATATATTCGTTCGAATATTCAGGGCTTTTTGATGAGAATCCAAAGCTTGCTGATAATCCCCCATAGACGAATATATGGTTCCGATGTTGCTATAAGACGTGGCAACCATAGGATGGTTTTCGCCGAATATATTCAGCCAGATTTCCAATGCCTTCTGGTTATACGCTAAAGCCTGCCGGAATTCACTCATTGATGAATAAACATGGCCGATATTATTGTATGATTGGGCCACATCCGGATGTTTTTCGCCTAATATTTTTATCCGAATCTCCAGCGCTTTCCGGTGGTAATCCAATCCCTGCCGGTAGTCTCCCAGAGATGAATGCACATGGCCGATATTATTGTATGATTGGGCCACATTAGGATGATTTTCACCAAAAAATTCCATTTCAATTTTCAGTGCCTTTTGGTGATAATCCAAAGCCTGCTGATATTCTCCCAGAGAAGAATATATGGTTCCGATATTGTTGTATGATACGGTAGCCTTAGGGTGGTTTTCTCCGAATACATCCATCCAAACCCGCTGTGCTTTTTGGAAATAATCCAATGCTTCCAGATAACTTCCTTGATCTAAATATACACTTCCGATATTGTTGTATGAGGTTGCAATATCCGGATGTTTTTCTCCAAATAAATCCAGCCGGATTTTCAGCGCTTTTTGACTGTAATCTATAGCCTGCTGATAATCCCCTAGAGATGAGTATATGTGGCCGATATTGCTATAAGATGTTGCAACCTCTGCACAATTTTCTCCAAAAACATCCAACCAAATCGTCAAAGCATTCCGGTGGAATTCTATAGTCCTTTGATAATTTCCTTGGAGACCGTATACCATCCCGATATTATTGTACAATAAGGCTATGTCCGGGTTGTTGTCCTCGGTGAAGCCCAATAAAAGCTCCAAGGCTTTCTGAGAATACTCCATCGCTTCCTGATACATCCCTTGATCGACATATGATTGTCCGATGTTGTTGTAGCATGTCGCTATGAGGTTCTTATTCTCGGAATCTGATTGTTGTACAGCATCAAGGGCTTTGAGATAGTATGATAGTGCATCGGAGTAGTCCGCAAAATATCGGTGCATGAAATGCCCGGTTGCCAACAGCCATACCACATTCGTCGTGTCGGCGTCGGCGATGTCGCGGTAGATGGCGAGGATCTTGCGGTTGTTCTCGACGCCGCCGGCCAGGCGCAGGGTTGCGATCTGGCGCTCGGCCGTGGCATAGAGGCTGTCGATGGATGTGCTCATCCCGCTCTCCACGGCAGTGAGTTGCTCTATGGCCGTTTGCACCTGACGTCGCTGGCCCAAAGCCTCCACGAGCTGCTCCTTGATGCGCAGGTCCTCGTATTTTTGGACAGCCTCGTCGAAGCGCCCGGCCTCCACCAGCTCGATTATCTCCTGCTCTACGCCCGAGATTTCCGAGAGGTCGATGCGCGCGAAACGGTCCACATACGCGTCCAGATTGTCGAGCTGCCGCTCGTAGTTGTCGCTCACCTCGGCCAGGCGTTTGCGGTACTCCTCGTCCTTGAGCTTTCCTTCCTTCTGCAGCCGGGCGAGCTCGTCGCGCTCCTTCCTGTACTGCGCGGCATATCGCTCCTCGGAGTTGCGGTAGTAGTTGTCGCGGATGCGCTTGAAGCGGTCGGAGCGGCACATCACCAGCACGAAAGGCGTCGTGGGGCTGAGGTTCCACTGCTCCACGGCCTCCTTGTTGAAAAGCACATAACCCTCCTTCTCGATGCGGCGCACGTTCACGCGCTGCCCCGGCTCGAGCGTCAGGAACTCGAGTGCAAACTCGCCGTCCTCGCCCGAGAAAGTGCTGCCAGCGCCCGCTGCACGCAGCTCTACTCCCGCCAGCGGCGTCTTCGCCGCCCGTTCGTTATACTCCCGCACCACACCCCGCTGCACCGTCTGCCCCCACGCGGAGCATACTGCAGTCGTTATCATTGCTAATATCAGAATGTTTCTCATGGCAGGGCTTTTTCTATTTGCGGATATATGCAGAAAATTCGATTCTAACCGGCGCATACCGTATTGGAATCGAATTTCTCTAAAATCTGTAGCCCATAGCAGAATCGAACTGCTCTTTCAAGAATGAAAATCTTGCGTCCTAACCGATAGACGAATGGGCCGGCTGTGGAGGTGCCCAACCAGGGGCGCCTGCCTTTATGCTTGCCTTAAGCAGCCAGCTTGGCGATGTGCTTGGCCAGCTTGCTCTTCAGGTTGGCAGCCTTGTTCTTCGAGATTGCCTTCTTCGAAGCCAGGCGGTCAAGCATGGCCGTTACCTCGCGGAAACGGGCTTCTGCTGCGGCCTTGTCGGTCATTTTGCGCAGGTTGCGGACAGCATTGCGGGCGGTCTTGGCATAGTAACGGTTGCGGAGACGACGGGCTTCGGTCTGACGGATTCTCTTTTCGGATGATTTATGATTTGCCATTGTTTAATTTCGTGAGATATGTCCTAAACTTATCTTTATTTGTAGCCCATAGCAGAATCGAACTGCTCTTTCAAGAATGAAAATCTTGCGTCCTAACCGATAGACGAATGGGCCTTGCAGTTTTTGCGAGTGCAAATATACGCACTATTATCGACTCCCACAAATAAAACTTGTCGAGAGCTCGCAATTTAAGATTCTTTAAGAGTTTGATTACCCCCTTTTTCTCTCCGCTGTGGTCTTTTCGGCAAAATTATTTGTAACTTTGTCTGCTAATCTGTCCTACAGTCATGTACACGCCCCTTCACTGCATTGCCCTGCGCACCGTGCGCCACTCCGACTCCCGGGCCATCCTCACGGCTTGGAGCGCCGAACGCGGGCGCATTGCCGTGGCATTGCCCGACGGGAAGGGACGCGAGGCTGTCCGACGCCGTGCGCTCACGATGCCGCTGGCCATGTTCGAGTGTATAGCCGACCTTCGCCCGGGCAAGGATATTCTCACCGTGCGCGACCTGCGCCCCTCGCCCGGCTCGCCCGCCGCTGCAGCCCCCGGCCCCGCGCGCACCATGCTACACCTCTTTCTGGCTGAGGCCCTCGACCGCCTGCTGCGCGAGAGTGCGCCTCAGCCGCTGCTGGCCGACTATCTTTTCGACAGTCTGCGGCGTCTGGGACGCATGGCGCGTCCGGCCGCCCTGGCAAACTTCCACATCGTATTCCTTTTCCGCCTCGCCCGCTTTCTGGGCGTGGCGCCCGACATATCGGTGCCTGCCGGCAGCGACGCCTCCCGCTTGTATTTTGATCTCCGCGACGCCCGCTTCCGCGCCTCCCTCCCGGCCCATCCGCTTTTTCTGGCCGGCGACGAGGCTGCTGCCGTGGCCCTTCTCGGACGGCTTGATTTCGAAAACCTCCATCTCGCACACTTCACCCGCGAGGAGCGCGCCCGGATTCTCGACGGCATTCTCGATTACTACCGGCTGCATCTGACAGCCCCCGGCGAACTACGCACGGCCGATGTCCTGCGGCAGCTCTACTGACCTCCCCCACGCAATGGAAACTCTCATCACATACAATATCAACCATTTTCTCAAGCCCGTTCTCGATACGCGCATCGAGCGTTTCGCTTTCGAAAAAGAATATGTCATTTTCGACCTCGCGCCCGGAATGCTCGCGCAATACGCCGGCCTCCCCCCGAGGTATGTCCGTTTCGAGGGTTTCCTTCTCCTGTTCGTCAGTCACGGGTCCCTCCAGGTAGGCTATGAGGAACAGGTGTTTTCCGCCCCGGAAATGTCGGTGTTCGCCCTCCCTCCAAATCTCGCATCGGTCATCATGTCGGACGACTGGTCGCGTGTGGGCCTCACGCTCGTGTATCTGAGCCGCGAGTTTCTCCAGCAGTTGAATTTCTCCATTTCCGCCTTCTCCGGGCCCGTGGTTCTCGAGCACCGCTCGCCGGTGTGCTATGTAGGCGAGTCCGATATGCCGCTGCTCGAGTCCTATTTCCGGCTGCTCAAGCTTACGGCCCGGCAGACCGGAGCTGCCAGTCTCACCCGCCATATCGCAGCCAGCCTCTGCGTGGCCCTCTGCTACCAGTGCATGCAGATGTACCGTCGACAGCTCGAAAGCGTGGCTCCCTCGCATGCGACCTACGCCGACGGCCGCAAGGCCCGCAGCGCCCATGTGCGCGACTTCATCCGCATGGTCCATGCCGACTTTGCCCGCGAACGCTCCGTGGCCTACTATGCTTCCGCCCTCTGCGTCTCGCCCAAGTATCTTTCGGCTTTGGTCAAGGAGGCAACCGGGCGCACCGCCGCCCGTTGGATCGAGGATCATGTGATCATGGAGGCCAAAAACCTCCTCCGTTATTCCGGCAAGAACGTACAGCAGGTGGCTTATGCGCTCAATTTTCCCAATCAGAGCGCCTTCGGAAAGTATTTCAAGCATCTCACAGGAATGTCTCCTACGGAATTTCAAAAAGCTTGAAATTATGTTAAAACCTCCTTATCTCGCCGAAAATTCACTAACTTTGTGGGGCATAGATGAGATCGCGGCGCGCCGGGGTCCTATGACAAATGTTCATTTTTAATACCTAAAAACATTCAACCTGATTAACCGCAATGGCTAATGATTTAAAAAACAGCGTGATTGCCGCTCTGCGTCCCGAACTGGATGCAAACGGTCTAATCGGCCTCGACGAGGCAGCACGTCTTCTTGAAGATTTCGACTTCCAGCCCTATGCTGAGGATGCGTTGTCGTATTTCGATGCGGAAAGCGACACCTTTGACGTCGATTCCGACAACGGTACGCTCCGCCTGCTCGAAGTTGCAGAAGACGACATCGATGAGAACGATGGCGAAAAGAAGTATCCCATCCCGCCCCGCGACTTCCAGTTCAACGGCAAGCTCATCAAGCTCATGAACTCCATGGCTGATGACAACACCCCTGAGGATGGCCTCTACTTCGCTCAGTTCGCTAAAGCTGCCAAGGAGCACAACCTCAGCATCCCTCCCCATGAGGATAAGCTCCTGAACTACTGCCGCCTGTATCCCCGCGTGTTCACCATCACCGTCGATCCATCGGCTTCTCAGAAGATCTTCATCAAGCCCATAAAGGGTTTCAAGAGCTATAAGAAGGACCGCAAGTACGGCGAAAAGACTTTCGGTTTCAAGACGCAGCACAATCCCGCCTATCATCAGGGCGTGATGGCTCCCGCCGCTAAGGAACGCAACCTCTCGCTTTACTCGCTGGCCGACTTCGCATATTTCCCCACGCTCGTGCCCACCCTCAAGCAGCTCTACGATATGGCCGCACCTTCCGATGATCTCTTCATAATCGAAGGCGACGTCAATCCCTACCGCATGCTCTGGAACAAGCTCGAGCGCGACTTCGCCGAGGCCGTGCGCCGCGAATATTCCGAGAGCGAGCAGCTCTTCCTGATGTCGCCCATCGGTGCCGACTTCCCCACCGGCTTCAAGACCATCGACGGCCGACGCATCTTCGGCTCCTGCGAGTTCAACAAGGTGCGCAACGCCGAGAGCTACCAGCCCTGGCGCTTCACCGGTTTCTACGCCGACGAAGAGAACGCATAATCCCCCTCCCCGACACCACACACAAATGCCGCGTCTCTCGGAGGAGACGCGGCATTTGTCGTATAGATGGCTGACGCGCGGGTGGAGGATTATTTCAGGCTGAGGATGTCTGTGCCCGAGGGCGTCTGGAAGATCCGCAGCCCGAAACGCGCAACGCTGGCGTAGATCTCGTCCATGATTTCAGAAGCGCAGTGCTCGAAGGCCACCCAGTTTGTATCGGTGATGAAGAAGTACATCTGCACGGGCAGCCCCGAAGGAGTGGGCTCGAGCTGGCGCACCATCAGCGTCGATTTGTCGCTCACCAGAGGATGCCCTCCGATAAGCCTTTCGAGATAGCGCCGCAGCAGCCCAAGGTTAACGGCCCTGCCTCCTTGGCGCTCCTCCTCTGAGAGGAATCCTTCGCCCGCCAGACTGTCCACTTCCTCAGCAGTCAGATAGCGCACGCTGTTTATGTCGATATAGATCGAACGGTCCACACGGCGTGCTCCCGCCTCCTTCATGGGAGTGTAATTGCGGAAGGGGCCCGAAACGAGCGAATAGGGAGGCACGGTCGTGACCGAGTTGTCCCAGTTGCGCACCTTCACGGTAGTGAGCGAAATGTCCGTCACCTCGCCGTTAGCGTCCAGGCCCGGCACGATGATCCAGTCGCCGCGGTGAAGCATGTGGTTGGCCGTGAGCTGGACTGAGGCCACAAGCCCCAGAATCGTGTCCTTGAACACCAGAGACAGCACAGCTGCCGATGCGCCTAAAGCCGTCAGTATGGTCATGGGCGTTTTGCCCACAAGCATGCTTACACCCACAATCACGCCGATGGCTATAAAGATGATCTTGAACATCTGGAAGACGCCCTTGACGGCATAGCCCTTCGTACGCGGGCGTCGGCTCATGGCCGTGTAGAGATTGTCGCAGAAGACCATCAGTACGCGTATCAGGGCCCAGAGGATATAGAGACTTGTGAGAGTCGACAGCCAGCGGAAGGTCTGAGGCGTGTGGCCGAACATGGCCGGAAGAAGCCAGTTTACCGTGATGGCCGGCGCAAGTTGCGACACTGCCCGCAGCAGTCGCGCGTTGAGCAGATCGTCGTCCCAGGTCGTGGCCGTGCGATGGATCAGTTTCTCGACAAGTTTCAGGGCATACGAGGCCAGATAGTAGGTGATGACGGCCACGGCAGCTATCGCCGCCAGTAGCACAACCGTCGAAAGCCATTCGGGCCATGTGGCCGGAATATGGCTCGTGATCAGGGTGCGGAGTTGTTCGAGCATTGCGTGTATTGGAGGGTGAGGGGTGGTGGGTTATCAGTCTGTTTCGCGGAAGCGGCGTCCGGGCGGCGTCAGCCGGAAGGCTTCCTCGTTGTAGCGCTCGCCGAAAGAGAGGTCAATCCCCGCATCGAGGAGCTGGCGTGCGGCGCTCGCCCCGCCTCGGAAGCCATGCAGGATCCATTGTCCCGAAGGGTGAAGGCGACGCAGACGCAGCAGCCTGTCCTGCGCCCGCACGCAGTGGATGACGAGGGGTAGTCCCAGACGCTCGGCAAGCGAGATCTGCGCCTCGAAAAGCGCCTCCTGTTCGGCCAGCGGCGCTCCGCGCAGCTTGTCGAGGCCACATTCGCCGATAGCCACCACGCGGGTATCCTCTGTGGCCGTGCGTTCGAGCTCGGCAAGCTTTTCCGGCGATGCGGGCGTGTTCCACGGATGTATCCCCATGCTGTAGAAGCCATCGGGAGCCATCGGTTCGCCGGGGCTGATGCTGAGCACGCGATCAGCCCCCGGCTCCAGGCCGTGGGCGTGTATGTTCTCGAAGCTCGCGATGTCGCGGCGTGAGGCTGCGCGAGTGGTCATGGCACTGGATCATAGCCGCTGCCTCCCCATGGATGGCAGCGCAGTATTCTGCGGATTGCAAGCCACGAGCCCCGGAAAGGGCCGTGACGCCGCAGGGCCTCGAGCGCATAGGCGCTGCAGGTGGGTGTGAAGCGGCAGCTCGGTGGCGTGAAGGGCGAGATGCACGAGCGATAGAAATGAATGGGCAGGCAGAGAAGCCACACGGCGCCTGCTCGAAGCGAGGCCGCGGGCCGGCGTGTCATGGCTCGGCCTCCTCCGGGGCGGCGGATGAAGGGAAGGCTTGCGATAGGCTGCCCAGAAGACGCAGCATGGCTTTCTCGATGTCGGAGTAGGTGCTCAGGCCGTTCGCCACATAAACGAGGCCCAGATCGAGCCGTATACCTTCCTCAAGCAGAAATTCGCGGTGATGCAGACGGTAGGCCTCGCGTATCCGCCGGCGCATGGCCACGCGGTCCACCGCATGCCGCAGCCGCTTCTTGGGCACGGAAATCATGAAAGCCACGGGGGCATCGGAGCGGCGTCCCGGATTGCGCCGTGCAACGGCACGAAGCGGAAACGCCAGACGTGCAAAGTCAGCACCGCCGGGGCCAAAAAGTTTCTCTATGGCCACGGCGGAGCAAAGTTTTTCTTTCTTATAGAGTCGGAGATTATCAGGCATCGGCCGGGTCCTCTCCACCCTCGGCGGGTGCGTTGCTTTTTGCCAGATAAGCGTCCATTGCGGCTGCCATGGAGGGTGCCTTTTCAGTGGGTGCCTCGATGTCGACGCGCAGCCCGGCTTCACGAGCCGCCTGGGTGGCCGGCGCACCGAAGGTTGCCACGGCGATGTCGCCCTGCTGGAAGTCGGGGAAGTTTTTAAGCAGCGACTCGATGCCTTGCGGGCTGAAGAACACCAGCATGTCGTAGTCGAATGCCTCGTCCGGACCGAAGTCGTTGCTCACGGTGCGATACATGGCCGCACGCGCGAAATCCAGCTTGAGGCTCTCGAGATATGCGGCGTCACCGCCTGTATTCACGTCCGAGACGGCCAGCAGGAACTTCTCGTTCTTGTTCTTCACCAGCTGAGGCTGAAGGCCGTCGAGCTTCCCGGTGGGAGAGGCGAAGATCTTGCGTTTGCGGTAGACGATATATTTTTGCAGATAGTTAGCCACGCTCTCCGAGGTGCAGAAGTACTTCATGGTTGCAGGCACCGTGAAACGAGCTTCCTCGCAAAGACGGAAGTAGTGGTCAACCGCCGTTTTGGCTGTGAATATCACAGCCGTATAGTCCGGAAGATTGATTTTCTGTGCTCTGAAGTCGCGCGAAGACACGCCTTCCACCTTGATAAAAGGCCGGAAAACCACCTCTACGCCGTATTTGTTCGCTATGTCGAAATAGGGCGATCTATCGTTGGCCGGCCGGGGCTGTGACACCAGTATCTTGTTAACTTTCACGCTGAAATGTGGTTTATTGATTTGTCATTTACCGTCTGCCGGGAGCTTGCTGAATCATAGGTCTGCGCCCATGAGTAGAGGATAGATTCTCAGCAGGGCCAGTAGCGGTATCACTTCGAGAGTGCAAAGGTACAAAATAAAATAAAGCAAAGAGGGAAATCCCTCAAAAAAAATTCTAATACCTTTGGTAATGAATACGCAACGGAACAGCAAAACCACGCCCAAGGATAGCGGGGCGAGCACCTGGAGCCACTCGGGAAAGAACAGCAGCAACAAGGCCGGGATAAACAGACACAGCCCCGTGAACACCACCGAGGCCGTGAAACCCTGCATCCAGCGCTTGCGCGGCCCTGTATATGTGAAGGCATAGCCCGTGAGCCAGTAGGAGCAATATTCGAATACGAAGAATGCTGCCGCGAGGGCTACACCGGCCAGAATCGAGAACGTCGTCAACGCCCCGAAACACAGCGACGCGCAAACTCCGCACACGATCACCGCTCCCGCTGTGAGAAACATGCGCATTACTGCCAGGCCGCCGGCACTGTCGTCGTCGAACGCGTTGCGGCGTGGACGCACGCTCCAGAGCTCCGACCGATAGTGGGCCATGGTGCGCCGGAAGGCCGTGGGATTACACCCGGCCCCGACAAATAGAGCCAGCAGTATTGCCGGAATCACCGACTGCTGGCCGGGGAATGTGTGCAGAGCCTCCGGGCGCAGGCCGTCAAGCCTTCCCACAGGGTCGATGGGCACGGAAGCGACGATCGAGTCGAGCTGCGCGGCGCTTACCGAGTCGTTCCCAACGGGGAGGATCCGCGCCGTACTGTCGGCCTGTGCAATGCCATCTCCCGCTGGCCACGCATCTTCCGGCAGCGGATGCAGCTGCGGCGCAAGCGAGTCCGAAAGATTTTCCGCGGATGCTGCGCCGGGGCGCCCGAGATATGTGCTGTCCGTGCTCATTATCGACTATTTCCCAAGCGCGAGCCGCACGGCCTCTTCCGGGTCGGCGGTCAGAAGATAAAGATTATCGCTGCCGGGACGCATGAAGCCATCGGCTGCAGCCTTTTCAAGCATCTGAATGAAGGGTGCGTAATAATCCGATGTGTTCAGGATCACCACAGGGCCGTCGTAAAGTTTAAGCTGACGCCATGTGAGCATTTCGCACAGTTCATCGAAGGTGCCTATACCGCCCGGAAGTGCTATCGCACCCCGCGAAAGCTGCGCCATGAGCGATTTCCGCTTGTGCATCGTGGGTGTCACACGCACATCCGTGAGTCTCGGATGCGTCCACCCCCTCTCGGCCATGAACGCCGGAATCACGCCGATGCAACGCCCTCCTGCCGCGAGAGCGCCTTCTATGGCAGCCCCCATCAGTCCGCGGGCCCCGGCGCCGTTAATGAGTGGCACGCCCGCCAGGGCAATCGCACGGCCCACGGCCATGGCAGCTTCCTTGAATTCAGGGGCTATACGGTCCGATGACGCACCGTAGACTACAATTCCGGATTCGATGTGGTTCATGTCTTATTTTTTATGTGCAAAAATAGCAATTTATTTCGGGCTCTGCAAGCCTTGCGTGCGCAGCCGGACGTTCAGGAGTTGGCAAGTCCGATGGCAAACAGGCTCACCGAGGCCGCCCCTGCCGACATAAGGGCGCGCGCAGCCTCGGCGGCGGTCGACCCCGTAGTGATGATGTCGTCGATAATTGCCACGTCCAGACCCCGGATTTCATCGGGGTGCTCCACGCGGAAGAGACCGTGCACGTTGCGACGCCGCTCCTCGGCCGAGCGCCGCGTCTGTGTGGCGTGGGAGCGGACGGTGGCCAGATTGTCGCCGACAGGTATGCCCGTGATGCTTTCAAGTCCGCAGGCAATACGTTCGCTCTGATTGTAGCCACGCTTCATTTCCTTGCGCCAGTGCATGCCCACCGGCAGAAACACCTCCACGCGGGAGGCAAGGTCTGGAATATCGGCGAGCAGTTCCGTGCCGTATGCCCGCCCCATCTCCACACCCCATGACGGACGGCCGTGATACTTCAGCCCGCGCACGAGGGCGGCATAGGGCGAATTACGGCTGTAATAGAACCATGCACCGGCCAGCTTCAGGGGCGGCCCGTCGGCCAGGCGCTCCTGCACGGCGTTGAGGCCGCGCGAGACGGGCGAAGCAGTGTGCATCCCTGTCCTCGGGAGATTTATATAACACTCCAGACAGAGAAGCGGGCCTTCCCCGCTCCCCAGCGATCGCCCGCATACCTTGCACACCCGGGGCACCAGCAGTTCGCTTGCCGTGGCGAATATCCGTCGCATATCCATTTCGCATGCAAAGATAAGACTTTCTTTTGTCCTGCCGCTAAAAATAACTAACTTTGTGTCGCAGAGGCTCTCCTGCCCTCATCAGTAAATCATATGATTCTTTTATCGATTTTTCAAAGCATAGAATTCTACGTCATAGCCGCAGTCATAGCCGCCGCTGTAGTTGCCGCTGCCGTCAAACCCCGCGACAAGAAGCCCGTGGTAACGCGTTTCTATGGGGGCATCCTTCTCGACGATGGCGCAGCGGCCGAGGTCGAGCCGGCCTCAATCATTCTGCATGTCGATGAAGATGGCCGCGAACTCGTGCTGGAGCGTCGCGGCCTCGGTGGGGTGAATCTTGATTCGGGTGCTTATTCTGTGGCTGTGTCGGTATCGGGGTTCGATATTATCATTGACGAGCGGCTCACATTCGGCAATCCGGGAGGCCCCTTTGCAACAGGTGCCGAAGTGCGCATCGACAATCCGGGTCCTGAGCGCTTCCATTTTCTCTACCGTAGCGAAGCATTGGGCCGCAACTGCGCCTTTACGCTTTCTATGCGTCCGGGCTCGCGTCTGGAGCGGGAGCTTGTGTAGGCGCTGCCCCCTGCGGCCCGCGGTCGGCGTAGGGTGAGGCTGCGTTGGGATAGTACTGTTTTGAGCCGACGCGTGAGGAGGCAGGACCGTCGGGGGCGTCCGGACTCTGGAAGAAGGGATAGGGAACACCGAACACGCGGTCGATGTCGCCGCCGGGGCTGAGATAGCCTTCCACCACAGTGTCGCGGCTCGAAGGATTCTCGAAAGTATAGAGCTGGAAGAAGCGAAGCATGGCTGCCAGTTGCTCGAAAACCGTGTCCTGTATGGCCTCGTAGGGGAACCACTTGGACGTGTTGGTGAAGCAGTAGACCTGGAAGGGGATGCCCGATGCCGTCTGCGGCAGCGTCGATACGAAGCAGTCGCTATCGTGCGAGATATGCGGATTGGCGTCAAGCCACATCTTGAAATACGCTCGGAAGAGGCCGAGATTCGTGTCGATGGTGCCGTCCACGAGGCCTTCGGGATTGTCCACATCGGCCACTTTGCCTGCGGCCTTCTGGGCCAGCTTCTTGGTGATGTATTCGTCCATGAAAGGCACCTGACGGATATTGTCGAGCATCTGCGGAGTCGTGGGCAGCACGGAATCCGCATCGATCATATATGAGCGGCAGATGCGGCGTGTATTGCTCTGCTGCATGCTTCGGTAGTTCGTGAAGCCACCCGTGATGAGGCTGTAGGGTGGAAGGGTGGTTGTAGTCTTGTCCCAGTTCTGGACCTTCACGGCCGTGAGGGATACTTCCTCCACCGTGCCGTTGGCATTGGTGCCCTGAACGGCTATCCAGTCGCCCACATGGAGTGAGTCGTTTTCAGCCAGCTGAACACCGGCCACAACGCCGAGAATACTGTCCTTGAAAACCAACATCAGCACTGCTGCAAAGGCGCCGAGACCTGCCAGAAGCGCACCCGGCGACTTGTCCACGATGATGCCCACCACGGTGATGATGGCGATGATCCATATAATGCCGCGCACCAGCTGGGCCAGTCCGTTCAGAGGGAGTTTGCGTTTGTTCTCTTTGGCATCGAGGTGTATCCACACGGCAACGACAAGCGCCGAGAGCGTCGCTGCCATCACGAAAACGATATAGATGAGCGAGGCGCGGGTGAGCCACATCGAAAGCATATTGTGGTTGGAGAGAGTGAACTGTATCAGGATCAGGAATACCAGCGGGGGTATTATGCGGCATAGCTTGGTGAAGAAGCGCACGTTCGTCAGGCTGCGGTATATGCCGCTGTTCCATCGGCGCGCCACCAGACGCACCAGGCCGAGAATCATCCACTGCACTATCCAGCCCGCCACAAGCGAAATGCCCAGAACGACCGCCGCATAGAGGAAAGTGACGAGCGTCTGGTTGTGCTCCAGACCCACGCCTCCGAGTATCCAGTCCACGACCTTCATTATAAACTGCGCGATGGCGTAGGACGAGCCCGTGCTGTCGCCGACAAAATGGGTTACATCGTATGGAGTGTTTGCCAACATGATGAATTCGGATTAGATGAGTGTGAAATAAAAGTTGGTGTTCATCATGTAGAACAAGCCGGGAGGCCCCATTGTTCGCCCCTATTGATCCTGCTTCTCCTCGAGCAATGCTCCGGGAGGCGCGATCAGATACAGCCTTCGCCGCGCACGCGTCACGGCCGTGTAGAGCCAGCGGTACAGTTCCATGCCCAGGGCTTCCGTCGGGATATAACTTAAGTCGATGAATACGTTGCTCCATTGGCCACCCTGAGCCTTGTGGCAGGTGACGGCATAGGCGAATTTAACCTGCAGGGCGTTCCAGTAGGGATTGGTGGCCAGAGAACGCAGCCGAGCATCGGCTGAAGCATCCGGAGGGAAACTTTCGGGGTCGTAGACTATGCCGTAGTAGAGCGCGTTGTACTGCTCTGTGGGCAGCGTGGCGCCCTCGGTGTAAAGCCCGTCTATAAGTATTTTTGTGTCGAAACTGACAGCGTCGCCGATGCGTACGCACACGTCTGCGAAGCGCAATCCGTAGCGCATCTCCGTGCCGTACACCTTCTCCACAAGCAGCATATCCCCATTGGCCACAAAATCCACTCCCCTTGGCTTGGCCCCTGGGAAATAATGGTTTTTCGATACAATGAGCATATCCCCGGGAGCTAATTCCTCTTCGCGGTAGAGCACGAGGTTGCGCACGCCCATGTTATACTCCAGCGCCCGGCGGTTGCTCCTGGTGATCATCACTGTTTCGCCCATGCCGTCCTCGCGGTAGCATTTGTCTATCAGTTCAGGCAGATCTTCGGCATTGTCTATAACCACGACGTCCTCGAGTCCGCTTGTGCGCAGTTTGGGCACGAGTGCTGCCTGTTCGGCTGTGTCGAGAGGGCGGTCGCCCGCAGCAGTCAGCGCCTTGCGGCAGGCCAGCATGGCGCGCCTGAGCCGCGTGGCGTTGAAGAGAATGCCCGAGTCGGCCGCCTGGCGGGCAGTCTCCGTAAGTGTTGCCGCCGAGACCCGTAAGCCGTAGGATCTGAGCACTTCCGGATTCATCGCCGGGGAAAACGACGAGCCTACCGGCGGGAGCTGCGCCGTGTCGCCAACGAGTATCAGGCGGCAATTGTCGCCGGAATAGACGTAGGTTATCAGATCTTCGAGCAACCCGCCCCGGCCGTCGCCGCCGATCATGGAGGCCTCATCGACGATGAACACCATGTTGCGGGCCGTGTTTTCGCGTGTCAGGGCCGGTCCGCGGGGTGTATCTGCGTCCGGTGCGCCCTGAGGCATGTGGCGATAGATCTTGCGGTGGATCGTCCATGCCGGGTGTCCTCCGGAGTTGGCGGAAAATACTTTCGCCGCCCGCCCCGTCGGAGCCATGAGCATGCACTTGATGCCCGAACTTTCAAGCATACGCACCAGAGCGCCCGTGAGCGAGGTTTTGCCCGTACCGGCATAGCCGTTGAGCACGAACACCACATCCTCGCGCGGCGAAGCGCAGAAGCGTGCCAGCGCGTGCGCCACGCAGCGCTGCTGCTCGTTGGGCGTGTAGGGCAACAGCCCCAGAAGTTCTTCTCCAAATTCCTCGGGCGGGAGCATGGTCAGGAAAGGCTTGTCGCGTCGGGATCCGGTGTCGCGTCCTGTCCGTAGCGGGCCAGGGCATCGCGAAGTTCCGCCTGCACCTGCAGACGCAGCTCGCGGGGCTCGAGCACTTCCACTCTCGGCCCATGCGACAGTATCTCGCCCACAAGATCCGGACTTATGCGCATGCGGTAGTAGAAAATCGAATATTCATCGTGCACCACCTCCTCCTGTGTAGGATGCAAGGGCAGCGCGCGCAGATATTTTGCCTCGCGGGGTGGCGTTTTCAGAGCCACACGGTGCACGGGACCCTCCGTGAATACTACGCCGAAAGAGTGGCGGAAATAGTCCTCCGGGTCAAAAGCCGGGTCGGGTTCGAATGTCTCTGTGAGCACCCGCATGGCGCGTACACGGTCCAGGGCATAGGTCTTTATCTTGCGGTCGGAGGTGACGATGCCCGTAACATACCATCGTTGCCGGAAGATCTTCAGGAACAGCGGACGCATCTCGATCCCCGTCGTAGGCACGGTGCGGTAATACGGCAGATAGTCGAATACGATAGGATGATTTCCTTTGAGGGCTTCGATAGTCGGCGCGAGAAAGTCGCGCGCCGATGGCACATCCTCGACAAAAATTTTTCCGGCAATGTCGCGTGCCGAGGCCAGCGTGTCGCTCATCGATGCCGAGTTGAGCAGCCAGTCGGTCATGCCGCTCTGATTGCCCGTGTCCTCGGATATGTAGTATTCGTATGTGGCCGGATCGAAGCAGATTTCGAGGTTGAAGATTTCCTCGATGGCCTGGCGGTAGTTGTAGAAGGTGCGTCGGGGCAGCTTCTCGCCGTTGGAAAAATCGTTTTTTCGCCATGCCTCGTCGAGCTCGCGACGCGTTATGCGCCCGTGCCTGCGGATGGTGTCGATCAACCAGAGGTAGCGGTTCAGGAGCGACTGTGCCATGGCGAGAGAAGACGGAGTCCGATTATGGTGATGACGGCATTCATGAGCAGAAGCTCGAAGCTCGTTTCATAGCCGCATAAGTGCGAGAGGGCCCATTGTATGCACCAGCTCAGAGCCGGGGCGGCCACACACACCAGCGGCACCAGACGGTCGTGTACGGGACGTTTCCAGAACATACCGTACACGAAAAGGCCCAGAATCGGGCCATAGGTGTAGGAAGCCAGTGTGTAGACGGCCGAGATCGCGTCCTGATTGGACAGGTAGTAGAAGGCTATGATCACAAGGCCCATGATCGAGCTCATGGCCAGATGCACGAGTTTGCGTGTACGCGTGAGTGCTTTGGCGTCCTGTTTTTCGTGTGCGCCCAGAATATCGACGGTGAATGAAGTGGTGAGCGACGTAAGCGCCGAGCCTGCGGCCGAGTAGGCTGCGCTGACAAGACCGAGCACAAAGAGGATGCCCACGATCGCAGGGACGTCGGGATGCGTAGCCACGAGTCCGAAGAGCTCGTCGCTCTTCTCCGGCATGGCAATACCCTTGCGCTCGATGAATACCATCAGGAGTGTGCCCAGCAGCAGGAACAGCGCGATGACAAAGAACTGTATCACGCCGCTCACGATCATGTTTTTCTGCGACTGCCCGCTGTCGCGGCATGCCAGATTTCGCTGCATCATGTCCTGGTCGAGCCCGTTAGTCGCTATGGCCATGAACACGCCCGCTATGAATTGCTTCCAGAAATATGTGCCCTCGCGCGGATTGTCGAAGAAGAACATCCGGGAGCTCGGATGCTCCTTGATTGTCGATACCATCCCACCGAAGTCCAGTCCGAGATTGCGGGCCACAAACCAGATGCAGAGCACTACGGACGTGACCAGACAGAAGCTCTTGAGCGTATCGGTCCAGATCAGTGTTTTCACGCCTCCCTGAAGTGTGTAAAGCCAGATGAGGGCTATCGTGACAATGACGTTGAAGATAAACGGTATGCCCAGCGGACGGAACACAAGCAGCTGAAGCACGGCACACACCACAAAGAAGCGCACTGCGGCTCCAAGCATCTTGGATACGAAGAAGAACCATGCACCGGTGCGGTAGGTGTGCCGTCCGAAGCGTTCGCCCAGATAGCCGTAGATGCTCAGCAGGTTGCGGCGATAGAACATGGGCACGAGCACCAGGGCTATCAGTCCGTAGCCCACGATAAAGCCCAGCACCATCTGGAGATAGGCGTAGCCCTTGGCCGCCACCATGCCCGGCACAGAAATAAAAGTCACGCCCGAGATGGCCGCGCCTATCATTGCGAAGGCCACCAGAGGCCACGGCGTCTTGCGGCCACCGGTGAAGAAGGTTGAGTTGTCCGAGCCTCCGCGGCTCGCAAGCCACGAAATCAGAAAAAGCAGTGCGAAATAGCCTGCGATTGTGAGGATAATTGTTCCGGCCACGTGTATGTGAGTGTTTAGGGTTTATGGAGCGTTTTGCGGGGGTCAGCGGGCGTCGCTGTTGTCGGGATAGAGGAGATAGGGCTTGCGCTGACGGCGGAACGCCTCGGCATCGGCGCTCCATGTGGCCTTTATTTCCTCCGGCGACATTCCGGCTTCTATCATGCCGCGTATGTCGCCCCGGCCCATCAGTTTTTCGAAGAAGGAGGTGAAGAACCGTTCACGCACTTCGGGGCTTACTGCCCGGTAAGCGTCAATGAGATATTCGAGATTTATCCCCGCATTCACAATACTGTCCTCGTCCAGCGAGCGCAGGTCGCGGCCATGACACAGCTCACCCAGCCGGGGCGGAGTCTTTGCTCCGGGTCTGCTTTCGGGAGTGAATGTGAAGGCGTGAAGCGAGTTAGCGCTTATCGAAGGATGGCCGTATATCTCGAAAGGTGCGTCAGTGCCGCGCCCCAGACTCACGGGTGTGGCTTCGAAATAGCACATCGAGGGATAGAGATAGATCGCCCTCATCGTGCGGAGATTAGGCGATGGAGCAACAGGCAAGCGGTAACGTGTGTCGTGGGTGTAGCCCTCGCAAGAAATGACTTCGATGCGTGGCTGCACTCCGTCGCGCAGCCAGCCCTCGCCCCGGGCCATAAGGGCGAGCTCGCCAAGCGTCAGCCCGTGCACAGTGGGTATGGGCAGCCGCCCGACGCCCGACTGGTATTTCATATCCAGTATGGGGCCGTCGACGGTCATGCCGTTTGGATTCGGACGGTCGAGAATCACCACCGTCTTAGGCTCCGATGCAGAGGCGCAGGCGTTGATAAGGTCGAGCATTGTGCAGTAGTAGGTGTAGAACCGAAGCCCTACATCCTGAATATCCACGACCAGAACATCGAAGGAGTCCATGACTTCAGGCGCGGGTTCCCGGCGCCCGCTGCCATCGTAGAGCGATGCGATGGGAATGCCCGTTTTCGGGTCCGTGCTCCCTTTGACGTGCTCGCCGGCATCGGCTGTGCCGCGGAAGCCGTGTTCGGGCGAGAGTATGGTTGTCACGTTCACACCGCTGTCAAGCAGGGCATCAAGCGTATGCCGCCCGTCGGGGAGAATGCCGGTATGGTTGGAGAACAGGGCTACGCGCTGCCCTTCCAACAGAGGCAGGTAGCGTTCGAAAAGCTCGGCGCCTACGCGCAACGTGGGTTCTGCGCAGGTGTCGCAGGCTGTGGATGTCGAGTTGTCGTTGCCGGCCGCGCGGGCATTGCACGATAGCGAGAGCACTATCAGGGCTGTAATGGCAAACAGGGGTGAAATAACTGATTTCTTCATGGTGGATTAGGAAATGTTTGCGAAGATAACACCTAAACCTGATACAGCGTGTTAACAAACGCTAAATTTCAGACACGGCAATTGCAAAATTAAAAAAAAGCCGTACCTTTGCAATGCAAATAAATCAATCGGGGTATTAGCTCATCTGGTAGAGCGCAACACTGGCAGTGTTGAGGTAAGCGGTTCGAGTCCGCTATACTCCACAAACAAGCGAATTCAGAGCATGCTCCGGATTCGCTTTTCTGTTTTAGAATAAAAACGTAAGGGCGCCGTCCGGCACCCTTACGTTTTTTAGCGATAATTGTATCGGTGTTTACTGTAGCAATACTTTCTGAACCTTGGTGCCCTCGCGGCGAATGTATAGACCGGAGCCGGGATTCGCAACTCGTACGCCCTGAAGGTTGTAGTATTCCACGGGGGCCTGCTTTTCACTGTCGATTTCGGTATCTGTGATTCCCGAAACGATGGGATGTGTGCCGTATGCGCGGAGCTCGGTGATCTTGATGCCCCAGCCGGAGTTGTATGCCTTGCTCGTTTCGATACGCATCTTGCGGGTTGAAGCACCCTCGATGCCTTCGGTGACAAACTGATGCCATCCTTTGTATGCGCCGCCGCCGTTAGTTACTGTTTCGTTGAAAACCTGATCTTCGCCTGCGGCTCGCAACATGCTTGCGTCAACGTGAGTGTCGGGGGTGAGGGTGATGCTGTATTCCATTGGGCCTGCACCGTCCCAGTGTATCTCGATAAGTTCGATGTTGCGGTTCGAACCAAAGTCGATTTCTATATGATGATTGTCTCCGGAGCCGCAATTCCATACGAGACAAGAATTGTCGGAACTGTCGATGCCGTCGAATGCCAGATGATGGTTGGATGTGTGTTCGCACATATCGAACGTATAGTCATCCAGAAGCGATTGATCGAGAAGGTTGAACGCCTCGGCCGATGTAACGCATCGGATAGGTTTGTGTACCTCGCAGTCGCCGTTGCGGATCACGACATCGACGTAGCCGTCGCTGCGGGATTCGGCAGTCAGTACGTTATTGTCGAAACTGAAGGCGTCTCCATCGACTGCGAATTCGAATGATTCGGGCTCAAGCAGATAGTGTCCGTTTGCGTCTTTTCCGTATGGTGTGAGAATTACCGATTCTCCGCTGTGGAAATCCGTTTTTGGCATATCAAGTACGATTTCTACAGCCGGTCCGTATTCGACAGGAGCATTAGTGTCACCGACATTGTAGATTGCGGTGCCTCCTCGCTGGAATGCGAAGTTGGTCTCGCCGGATGTCCCGCCTGCGTAGTCGAGTTTTACGTATAGCCACGCGATACCTTCGCCATAGGTGTATGTCTTGTTTGCCGATCCGGTGTTAACCGTGAAGTGTGTCTCATCGATCTGAGTCATTAACTGCTGGTCGAAGCCGCTGAAGGTGAAGCGAGGTGCCAGTTCGGCAGGCGCTGTCCCGTGAACGGTCATATCGGCCGTGAGAGTGTGGTCGAGTTCGTATGTAATTGTGATTTCGAGACTAAGAGGTATATCGCGGCGGTCGGCTGCTGTTTCTCCGGGCAGATATGCGTTGGGTGCTGTGCCGTCGAGTATCATGTGGTATTTCTTGGGCCGTTCCACCATCACCTGCACCGTGGGTGTCCGATATATATGGTTGTCTTTCTCCAGCTGGGCGTAGAGATTGAAAACGAGCTCGGAGTCATCGGAAAGATTGTTTAGCCCGAGCGAACCATTGGCCACTCCTTTTGCCTCGCCGTTGACATAGAGTATGTAGTCGTCCTCGGGTGCGGCATCGGCCTTGAACAGGTCGTAGGTGATCATGACGGAATTATTCTCCCCTTCAGAGATATCAGCATTCAGAATATATGCGTTTTCGGATTTTGCAGGACGTTCGCCCGGCATGCCAAAGATATAGTTTTTTATGTCTACGCGCATATATCCGTTTGCGTAAGGAAGGTAAATGAAGAAGTCATTGAGCACATCTCCAAGTTCGTATATTGCTGTCGATGTTGCGGTGTACACGCCATCCGAGAGTGTCAGGTCGTCATACTCTTGATTTGCAAAGTGGATACGGCGCACAAGACCTGCAATGTTGTCAAATCCGCGACAGTCGACTTCGGCCGTGAGAGTGCCGTCAGTATTGGCGGTGAGGGCATAGTCCACATGGACCAAATAATCCTTTCCGGCATATTTTGTGATTTCCTCTGCAGAACCGTAGTTTACGGCTCCGAATTGTGGATGACGTACTTCTCCGCCCTCTACGATACGAATATCGGCAATCTGGAGCTGGTGTCCCACAGGCTGTCCCGTAATGGTGAAGAACGGCACGCGTACTTTGTCGCCTGCTTCAATCGAGTTGGCCACGTCAGGGAAGCAGTCATGGATATTGAGACAGATCTTGTGCCAGAGGCCATCAATGCTGAAGTTCAGAGCGGTCTCGGCAGAGACTGATTCGCTGTCGGTCGCGCCCACTTTGGAGAATGCAACCGTGACATTGCAGTTGTCTGTAGCCTTTACATAGAATTCGAGGGTGGCATCTGTCGACAGAACGGGGGTGAGGTCTACGTTCTCTGTCGTTTCCCAGAACAGGGCCGCCCATCCACCCCAACCTCCGGTTGAGAGTAGAATTTTCTTGCCGCCCGGAGCTTCGGCATCATCAAATTCCTGTGCCCCGCTTTCCCAGGAGTTTATTGTTGCATTAATCTGTACATCATCATCCTCGAGTGGATAGCCCGAATGGATGACATAGGACTTTGCGCCTGCACTCATGACGGTACATGACAAAAAGGCACATAATAGAAGTTTTTTCATCGGTTGATATTTTTAGAATGATTTAAGTTGGCGATTACAGGGCGGACAAGTTGCGGCACTTTTACGGGTGTTTCGCATCGGATGTCTCTTGAACTTGAGCCGATGGCAAAAGTGTAGGTTCCGGCGTCCGTCACCCACGCGTTTATGGTTTCGTCGAAAGATGCCAGGTCGCTGTCCTCTATTGTCAGAACCACATTGCAACTCGCACCCGGTGTGAGTTCGGCGGTCTTGGCGAATGCGCGGAGCTCCTTCCGGGGCTTGTCCAGTTTGGAAGATGGCGCCGATACGTAGAGCTGTACAACTTCGCGCCCTGCGCGTTTGCCCGTGTTTGTTACTTTTACCGTCACATTAGTCGTGCCGTTTCTGCGGCTGACCTCTGGCCGGCCGTAGGAGAAGTCCGTATAGCTTAGACCGTGACCGAAGCTATAGGCCGGCTCTATGCCGGCTTTGTCAAAGTGGCGATATCCCACGTATACGTCTTCGGCATAGTCGGTATAATCGTAGTTGGCGCCATCGGAGCGTTGATATTTTGGTTCCCAGAATCCATAGTGAGGCTGGGGTACGGCCGGGTCGTCGTGAGGAAAGTTGTTCGACGATGAATAGTCGTAATAATCGATGGCAAAGGTCATTGGCAATCGTCCCGAAGGATTTGCCGTACCGTCCAGTATATCTGCCAGGGCATTTCCCCCTTCCTGGCCCGGTTGCCAGCAGCAGATTATAGCATCGGCATGCTCGCGCCATGAACTTGTCTCTACAGGTGCGCCCACATTAAGCACCACCACGAGTTTTTTGCCTTTGGCATGATATATTGCCGATAGGTCGTGTATGGCCTTAAGTTCATCATCAGTCAGACGATAGTCGCCATCGATCCGGCGATCGCGGCCTTCGCCCGAATTGCGGGTGACGGTGTAGACAGCCACGTCGCTTTCGGCCTCGCGCAACATCATGGCTTCACGCGTCAGCGGCATCTCTTCGAATGGATACATTCGTCCGAAATCCATAAGTACGATCGTACGCTCGTTGTATAGTTTCTTCATCGCATAGTCGAGATATGCGAGATATGTGTCCTTCAATCGCCGGTTGACGTCGAAGCCATGAGCCTCCATCCCGGAATACAGCTGTGAGGTATATGCGCGGTTCACGTTGCCGGAGCCGGTTCCACCGCAGGTGAGATCATAACTTCCGTTGCCGTAGAGGGCTATGCGGCGTGTCGAGGCCGTATCGAGAGGCAGTATGCCGTTGTTTTTGAGAAGCACCATGCCGCCGGCGGCCGCACGTCGTGCTACGGCCGCGTGGGCCATGAGGTCGGGAGTGTCCGAGAAGACATATCCGCGCCAGTGGGGCGTCCGGGCCACGTACCGCAGGATGCGGGCCACATTACGGTCGACGTCCGCAATATCTATCGATCCGTCACGGACGCCTTCGATTATGTGGCGTACCTGCGTTTCGCTGCCGGGCGTGAGCAGGTCGTTTCCCGCATGGACTTGCGCGCCGGTGTTGCGCGGGCCCAGCCAGTCCGTCATCACTATTCCGTCCCACCCCCATTCATCGCGTAGAACGGTCTGAAGCAACTCATGGTCTTCCGCGCAATAAGTGCCGTTGACCTTGTTGTAGGACGACATTATTGTCCAGGGCGATGCTTTTCTGACAACGATCTCGAATGGACGAAGATATATTTCGCGTAGTGCGCGGCCACTGATGCGAGCATCGTTCTGTTCGCGCTTGGTCTCCTGATTGTTGGCAATAAAATGCTTCACCGAGGCTCCGACGCCCTGCGATTGAAGGCCGCTGACGTATGCGGCTCCGATTTCGCCGGCCAGCAAAGGATCTTCTGAAAAATATTCGAAGTTCCGACCGCAGAGAGGATTGCGCTGGATATTGATCCCCGGAGCCAGAAGCACGTCGCACCCGTATTCGAGCACCTCATTTCCCATGGCCGAAGCCACCTCGGCCACTGTTTCGGTGTCCCACCCGGCAGCGAGTGCTGTGCCTGTAGGGAAGGCTGTGCAGTAGTATGTGCGCCGGTCGTTTTCGCGCACGGGCTTTATACGGAGACCGGCCGGCCCATCGGCCAGAATGGTGAATGGAATATTGTATTCCGGCATGGCAACCGTCGGGGCTGCCGCGCCGGGAATATATTCTGAATTATTGCCAACGAAGTCCCATCCGAACTCAGTGGAAGAAATCGAGCCGTTCAACATCCTGGCCTTCTGTTCGAGGGTCATGGCCGCAACGATCGAATCGATCTGCTCCATCCGGAATGAGCGTGCACCCGAAGGGAGCACACAAAGCAACAGCAAGCCCGCAGTAAAATGTCTTGCAGTCATCACTTCGGAAGATTAAATGCTATCGACATCTCCACCATCTGCTCCTTGCTCATCCCCTCGGGCACAAACCCCATGCACTGGGCTGCGATGTATATTTTTGCGGCCTTGTTGAGAACGTCAACCTGGTCAAAAGCACTCATTATGTCTGTGTCCACCGCGAATACTCCATGCTTCTCCCAGAGCGTTACGTCGTAGTCGGCTATTTCTTTGATCGTCGCTTCAGCAAGCTTGTGCGAGCCGGGAAGATGATAGGGAATCACTCCCAGACCGCGTGGGCAGAAAGCTTTTGTCTCGGGAATCATCGACCAAAGAAGGTTCGTGGCCACGTCTTTCTCAAGGAAACGGCGGCAGTGACTCATGGCTACCAGTTCTATGGGATGCGTGTGGAGGGAGGCCTTGTATGGCGAACCGATTGAGATCAGCCGTGCATGCACGGAGAGATGGCTTGGTAATTCGGATGTGGGCATCACGGGCTTGTCGGCGATGATTTCGTAGTGTGCGCAATCGTCGGTTATGCGGATTACACTGCCGTTATCCATCGGGTGCCGGGCAAGATCGCGCATGCGCCGGTTGGTGCCTTTGCAGAAGAAAAAGCATCCTTTGACGCTCGGAAGTGTAATGCCGATTGGAAATGGTCCTGCAATTGCCGGCATCCTGCGCATTTCATCGTCGGCGTATTCGGTGACGTTCACGGTGATGTTGCCGCCGTTCCGCTCGGCCCATCCGGCCTGCCAAAGATAGCCTGCTGTTTCGGCCACCTGCATAACCTCGCGTTCGAGGTCCTTGTGCGTATCTAAAATCGACATATACGTCAGAGTATTTGAGGTAAGAAAGAAGAGACGATAAGTATGAGCAATCCTATCGAGAGCACTGCTTTAGTGGCGCGGGCAGTCCCTTGCCATTCCTTGAGGACTATTCCCCATAGATTAGAGAAAATCACGTTTAAGGCCATCAGAATGCACCATGAGAAGGTGAGCAGTGCCGGCGAGCTCTGCAGGAAGCCTTTGCCAAGACTTAAACCGAAGAACTGGCTATACCAGAGTATACCGGCCAGTGCACACAGAACGAGATTCCCGGGCCATACGGATAGGCGGGTGTAATCCTTGAATGTACGATTGCGCCCGTTCTGCCATAGACAGTATGCCGCATTGGTTATAAACCCGCCAAAGGTGACGAGCATAGTTGCCGGGAGGGAGCGGAACATCGGATCCGAGCTTTCGAAACAGATGTCCCGTCCCAGATCAAGTCCGATGTTGAAGCATGCGCTCATCAGGCCGCATATCAGTGCAACGGTCAGCCCCTTGCCGAAATTGAACTCCACAGGACTGTCGGATTTGCCGGCCGATCTCTGCCGCATGTTTCCGGCCACTCCGATCACGGCGATACCTGCCAGTGTCGCTCCCACCCCCGTAAGCACCTGCCATGTCAGCGAAGTTGCGTCGCCCATAAAAACAGGCCCGAGAATTGTGCCAAGAGCCGCACACGTGCCCAGTGCAATGGACTGCCCTAAGGCCACGCCCAGATATCGCATCGACAGGCCGAACGTGAGTCCGCCGATGCCCCAGAGGGCGCCGCAGATTATTGTCCTGAGGGCTTCAATCCGGTGCAGCGAAATAAGGTGGATCAGACTTTCGTCGGACGGAACGGCAAGTTGTGCGCCCGCAAGAGGAAAAACCAGCCATGCGAAGAGGCCTTGCACCAGCCAGAAGCTTTCCCAGCTCCAGAGCCGTATTTTCTTAATGGGTACGTACGAACTCGACTGGCAGAAAGCTCCGGCCGCAATTATCAACAGTCCTAAAGAAATCATTGCGATTTATCGGTTGGAAGTTACTTCGCGCTCGTAGCGCTCTATTTCAGGGATGAAGTCGGAGCCCGCAGGCACATCGTTTATGAGGCAGAACATATCCCATACTGCACCGAAGGGCATGGACTTGCCTTCTTCCATCAAGGCCAGTTTCTGGAAGGACTGTCCCTTGAGTTCATATTCGCTTAGCAGGGCTGTCGGCTCGAGCAGGGCTCGCAGCATTGACTTCTGTGTTGCGCGTGCACCGATCACATATGCGCCGATGCGGTTGAGCGAACCGTCGAAGTAGTCGAGTCCTACGTGTACGCGGTCCAGGGCTTTGCAGCGCACTATTTCCATGCACAGTTCGAGGGTGGCATCGTCCATGAGCGTCACGTGATCGGAGTCCCAGCGCATGGGGCGTGTCACGTGCAGCATTATCTCGGGACAGAAGAGAAGGGCCGAGCTCACTTTATCCGCTACAGATTCAGTCGGGTGGAAATGACCTGTGTCGAGAGTGACTACTTTATTGTTCAGGGCGCAGTAAGGGAGATAGAAATCATTGCTTCCCACCGTGCATGCCTCCAGACCGATACCGAAGACTTTCGATTCGAGACAGTCGCGCATGTGGTCGTAGCGGGTCTTGAATATGGTGTCGAGCGAGTCTTTGAGCAGCGAGCGGTAAAGCATGCGGTTGACGCTCATTTCCTTGCACCCGTCGTGAATCCAGATATTCATCATGCAGATATCATCGAGCTGACGGCCCATTTCATCGGCTATGGCACGGCAACGCGAGGTGTGCTCGATCCAATAGTCGCGGATGGCTTTGTCGGGATTCGAAAGTGTGAGGCTCCCTGAAAGCGGATGTGAGAACGAAGTGGAGTTGAAATCCAGTTTCAGACCGTTGGCGCGAGCCCAGTCTATCCACGACTGGAAGTGGCGGAGTTCTACCTTGTCGCGTTCTACCGCTTGGCCTCCGAAATCGCCGTAGATTTCGTGAAGATTTATGTGGTGGCTACTCGGAAGGAGGGAGCAGACTTTAAGCAAATCTGAGCGTACCTCGTCGATGTTGCGTGCCTTGCCGGGATAATTGCCGGTAGCCTGAATGCCGCCTGTTAGTTCTCCGGTCGATTCGAAGCCCTGCACGTCATCGGTCTGCCAGCAGTGTAGCGAAAGCTGCAAATTCTGGAGCACAGCCAGTGCTTTTTCTGTGTCTACGCCGATGGCGGCGTATTGTTCTTTGGCCAGCTTATAGGCGGCCGTGATGTTTTCTGCTTTCATACTGCTTGTTTTGTGGGGATATAAGTTTTGGTTGTCACCGAATTGCGTCCGATGCGTCTTAATTCATTTTTGTCATGAACCAGGCCGCAACCTCTCAGCTGCATGAGCACATTGCCTAAGGCTGTCGATTCGGCCGGGCCGGCGATAACGGGGATGCCGAGGGTATCGGCTGTGAGTTGCATGAGGTGTCTGTTTCTGGACCCTCCGCCTATCACATGTAGACGGTTGATTTCTTTCTCGCCCAATCGGCGCAGCATGTCGAGGACTTCCCGATAGCGTGCGGCTAGACTACGGAAGATGATACGAACGTAGTCCGCTGTCGATGCGGGCTCTCTCTGAGCGGTTTCATGGCAGTATTCGCGAATGGCGCCGGTCATCGATGAGGGGTGTGCGAAGCGCGTGTCATCAGGGTTGATGATGGAATTACAATCGCTGTGTTCATACAAGGCGGTCAGCGCGGCAATGTCTGCGGGTGCGTCGTGCAGCTCTCCGCGTGCTTGTTCCAGAAGCCAAAGACCACAGATGTTTTTGAGTAGACGTATGCTGCCGTCGACACCTCCTTCATTGGTGAAGTTGAGGGATCTTGCCTCTTCCGTGAGCACCGGGCTCTCGCTTTCCACTCCAAGCAACGACCATGTGCCGCAGCAGAGATATGCATGATCCGTACCATCGGCCGGAACGGCTATTACAGCCGAGGCTGTATCGTGGCCTGCAACAGCGTATACGGGCACCTGTCCGAGGCCACAGTAGTCGGCAACCTGTGGCGTGAGATTGCCTATAAGTGTGCCGGGCTGTACCATAGGGCCGAATTTGCTTCGCTCAAGCCCGAGAACACGGAGAATGTCTTCGTCCAGCTCTCCTGTGGTTGCGTTAAGCATGCCCGACGTTGATGCCACGGTGTATTCCGTCACGGCGCGTCCCGTAAGCATGTATGCCAGGGCATCCGGCATCCAGAGGATCAGGTCTGCGTCCGGCTGCCGGCAGCTGAGCTGAAACACCGTGTTGAAGTCCATGACCTGAATGCCTGTTCGTCTATAGAGCTCTTCGGCTGCCATTCGCTCGAAGAAGCGTTCGGGTGCGCCTTCTGTGCGTGCATCGCGGTAGCAGAAGGGTAGGCCGGCCGGTGTGCCGTCGGAAAGAAACCCCACGACATCGCAGCCCCAGCTGTCGATTCCTATTGAGGCCGGGCTGATGCCGCGCTTACCCAGAGTGCGCAGTGCCTCAAGAATTTCGTGATAGAGTCCGGGAAGATTCCAGTAGATGTGGCCGTTAAGCGGCAGCATGGGGTGGCTGAAACGGCGGATTTCCTCACTCTCCACCCGTTCGCCGTCGAAGGTGGCAAGGATTGCACGACCGCTGGTGGCGCCGAGATCTATAGCCAGATGGCAGGTTGGGGTCATTTTATAGCTATTTTTTCTCCGTTCAGGATATAAATTCCGGCGGGGAGTCCGTCGCAGATATGTTCTTTTGAGTCGGCCTTACGGAGCAGTACTCCCTGAAGTGAGTACAGGAACTGCGTTCCGCTTTCCGGCGTATGGATTATATCATTCACTCCGGCATTACCGTCTTTGAGCATGATGGCGGAAATATGGATGCCGCTCGGTTCGTATGGCTGGGCGTTTTTCAGTCGGAGAGTGCGTTTACCGGCCTGAAGTTTCACGGGGATGGACACTGTGGTGTAGACGGAATTGTCGCCCGAGAGGGCAAATTTGCCGCTCACGCCTACGCTTGCTCCTTCGCGGTCGCCGTTGACAGCCACTACATCGATATTCGGGTCGAAGCGCACCGGTTCGCCCTGCCCCGAAACAGTAAGCTCCAGTGTATAGTCGCCTGATTCGGGCACGTCAAATTGATAATCAAGCCATGCCGAGCTCTGGAAGCTTGTTATTTCGATCGGGCGCGGACACTCCGGATTATTACCGGAGCCGAGCATACAGCCGGATTGTGAGATGTATTCGGAGGCCGCCACTAATTCATTGACAGCGTGATAGACATCCATGTCGAAGTCGCTCATATATGTGTAGACCATCCCCTGCTCCGAAAGTTCGCGAGGCTCCTCTCCCTTGCCGGGTTTGATCAGCCCCCAGTTATAGCTGTTGGGATTGTCGAAATCGCCGGTGGCCTTGAACCAGCCGTAGCGGCCCATCCATTCAGTCTTTTCCATCCATTCCACACTCTGCATCATTGCCGAAATCTGTGCGGCCGGCGTGTTGGAGGTCACACCATCATAGATAAGGCTGAATTCTGTCATCCACACTTCCTTGCCATAACGGTCGTGGAATTCCGTGCAGATTGATTTGAGCACCTCCGGGCCGCCGTAGCAGTGGAGAGCCACACAGTCGAAGGCATCTGGGCCTACAATGGATACAAATTCGTCCATCCAGCTTGTGGGATGGTTGTAGGGGGCATTAGGCGAGAAGTTGACAACAGGCGCTACAAGTTTCAGCCCGAGTTCGGCGGCCAGGGATTGCACGGCGGGCCATGCTTCGGCTGCTTGTTGCGGAGTCATGTTGGCCTGGTCGTGAAAGTTGGGTTCGTTAAAACCTAACAGATATTTTACCTGCGGATGCGATTGGACATACTCGCGGATTGCATCGGCGTTGTACCATCCGTTCCAGCACATTGGAATATACTCCATGCAGTCCGCATCCAGAAGTGCGCGCCCCGGATTATAGCCCCAGTTGTAATACCAGCTTACACCAGGCGCAAGTGCTTCGAGCTGAGCTTTGTATTGAAATGCATTCTCGCCCACGCCGCGCTTCCAGCTTCTGCCCTCTGCGAAGGTGGCAACTGTCAATGCGGCTAATGCTATTGCTGTTGTTTTCTTCATGTTGTAATAGAAAAACAGGAAGCGGCCTCAGATTCCTTTCAGCCGCTTCCTGTCCCATCGGCTTGATTAATTATTCGATTAAATAGATGATTTGGTTGAGGTGCGCAATTACTTGCGGACGACAACTTTCTTAACCATGTTCCCGGATTTGGCGATGTATACACCGGCAGCGAGATTATCTACGCCGATTACGGTGCCGGTAGTGCTCTTCACCGTGGCGCCGGTCATGTTGTAGAGTTCGATGCCGTGGCCGCCCAGTACACTGAGGGTCTTGTCGGTGAGTACAAACTGTGCCGCGTCTGCTTCTACGGCAGAGATGCCTGCGCTTTCAGAGCTCCAGAAGTACATTGCGTCGAAAGCCATGGTCTGGCCGGCAACGTTGCCCGCAAGCCATGTGAAGTAGTTGCCCGTCCATGCCGGATTGTTGTCGATTTTGAACGAGGGGAAGAGCTTCTTCATCTGAGCGAAACTCAGGTCGATGCCCTGCCAGTCGTCGCTTGCCTTGGGGCCAACGGAAGGAACTGCCACGCCATCGGATTCCGATGCCTGGCCAAGGGCGAATTTGAAGGGACCGGATTGATCCGTCGTGTCATCGAGAAGGGTGCAGAGGATGGTGACGGGACCATTGTCCGTGGGCGACATGTATGCCATGTGGAAGTGGGTGTTCTCGTTGAAAGAACTCAGATCCAGACCGGGAGCCTGGGCGTTGAAGCCGGCACCGGACCATCCGGCCGTGCCTGTTACCTGAACGGATACATAGCCTCCTTCTTCCATGTCCACACGGGGATAGGTCTCATCGGCAGGCACGAAACCGTCCCAATACCAGAGGTTGCAGCCTTGTTCGGGGTTGGCGGCGAAGGAATGTGTGGTGGCGCCTGCAGCTTCGAGGTCGGAGATTGCACCGTTGGACAGAACGATGAAGTAGACGCTCTTGACACCCTGATCGATCACAGCCTGTGTCGAAGGATCGCAGGTGTACTGGGCGTGGGCCATGCCGGAGGCAAGCGCCATAGCGGCGAGAATTGTAAACTTTTTCATGTAAATAATTGGTTTTTAGGGTTGAAAAACTATGAATTGAGTTGCTTAGTAGCCTGGGTTCTGATCCATGGGATTAAGGGCCAGTTCTTCGGAGGGAATCGGGAAGAGTTCATGTTTGCCGGGTACAAAGGATGCCATCTCCGCGCGGGCTTCCTCGCACTCCGTGCTGCCGTAGCTCCCCTTGTCGCGGTCCATCACTTCGGCTGCGATGCCCCAGCGAACGAGGTCGAACCACCGGTGTCCTTCCATGGCCAGTTCAACACGGCGCTCGTGGCGGAGCGCCTTTCGGAGGCCTTCCGGAGTGTCGCTTAGGCCAAGGTATCCGGGGAAGGCGGGGAGTGCTCCGGCCTGAGGCGAGTTGTTTCTTGCGCGTGAGCGCACTTCTTCGAGCGCCCATTTGGCTCCGTTCAGATCCTTGCCGCTTTCCAGGGCGGCTTCAGCGTAAAGCAGAAGGACGTCCGAAGCGCGGATCAAACGGTAGTTGAGCTCGCCGCGGCTGTGATGGCCGATAAGGGGCCACGTTCCGTCTTCGCTATAGGCAGTCTTGTTGTTGTAGTAGGGGGATCCAAGATATGTCACAGCCTGCTCTTCAAGACCGGCCTCGTCCGGCACGCCGATAGCGGCATCGAGGCGAGGATCTCCGGGCTCGAATTCGTCGTAAAGATTTTGTGTGGGATGGTTCCAGCCCCAGCCGGCCTTATTGCCCAGATAGCTCATGCGCGGACGGGTGAGGATGGTTGTGAATGTGCCTCGGGTGAAGCCGAATCCTTGGCCGTAGTCGCTTGTCGGCTCTTCCATATATTGGATTTCGAATACACTTTCCGGGCCGTTCTCGCCTGCAAGATTGAAGTTCTCGGCATAAACGGGACATAGCGTGTACTGACGGGTGCCATACTGCTCGTCGACAAATTTCTTGCCCCACTGATATGCTTTATCATAATCCTTGTGATATAGATACGCCTTGCACAGGAGCGCCTGAGCTGCTCCGCGGGTTGCGCGTCCCATGTCTTCAGGAGCATACTCCGATTTGTTGTACAGACGCTTCTCGGCTTCGATAAGGTCGGAGAAGATGGATTCGTAAACCTCGTCCACCGTAGCGCGTGGCTGGAGCCAACGTTCGGATGAGTCGATCACCTCGTGCACCAGAGGCACGCCTCCGAAGACACGCACGAGCTGGAAATAGTACATAGCCCTCAGGAAGTAGGCCTCTCCGACAAGACAGTCCTTGCGCCGCTGGTCGAGAGTCGCGTCCGCTGTGTAGGCTTCCACTTTGTCGATGGCAAGGTTGCATCGGATGATGCCTGAGTATTTTGCGCGGTAGTAATCGAGCAAAATAGTATTGTTGGCATTCACCTTGAAGTTGTCGATGTCGTATGCATCCCCGCCCTCGGCCACGTTCTGGCCGCCCTTGAGCGCATCGTCCGAGGCGATATCCCCGATAAACCATTCGGAGAAGTAGGATGCATTGAATTCCCAGGCCAGGGGAGCATAGCAGCCATTGATTGTCTGTATGCAGGTTGCCCCCTCGGTGAAGAAGTCATCGAGTTTGGTGCTCCCCGGGGTTTCTTCGCCAAGCCAGTCATTGCAGCTGCTCGCAATAAGAGAGGTTGCCAGCAGGAGACCGAGATTTCTAAGTGCGTTTGCTATATTCGTTGTCATTGCTTATCGTGGTTGATGGTGATATCAATAGGTGATGTTTACACCGAACAGGAAGGTGCGGCTCTGGGGGTAGTTGCCGTAGTCCACCCCACCGTTCACTTCCGGATCGAAGCCCGTATACTTTGTGATGGTGAATACATTGGAGCATTGTGCATAGAAGCGGCAGCTCCTGAGCCCTCTTTTGCCGAGAACCGATTTGGGAAGACTGTAGCCGAACTGGAGGTCTTTGAGACGGAAATAGTCGCCGCTTTCGAGAAAGCGGTCCGAAACGAAGTAATTGACCGAGTTACGGGGGTTGGGAATCGAACCGTCGGGGTTGTCGGTCGTCCATGCATCCTTCATCAACGGCGAGAGAACCGATTGGGCACCGTTGCTCTCCAGGCGGTGGCGCATCTGGTTGTAGATCTTATGGCCGCCCGCACCCTGGAAGAACAGTTGCAGATCAAAGTCGCGATACCAGGCTCCAAGGTTGATGCCGTAGCTGATCTTGGGGATGCATGTGCCGAGTTCGACACGGTCGCTGTCGTCGATGCGTCCGTCTTTATTGTTGTCGCGGTAGATAGCATCGCCTGCATGGAAGGGGGTATCTGTGGCGTTATATCCGGGGAGCCGTTCGAATACTTCTTCGTCGCTGCGGAAGATGCCTTCATATTGATAGCCCCAGAAGTAGTAGAGCGGGAAGCCCTTGTCCACGACTTGCACAAGATTGTAGCTTGTGTAGATGGGTGAACCGCCGTTGAGGCTTACAAGCTTGTTGTCGATAAACGAAATGTTGCCTCCGACAGAGTAGTTGAAGTCTTTGTTGACCCTGTAGCGGTGATCCAGGCTGATTTCGATGCCCTTGTTCCGTACTTTTCCCACATTGGCCATGCCTGCGTATCGGTTGCCTACGTGCGCAGGAGCTGTCACGCTCATAAGCATGTCGTTTGTATCGCGGATAAACCCGTCCACGGAGCCGCTGAGCTTGCCGTTCCATAGCGAGAAGTCTATGCCGGCGCTGTATTGTTCGGTGTTTTCCCAGTGGCCTCCGTTGTTGACCCATGTGAGGACGGCAGCGCCGTTGGCAAGTGCCTGCGTTACGCCGAATACATAGTCCACAAACGTCGGACCATTGTGGAACATATTGAGTACAAACGCATCGGAACCTATATTATCGTTGCCCACCTTACCCCAGCCGAGACGGAGTTTGAGGTCTGATAAGGCTGTCACGTCCTTGAGGAAGTTTTCCTGCTTCATGCGCCATGCAAGTGCAAACGACGGGAAGTAGCCCCAACGGTTTTGGTCGAATTTGCTTGAGCCGTCGGCACGGAAGTTGACAGTGAGAAGATAGCGGTCGTTGTAGGAGTAATTCACACGTCCGAGCCACGATTGGCGGCGGTTGCGTCCTACGCCATCGCCCGGGCGACCGAAGTTGTCCGTCGTCTGCGACAGATACCAGTTGCGCTCGGATGGATTGAGGATCGTCGAGCCGCTTGCGCCTATGGAGTAGGTGTTGAGTTCTTCGACTGTGAAACCGGCCATGGCCGAAAGGTTGTGCTTGCCGAAGGTGTTGGTGTAGGTGAGGATGTTGTCGACATTGTAGTAGTAGGCCCGTGCGAGCGAACGGCTCAGGAAGTTTGTGTCGCGCTGGTCGTATGACGAAAATTCATATGCCTCCATAAACGAGCGATCCTGCGATATGCGGTAGTCGAAGCTGTAGTTTGTGCGCCAGGTGAAGTGTTTTACAGGAGTAAGTTCCATGAACACACTGCCCACAAATCGTTCTGTGCGGTTTTTGGGGTGCGAATAGTCCGACATCGAGAATGGGTTGGTCACGTTCTTGAAGTTGGAGCCTGCGGATACGCGCCCACTGAGGTCTTCCCCTTTGCGGTTTACCGAACCGGCCGGATAATGAGTCGGATCCCAGGGTGCCATAGCAAACGCTGCCGAGAGGATACTGGCGCCGGCACTTTCGCTGTTGTCGCCTGCTTCATAGGCGTTTTTGGCTACGGAGGCCATAAAGGAAATGTTTTCGCCTATGCGCATCCACGGGAAGGCTTGGAAGGATGTGTTGAGTCGCGCTGTGAAGCGGCTGAAGTCCGATCCCATGATTATGCCGTCCTGCTGGAACCAGCTGCCCGACATCGAGTAGCTCAGATTGTTGGTTCCGCCGTCAATGGCAAGATGGTAATTCTGGATATTGCCCGTGCGGAATACTTCGTCCTGCCAGTCGGTGTCGATCTGCGAGTAGTCCAGTCCGTCGGGATTGGTTTCCGGATTGTAGATCGTGGGGTAGTAATCGGAATTACGCACACCCTGAAATATGCCCAGCCATTGGTTGAAGCCCTGCTCAGCATAGACTTTCTTGGCTGCAGAATTACCGTTGATGCCTATGTAAGTATCAGCGAAGTCTTTGGCATTCATTACGTCCAGCTTGCGCCAGCGCTTCTGGAAACCGAAATATCCGTTGAAGGATATGGAGGTCGGACGGTTGATTGCTCCACCCTTCGTGCTGACGATTATTACGCCGTTTGCGCCGCGCGAGCCGTATATGGCTGCCGCTGAAGCATCTTTGAGTACTTCCACATGCTCAATATCATTGGGCGAGAGGAAATTGATGTCGTCGACAATCACGCCGTCAACAACATATATGGGCGAGGCCCCGTTGATTGTGCCTACGCCACGCACACGGACTTCTGCGCTTGCACCCGGGCGACCCGAAAGAGAATTGACTGTGACGCCTGCCACCTGGCCCTGAAGTGCGTTGGCCAGCGAGGGTGCCGGGGTTTTAGTGAGTTTGTCGGAGCCCACACTCGACACGGCGCCGGTCAGGTCGCTTTTCTTTACTGCGCCGTAACCTATGACCACGACTTCGCCAAGGCTTTCGGTTTGTGGCCGCAGAACTACGTCGATCTTCTCTCTGTCGGCAGTGATTTTCTCCGGTTCACAGCCGACATAGGAAAATTCAAGTGTCTCGCCACGCTTTACCGTTATGGAGTATTCTCCATTTATATCGGTTGTGACGCCTGTGCCGGTCTGAAGGGCTTTCACCGATGCTCCTATAAGTGGCTCGTTGAAATCGAGCGAACTTACGGTGCCGGTTACTCTTAGCGTCTGGGCCTGCGCCCATAATCCGATTAAGGCAAGTAATAAGGTGAAAATTGTTTTTTTCATGGATTCTTGTTTCAACATTTGGATTTCTTCTTCCTTGCTGCTGCTTTGCTTTGTCGTTTCGACATCGCAAAATTATCATCCATGAAAGGTTTGTCAATTTATTTTACCTCATTAATACCTCTATGTTTTTCGGTGAGCAACTCAATAAAATTACTATGTTGTTTTGTAAGATGCGTTTAATTAGCGACTTGTGTTTTTGATATGTTTTTTAGCACTACTAATGTCCTTACTTCAGAACTGCTGGAGGAACACTGCCAGACGGTCTTCTCTGCCAAGGCCAAGCTTCGGTCGGATCTGATAGCGGTACATTTCGATGCTGCGCACCGACAGGTTGAATATCGAGCTGATTTCTTTTGAGCTCAGTCCCATCTTTATGTAGCAGCATATTTTCACTTCCGATTTTGTTAGTGTCGGGTATTGTGCTGTCAGGCGTTGGGTGAAGTTATTGTAGACGACATCGAAGTTATCGGTGAAGTTCTTCCAGTCGTCATCGTGTTCTATATTGTCGGCGATAAGCCTCCGAAGGTTGTTGAGATTCTTTTTTACTTCCGAGTTGTAGCCTTTCTCGCCAAGTACTTCTTCCGTTTTACGGATTTTATAGATTATGGAATTTAGCAGCTCGTTTTTGCGGATCACGTTCATTGTCGTGTTTGAGAGTTCTTCGCTTTTTACGCGGATGTTGTATTCCATCTGTTCGCTCTTCACTTTCTCGAGCTCGTACTGGTCTTTGAGCATACGAACTTCCGCTTCCTGCTGCACTCTGCGGAGGCGCTCTTCTTCGCGCTCCTTCACTTTGCGGGCGGCACGGAGCGAAATGTGTCTTGTGAGAAAGCCTATGCCTGTCAGTAGGAGGACCACCATGATTGCATAAATTGCTTTCGCTGCTGTGGTCCTATACCACGGAGCATCGATAGTGAATCGGAATTCTGTTTCGTATTCACTATCATCGTAGGTATTGAAGGCCTTGGCAAGCAGCACATAATTGCCTTCCGGCAGCTTCGTGTATTCTTTTGTGGACATCCGGCTTGGCTGGCTCCAATCGCTGTCATAGCCTTTAAGGAAGAAGCTGTACAGCACTGCATCCTGTTCGCGGTATTCCGGGAGCGCGGCGGCGAATTTCAGGCTGTTGTTGGCGTAGTCGATATGGATGCTGTCGCTTGATCCAACAGACTTGCGGTATATTACGGAGTCTGTCGGCGTGCTTATTCGGTCGATATTAAGCAGCGTTGGGCCTTCGGATTTCCGGGTCTTGAACCGCGGGTCGATAGAGTAGAAGCCGTGGCGCGATGATACGAGCATTTCTCCGCTTGAGAGGGGTAGCATCTCTACGTATCCGGGCACGAGATCCGGGAGCACCGATTTGAATGATGTGGAATCGGTTATGCGTTCTCCGGCGCTGTTGATCCCCGATACCATTATATTTTCAGGAGATACGGAGAGTATGGTGCGGTCGGCAGACATGAACAGCATTGCCGACGGGTTATGCGGAATTAGGGAATTGAGCTGATTGTCCGGAACAAACAAGCCCTGTGCGCCATCATAACTGTATATGCCTCTGCGGGTGGAAAAAACTACGCGGCCATCGATCTCTGTAAGGGTGTTGCCTGCGTTTTCCGGAAAGCCATGGCTTTCATCGAGTAGATCCACTCGCTCGAAACGCTTGCGGTCGGCCGAGAGTCTGAGACGAAATACTCCTTTTAGCCAGTGGCTTATCCATATATTTCCAAGAGCGTCTTCCGCAAATCTGCCGTTTACATCGCTGTAGCCTGCAACTTTCCCTCGGCTGTGCCATCCTGCACCGTCGCGTTCCAGAAGATAGAAATTATCGTTTGTTGATAATAGAACTGCATTCGGGTCGGAATGTAATTGCTTGATGCATAGTGTGGCCGGAACTCCTGCAATTTTTTTAGATCCGTTTTTGTCCAGTATGTGCAGCCCGTCGTTCGTGCCCACGAACAATTCTTCGCCGATCAGGGCAAGGCACATCACCGGAGGCTGGTAGTCGGTGAGTTGTTGCAGAGGACGCACTTCCTGATCCGCATCAATATAGAAGAGCCCCTGACTGGTGCCGAGCACTATCTGGTTGCCCCGCTCAAGTGCGGCATAACCGATCCCGAGTTTTCTGTCGCGCACCGACAGATGACTCACCGGAGAGTTGAGTACAATCAGTGCCAGGCCATCGTCTGTGCCCGCCCATAGATTGTGGTTGGCATCGAAGAATAGGGAATATACCGTGTTGGTTTCAAGCCCGTTATGGTTGTTGAATACTGTTGTGCGCCCAGTCTCTGGATCGAGAGTACACAGACCTTTGCTCAGCGATGCAAAGGCAAGACCGGAGCCGTCAGCAGCCACGCTGAATATGTTTCCTCGTTCCATAAAGCTGTCTGCTGCAGTATTGTATCTCTCGGCTTTATTGTGGCCATCCATAGTGTAAAGACCATCATTGGCGGTGACGATCAAGAGTTTGCCGTTATAAGGAATCATATCTACGATATATTTCCCCTCCAGCACGGGATCTGCGAGTTCTTCGAAACGACCGTTGTCGAATACGCATAGGCCATTGTCGCCGCCGGCAAGGATGATGCGGCCGCCGTAGATGGCCATTGCCGTGAGTTTTTGACGGGATGGATATGAGCGGACCCGTCCTCCGGCATATTCAAAAAGCCAGTAATCGGCTCTGAACCACAATTCTTCGCCACGCGCCTTGATGGCTCGTATCTCCGTGATGTTGTTGATCGAACTTTTCAGTCCGTCGGATAAGGATGTATATACCACAGGTCCTCCCGGATATAAAGGCAGGAAGTAGCCGAATTCATCGAATCCTCCAACGAAAACCGTGTCCCTTTTGCAGTATACGGCGCGGATAGCCGATTGGTTCGGCAGGTAGAAGCCCTGCCATTGTTCGCCATCGAAGCGAAGCAGGCCTTCCTGATTCCCCACGTATATCCGTCGCAGACTGTCTTGAGCGATTGCGAGATCCTGAAAGCCGGATTCAACATCATTATGATCAATCTGCAGTACTTTGGGCACCGAGCCGAAGAGCTGTAGCCCCGGAGCATTAACTGCCACCATGATAAGCAGCATAAGAAGGGGAATTGTTTTTTTCATTGGAGATACGATTGGGTTGCGTTTGCAAATTTAAGCAATATGTATCTTATGTCAAACTGCATATAGAAATTTGTAAAATTCATTAATGCCTGATAGCTTGTGTTTTGCCTTCTCGGGATTGAGTTTTTTTAGTAGTGTTTTTTTTTATCTGTTGTAGTTAAATTGAACGTCTTGTTATTGCCCGGGACTGTTTTAGTCGTAACTTTGCAGCGATTCTTCGCTTGCCTTTGCTCTAACCCAAGAAACTCATTCACCATTTAATATCTGATGAAATCCATTATCACTTCGCTATACCGCATTTTCGGTCGGCACAGGGCCGCAATGATGGCCGTGCTCATCGGAGTGTCCGGCGCGTCGCTTAAGGCCGGTGACAGATATGCCGACTGTCGTCAGGGCTGGCTTGATATTGCAGAGAACTGCAAGCCCTCTCTTCGCGAGACGCTCTGTCAGCCTCTGGCCGTTGTGTCTCCCGTTTACGACGAGCAGGCTTTTCAGAACTGGCGGTATCAGGAGCTTGGCTCTCCGGAGAAATTGATTTATAACCGTAGCTTTAAGGATGTGGAGTCCGTGACTGTGGACTTCGGACGCCATATGACCGGATACTTTTCCTTCAGCACACGCATACTTGCGCGATGCCAGGATGCACCGGTTAGAATCCGCTTTACTTTCGGCGAATTGCCTGCCGAGCTCAATACACCTTACGACCCCTGGCCCGGAACGCTGTCGCGTGCGTGGATGCAGGAGGAAGTGCTGAACATCACAAATATCGGTGATACTGTCGAGCTTCCCCGTCGCATGGCCTGCCGTTATGTCAAGATAGAATTGCTCGGTGCTTCAAGCGATTTCGATTTCGCACTTGACGGACTTTCATTCAGGGCCGTGTCATCTGCAATCGGAGATGTGGATGTGCCGGTGAAGAACGTTTCAGAGACGGTGCGCAGAATACATGATGTATCTGTCGAGACTCTGCGCGAATGTATGCAGACAGTGTTTGAAGACGGTCCGAAGCGCGACCGCAGGCTGTGGTCGGGCGACCTTTACCTCCAGTCTCTCGCCAATAGATATACATTCCGCAATTTCGACCTCACCAAGCGATGTCTATATCTGTTTGCCGGACTTTCATCTGACGACGGAGAAATCATTTCCAATATTTTCGAGTATCCGCGGCCTCATCCTCAGGTAGGCTCATACTGCCTTAGCTATTCACTCCTGTGGAATTCAACGCTGCTTGAATATCTCCTCGATACACATGATTATGACACTGCACGCGACCTTTGGCCCCTTGCCGTACGTCAGGTGGAGAGGGCCCTGGATTGCGTCGACTCCGGATATATGTTCAATCCCGATCTTAAGCCCGAGGGATGGTTCTTCTTCGACTGGCGCGATGGACTGGATGTGAACACGGCGATGCAGGCTGCTATAATATTCGGAATACAGCAGACTACGGAACTGGCCGGATTGCTGGGAAAGTCGGATGAGGTCCGTGCGTGGCAGCCGGTAGCTAAGAAGATGAAGGAAGTTTCGCGCAAGCGGCTGTACGACTCCGGGACCGGTCTGTTTGTCAGTGGCCCCGATCGACAGATCTCCGTCCTCAGCCAGACGTGGATGATTAAAGCCGGAGTCCTCGATAAGAAAGAAGCACGTAAAGCCATTATGGCTGCACTCGAAAACGAAAGTACCGTTATGCCCGGCACCCCTTATTCCATGCATTATCTCGTGGATGCAATGATATTGGCAGATATGCCCGACAGCGCACGCGACCTGCTCATTTCTTATTGGGGAGGCATGGTAGATAAAGGGGCGGATACCTTCTGGGAATCATACGACCCCGATGATGATTTCATCTCTGCTTACGGATTCTTTCCCGTGAATTCGGCATGTCATGCATGGAGCTGCACACCGGTTTATTTTATCCATAAATATCCGGAGATTTTTATATGATAGTGTAAAAAGGAAGTTAAGGTTTGGTAAAAAAGGAGCGGCGGCCGTATCGGGATTGTGATTCCGGATACGGCCGCCGTAGGTTGCTTCCGTATGATATGTGTATAAATAAATTCTTTCGTATTGGTCATGTTAATCAAATACACTATATTTGCAATATGAAACTGATTGAGCTTAATATGGACAAGATTATAGCTTTGTGCAAGAAGTACAAAGTGGCTAAGCTGTGGGTATTCGGCTCGATACTGACCGACCGTTTCAATGATAACAGCGATGTGGATTTCTCGGTAGAATTTGATTCCGATACCATTAATCGGGAAAAATTAGACTGGGCAGATTTGTTTTTTGACTTCCTTAATGATCTGAAAGTCTTGTTGGGCCGAGAGATTGACATAGTTTTTGATGACTGTGTGAAGAATCCTTATTTCAGAAAAGAGCTTGATGCTACAAAGCAATTAATATATGGATGAACGGGTATTGAAGTATCTTTCCGATATTTCTATGAAATTTAGATTCCTTGCTATTCTGGCAGCCTTCGCTGTGGCGCTTCCGCTCTGGGCCTGGACGCCGAGGGTGGTTGCCCATCGCGGACATTGGAAGCCTGAAGGCTCCGCACAGAATTCTATCCGTGCGCTCGTAAAGGCCGACTCCGTGGGAGTCGACGCCGTTGAACTCGATGTTTGGATCGACTCCACCGGAACCGTGTGGGTCAATCACAACCGCGACATTAATGGCGTGGTTATCGAGACGGCGGATTCAGCCACCGTAGCCCGCGAGCGACTCTCCAACGGCGAGGAGATTCCCACATTAAGGCGCTTCCTTACCGTTGCATCCCGCTTGCGTCCCGATATAGTTCTGGAGGTGAAGACCCATGCCGACACACGTCGCGAGGATGCTGCCGTAGACGCATCCATCGCACTTGTGAATGAGCTCGGATTGGCTCCGCGTACAACCTATATCACCTTCTCCCGACGTGCCTTCGAACGGCTGGTAGCGCGAAGCGGCTGTCCCGCTCAGTTTCTCTCGGCTGTGGAGCCCGAGGAGCTTAAGGCTCTTGGAGCAACGGCGGCTGACTATAACATCATTCACTTCCGCAAGCATCCCACCTGGATCAAGGATCTCCACGCGCTCGGCCTCGGCGTGAACGTTTGGACCGTCAACAGCCCCGAGGACCTCCGCTGGTGTATCGACGAAGGCGTCGACTTCATCACTACCAACGAACCCGAGCTCCTTATCGAAATCCTCTCCACGCCGCAGTGAGGGCTTGATTCACTGGCCGGAGGCCTATTCCTCCAGTGCGCGACGGGCATTGCGGAGGAGCTGGGGGAGATTGGCCCGCGGCAGCTGAACAGCTGTCTCGGCCCGCGCGGGAAGGAAGGCCTGTGCGCTATTATTCTATAAGGATATGCTCTCCACTATGGTGCGATAGAGGAGAGCTTTATGCCGAATGTGGATAGAAACAGCTCCAGTTCAAGGTATCGTGGGTGTTGTTAATGGGGTCCGTTGAGTAGAGCCAGTTCAATCCTCGCTGTATTATCACACCTCCGGCAAGCGGCTGTTCCGCTGTCGAATTTTCTGCCATGTATTTGAGAAGGGCATTGTGCTTGTCGGCGGCAAAAAGATCACTTTCGATACTTTTGGTGTCGAAAAGATATACGTGTCCGTTCTTCATGCGTATAACAAAATCGACATAAAACAGACCCTTTTCGCCTCCTTCCCCCTTCTGATATTCGATGGCATAATTGTTCTTGCCATTATCGCCGTTCTTATACCACCAGTCAATATACTGTGAATTGGCTTCGAGGAATTTCACAAAATCCTTTTCAGGGGATGATGTTTTATTTATCAGTCTGATAAAGGGCAACAAGGCATGATTTTTACCCTCTGCAATCTCATTAGTTTCTGAATCATAGACACGCTTTTCCGGCACTTCCCACTCGTGTTCTTTATATACGCGGGTGGCGGCGGCATGAGCGGCGGCAATCCGGCGTTTTCGGGCATATTTTTCGAGAGCGATTTCGAGTAGACGATCAAACTTGGGGCGGTTCTCGTGATATAACACCACTTTCTTCGCATCTGTATCGTAGATACCGAAGAAGTCTGCGATAAGTTCTGTAAGGAAGCTCGCAATCTTATCGGTGCGACCTTTACGCTCAAACTGACCTCCTTTGCCGTCGATGTAGGCAAGGAAAACACCGT
>CAZBNM010000004.1:0-954 GCA_964493495.1 uncultured Bacteroides sp.
ATCCCATCACCGACAAGGAGGTGCGTGCGGACAAGACGATCCATCTGCGTCACGGCGAGAAGATGATATTCGGCAAGGACGGCAACAAGGGCCTCGTGCGCGACGGCTTCTTGCTTAAGGCTGTGACCATAGGCGAGGACGGCTATACGATGGACGATGTGCTGGTGCATGACGCACACACGCCTTCCAATTTCCTGCATCAGCAGCTGGCGATGATGGACGGTGAAACGCTACCGCTGGCGGTGGGCGTGATCCGCGACGTCGAGGCTCCGACTTACGATCAGGCCGTGGCCGAACAGGTGGCTGAAGTGCGCGGGCGCAAGAACTTCCGGAGCCTGCGTGACATGATTCTCGCGGGCGAGACCTGGGAGGTGAAATAAAGCAGGCCCTCCGCAAGCGCGGGAGGCCTGAAAAAAAGTGACTTCCGGCGGAACAATAAGTGTCCGTCGGAGGTTTATATATCAGAGGCTTCTCCCGGAGGAGCTGTCCCTGATATACCCAACGTTTTCAACTAACAAACCATTGATGAGCACAACAACCAGACTTCTCACCCTTCTGCTTCTCGGGGCAGCCTGTGTGTATCCCGCGCAGAGCCATGCAACGACGGCAGCCGAGCCAGTGAGCCTTGATTCGTGCCGGGCAATGGCGCTGGCCAACAACAAACAACTGCAGATTGCAGGCCAGGCCGTCAAAAAAGCCGGCTATCAGAACAAGGAGGCATTCGCAGCATATCTACCGGCTTTTGATTTTGCCGGCGGCTATATGTACAATCAGCGGAACATCTCTATCTTCGATTCCGACCAGCTGTTGCCGACCAAGACATTCGATGCCTCGAAGGGCACGTATGAGTTCAATCTCGTGACCAATCCGGCCACGGGAATGCCTGTGAAGGGGCCGGACGGACAGTACATACCTTCCACAGTGGCTCTTATTCCCAAGGACGCCATGACCTTC
>CAZBNM010000004.1:964-22140 GCA_964493495.1 uncultured Bacteroides sp.
GTGTTTTTCGGTGCTGTCACGGTGACGCAGCCTGTGTTCATGGGCGGTAAGATCGTGGCCATGAACCGCCTGACCAAAGCAGCCAAGCGCCTTGCAGAATCGATGCACGACGCGAGCGCCGAAAACGTGATCTACGCTGTGGATGCGGCCTACTGGCAGGTTGTATCGCTTCAGGCAAAGCACGAGCTGGCAGTGAGCTATGTGAACCTTCTGGATTCGCTGAGCCATAACGTGCATCTGATGGTGGACGAGGGCGTGGCCACACGCTCGGACGCACTGACCGTGGATGTGAAGCTGAATTCGGCGCAGGTGGATCTGGTGAAAGTAGAGAACGGCCTGACGCTCTCGCGGATGCTTCTGGCTCAGACCTGCGGGCTTCCCGTGAACACGGTGTTCCCGCTTGCCGATGAGGGTGCGGCTCTGGAGGAGACCGCGGGATCGTATGAGTCGGCTCCCGTGGCCAACAGCTACGACATGAACGAAGTCTACTCTCGCCGGCCGGACCTGCAGGCGCTCAATGAGGCTGTGGAAATCGCCCGGCAGCAGAAGAACGTGGCGCGTGCCTCGATGCTGCCTAATCTGGCAGTCGTGGGCGCGTACAGCTTCTCGAATCCGAATATGTACGACGGCTTCAAGAAACGTGTGAACGGGGCTTTCTCGGTGGGTGCGATGCTGACAATTCCGCTATGGCACTGGGGAGGCAACTACAACAAATACAAGGCAGCCGAAAGCGATGAAATCTCGCGCCGGCTTGCGCTTGAGGATGCGCGCGACATGGTGGAGCTGCAGGTGAATCAGGCCGCCTTCAAGACCAAGGAAGCACAGAAGACCTACAGCATGACGACCACAAACCTGCGCAAGGCTGATGAAAACCTGCGCACGGCGCGCCTGGCATTCCGCGAGGGTATGGCCACGACCGACAACGTGATGGAAGCCCAGACGGCATGGCTCAAAGCTCACTCGGAGCAGATAGACGCGGCTATAGACATGCGTCTTTGCCAGACGTATCTGGAAAAATCGCTCGGCACCCTCGTGCCCTGAGCGCCCCGGCCGATACAAGCAAGAACAACAATACTCCCTGATAACCCCAAACTGAAAAACAGAAGTCATGGCAAATAATGAAACAAATCCCTCGACCACTCAGGACCTGTCGGCCGAGAAAAAAGCCAACCGCACGCTGATGGTCACGATGATCGTCGTGGTTGCAGCAGTGGCCGCGATAGCCATCATAGGATTTCTCTTCATGAACCGCCCGGCCGACATCATTGAAGGCCAGGTAGAAGGCACGACCGTGCGCATCTCGGGCAAGCTGCCCGGTCGCGTGGCCAAAATCTATGTTGAGGAAGGCGATACGGTGAAGGCCGGTGATACGCTTGTGCATATCCATTCGTCGATAGTGGAGGCCCAGCTGACGCAGGCCGAGGCAATGAAGGACGCAGCTGCGGCCCAGAACCGCAAGATCGACGCGGGCACGCGTTCGCAGATCATTCAGGCAGCAGCCGACATGCTGGCTCAGGCAGACGCCGCCGTGAGCATCACCAAAAAGACCTACGAACGACTTGAGCGTCTCTACACGGAAGGCGTGGTGTCGGAACAGAAGCGCGACGAGGCGAAAGCCGCCTACGACGCAGCCGTTGCATCGCGCAGCGCGGCCGCGAGCCAGCTTTCTATGGCTCGTCAGGGGGCGCAGCGCGAGGACAAGGAAAGCGCTGCAGCGATGGTCCAGGCAGCCGGGGGCAATGTGGATCAGGTGGAGGCCCTGCTTCAGGACAGCTATCTGACGGCAACCGACAACGGCACCATCGACGTGATCTATCCCGAGACGGGCGAGCTGGTGAGTCTTGGCGCACCGGTGATGAACCTTCTGCTGGAGGACAAGCGCTATATCACGTTCAATGTGCGTGAAGAGATTCTTCAGGACCTGCAGCCCGGAAAAGAAATCAGCGTGACAGTGCCGGCTCTGGGCCATAAGGAAATCAAGGCCAAGGTGTACTATGTCCGCGACATGGGCAGCTATGCCATGTGGCATTCCACGAAGGCCACGGGGAGCTACGACTCGCGTACGTTCCAGATCAAGGCACGCCCCACGGAGGCCGTGGAGGGTCTTCGCCCGGGGATGTCCGTTCTCTATCACCACAAGGGTGCCGACCGATAACCACAACCGCATACACAAGAACTGAAAGGATATGACACAGAAACCGGAGACGGGATTCATGGCGGGCTTACGACGTGAGCTGCACCGCATGGGCCGGAGCAAGGCATACTTGTTCGGCATGATACTTGTGCCGGTGCTTGTGACCGTAACTTTCATGAGCCTTCTGAGCGAAGGCCTTCCACGGCGAGTTCCGACCACGGTGGTGGATCTGGACCATTCGCCACTGTCGCGCTCGGTGATCCGCACGCTTAACTCGAACGAGATGATCGATCTTGTGGGGGAGGCCGAGAGCTATGACGCGGCGCTGGCTCAGGTGCGCAGAGGCGAGAGCTTCGGTTTCTTCGTGATCCCTGCGGATTTCCAGAAGGATGCGCTGAGCCTGCGGACGCCGACGCTGGCCTATTATACGAACATGACGTATTTCGTGCCGGGCACGCTTGCGTTCAAGGGCTTCAAGACCATTGCAGTGACCGTAAGCGGGGGTGTGGTCAAGACGGCACTTCAGGAGTTAGGCGTGGGCGATCAGGAGATGGCCGGCCTGCTTCAACCCGTGAGCATCGACAACTACGAGCTGGGCAATCCCTGGATGAACTACTCGATCTATCTGACGCCATCGTTCGCTATCGCAGCTTTCGCGCTGATGATAATGCTGATGACCGTCTATTCGATAACGATGGAAATCAAGGACGGCACTTCCCCCGGGTGGCTGCGTACGTGCGGGGGCCATCTGCCGACAGCGCTTCTGAGCAAGATGCTTCCTCATACGGTGATCTACACTGCCGTAGGCTCGCTGATTCTGTGGCTTCTGTTCGGTCCGGGACACTTCCCCTGCCACGGTTCGCTGCTATGGTTGTGGATCGGCATGGTTCTGTTCGTGATAGCGAACCAGGCGTTTGCACTGATAATAGTCTGCGCCCTGCCCAATCCACGTCTGTCATTCAGCATCTGCGCGCTGTTCGGCATCCTGACCTTCTCGTTCGCGGGCTTCTCCTTCCCTGTTGAGAGCATGTACGGGGCCATTGGAGTTTTCAGCTGGCTTGCACCGACGAGATACCTGTTTTTAATTTACCTGAACAATGCACTGAACGGCTACTCCGTGTGGTTCGTGCGGTGGTGGTTCGTTGCGCTGATGGCTTTCCCGGCTGTAGCAGCACTTGCCACACTGCGTCTGAAGAAAGCGCTGGAGCATCCGGTATATGTGCCTTAAACGAATAACGAGCATGGGACTATTCCGCAAAATCGGCCACTGGCTCAGCATGACGGGGCGCGTGTTCCGCAACGAGTGGAAGCTCGTTCTGGGCGATGTGGGCGTGCTTCTGTTCTTCGTGGGCTTACCACTTGCTTACCCGATCGCCTATACGCTGGTGTACAACCCGGAGGTGGTTGACAACATCCGGATAGCCGTGGTGGACAATTCTCGCACGAAGGAATCGCGCGAGCTTGTGCGGACGGTAGACGCGACACCGGCTCTGGAGGTGTATGACTATGCCGCGGACCTTGGAGAAGCAAAGAAGATGATGGCCGAGACGAAGGTTTTCGGCGTGCTTGAGATCCCTGCGGACTATGCGCGCAAGCTTGGACGCGGAGAGCAGGTGCATGTGCCGTTTTATGCCGACATGAGCCTTCTGCTGCGTTTCCGCTCGGAGATGGCAGCTCTGACGGACGTGCAAATGAAGATGGGGACGGAAATTCTGCCTATGACCATAGACGAGACTCCGCTGTCGGCTCTTGCTGCCGGGCGCGAGCTCACACTTCCGGTGAAGAGCGAGAGCAATTTTCTGGGCGACACGGAACAGGGCTTTGCCTCGTTTGTCATCCCGGGAATCATCATACTGATTCTTCAGCAGAGCCTTATCTTAGGCATCTGCCTGATCGGTGGTACTTCGCGCGAACGGCGTCGCCGCAATCCCGAGGGCCTGGATCCGAAGTCTGTGAACGAGGCCGGCCCATGGGCTACGATATGGGGCAAAGCCTTGTGCTACACGGTGTTCTATCTTCCTCTGGTTGTGTATATCACGCGCATCGTGCCGGAGATTTTCTCGCTGCCGCACTACGGTTCGCCGGTGCAGTATCTTCTGTTCCTTCTGCCGCTGCTGCTGTCGTCGAGCTTCCTGGGGCTGACGCTTGTCTACTTCATGAAGGAAAGGGAATCGGCGTTCATCATCATAGTTTTCACGTCGGTGATATTCCTGTTCCTGTCGGGTCTGACCTGGCCCCGCTACGCGATGAGCCGTTTCTGGATCTGGGTGAGCGATCTTGTGCCGGCGACCTGGGGCGTGGAGGGATTCATCAGCATCAACAGCAACGGAGCGACCCTTGCCGAGGAGAGCACAGACTACATTGCGATGTGGATCCTGACGGTCGTGTATATGTTCACGGCGGCGTGGGTATGCCGGAAGATTGCGGTGAGCTCGCGGCTTCGCGCGCTACGGAAGGAATGAACCACCGGGACATAAAAGCGTTTAACTTCAAAAAGAATCAAGCAACTAACATAAAAACGAATTATATGGCAACAGAAAATTTAGACCGCCTGAGCTACGCCTTGGGCATGAGCATGGGACAGAATTTCCGTGCATCCGGCATCCAGCAGATCAACGCACAGGATTTCGCCGACGGCGTTGCGGCCGTATTCGACGGCGTGGCACCGCGGATGAGCTTCGATGAAGCTAAGGAAGAGGTGCAGAAGTTCTTTATGGATCTTCAGAAGAAGCAGGAAGAAGAGGCCAAAAAGATGGCCGACGTGAATGCCAAGGCCGGCGAGGAGTTCCTGCTTGAGAACGGCAAGCGTGCAGAGGTGAAGACCACCCCGAGCGGGCTGCAGTATGAAGTGCTGAAGGAAGGCGAAGGCGCCCAGCCTACGGCTTCGGACACTGTGAGCGTGCACTACACGGGCAAGCTTATCGACGGTACGGTATTCGATTCGTCGGAAGAGCGCGGTGTGCCTGCAACGTTCGGTGTGACGCAGGTTATTCCCGGCTGGGTAGAGGCTCTTCAGCTGATGAAGGAGGGGGCGCAATACCGCCTGTTTATCCCCTCGGCACTGGCATATGGTCCGCAGGGCGCGGGCGGCGTAATCGGCCCGAACGCCACGCTGATCTTCGATGTGACACTGCTGAAGGTCAATCCTAAGGAATGAAAAGCGTGAAGCACCTGTTGGCAGGGGCCATGGCCATGCTGTCGCTGACAGCTGCGGCACTTCCGACAGACAAACATGAGATATCACCCACCGCCGCCGATTCCACATCGACGGCGCTGGCGGTGTTTATAGGCGGTGTGGTGAGTGAGTCGCTGAACGCGCATATGACGATGGGCATGCCCATAGACCACGGGGCGTTCGTGAAGGCACTGAATTACTATCTCCAGGGCGAGGACCCCGGGATGACACCGGTGGAGGCCAAGACATATCTCAACAATCTTTACGAGCGTGTGCAGACGGCGATGCCCGAGCCACTCCCGGCTGCGGATGAGGCCACCGAAGCCGCAGCGCTGGCTGCGGCCGCAGCGCAAGCGGGGGCAATAACGCTTCCTTCCGGGACTGTTGTTGAGATAGTGGAAGCCGGCACAGGTCCCCTCCCCACCGAGGAGGGCATTGCCGAAATGCGATATGTGGGCACGCTCTCGGACGGGACGGTCTTTGACGAGGTGCGCGCTGACGAGGCACCCCTGGACTTCCCCGTGTCGGCCCTGACTGAGGGCCTGACCGAGGCGTTGCTTTCGGGAAAGATGAGGAGCGGCGGCCGGTATGTGGTGACAATTCCCGCCTCGGCCGGATACGGCCAGGAGGGTGTGCCGGGAAAGGTGCCTCCCGGTGCGACGCTGCGATTTGTTATCGATCTAATTGATGCAGAATAAAATAAGACAAACCAACAATACGAAAATGAAGAAAATCCTACTCGGAGCCGGCGCAGCCGTGCTCCTGTCGCTGGCCTTCGCAGCCTGCGACAAAAAAGAAAGCGCGGACAAGGCAACGAGCGCGCTGAATGATTCAACGGCAACGGCTTATGGCGCGATGGCCGGCGGTATCGTACTGAGCGACTACATGCAGTTCGCCCATCAGGAGGATGCTCCTTCGAAAGAAGACCTGATGAAGGGCATCAAGCTCGTATTCTCGGGCAACAGCAACAAGGGGACGCTGATAGGCATGCAGATGGCAATCCAGATGCTCTCGGAGATGGAGCACATGGAAAACCAGGGCGTTAAGCTGAACCGTACGAAGGTCCTGGCCGCGTTCAACGAAGTCTTCGGAGCGGACAGCATTGTGCCTGAACAGATTCCGTTGCTGAGCGAAGAGTTCCAGCGTCTGATGCAGGCATCGCTTGAGGCAGCCAAGGCCAGCCCCGAGGCAGAAGCCGAGGCAGCAGCAGAGGAGAGCCCTGCGGCGCAGAACGGTCAGGCAGCAGAAATCTTCATGCAGATGAGCAAGACGGAAAATCCGAATATCATGACAGCGGCATCGGGTCTGAGCTATGAGATTCTGGCTCCGGGCGAGGGCCCGCACCCGACGGCCGAGTCGCAGGTGACGCTGAACTATACCGGTCGTCTTATCGACGGCACCGTATTCGACAGCACAGAGGGCCGCGGTCCGGCCACTTTCCCTGTGGCAGGCGTTATCCCCGGCTTCGGCGAGGGTGTGCAGCTTGTGGGCAAGGGGGGCAAGGCAACGCTCTACATCCCCGGCAATCTGGCATACGGGGATCAGGGGCAGCCGGCAGCCGGCATCGGTCCGAACGAGATGCTGATTTTCGATATAGAGCTGATCAGCTTCAAGTAAAAGACGTATTACCACGCTTTTACGGCGGGTGCATCGACAAGCGATGCACCCGCCGCTTGTTGTGTTAAACAAGGTTAATCGGCCGCCAGCGGACACAATTGGGCGGAATGTGCGACAAATTTTCGTAATTTTGCCGAAGAAACCAAGAAATGATTATGAAACAGTCCGTAATAGTTTTCGACGATGCCCGAGTGCATGCATCACTTCTGCCTCTGACCTTCACACGCCCTGTGGGCGCACTTCGCTGCGGCATAGACACCATAGCCGAGAAATGGGGACGCCTGCTGGATGCCACCGTTTACTTCGACCCATCGGAGGATTACCTACGTCCGCTTTTCGGAGCGCCGTCGGAGGTGCTTGAGGCGGAAAACGCGCTTTATGTTGCGGGACATGTGATTCCGGACCCGTCGCTGGCAGCCACTGTGGAAACTCTCGAAAACGGTGAGGCACTGTATGCGCTGACGGAGGAGGGGGAGGTTCCGTCGCTTATAGCTCGTCGCGGCCCGGTGGAGAAGTCGCGGAAACTCTATGGCGAAGACGACGAGGAGGGTGTGCGCGCCGTGACACAGCTGTATCATCTTTTTCTGATGAACGGGGGCATAATCCGCTCGGATTTCGAAGCGTTTACGTCGGGCCGCAAGTCGCAAGTGCTGCCGGCTGACAATACCGTGATCGGTGATCCCGGACTGGTCTTCCTCGAAGAAGGGGCGGATGTGCACGGATGCTTCATAAATACGACGACGGGCCCGGTGTATTTCGGGAAGGATTCGACGGCAATGGAAGGTTCGATGCTTCGGGGACCGCTGGCGCTATGCGAGCATGCAACCGTGAATATGGGCACGAAAATTTATCCGGACACCACGATTGGCCCGTGGTGCAAGGTGGGCGGGGAATTGAATAACGTCATTTTCCAGGCTTACAGCAACAAGGCACACGACGGGTTCTTAGGTAATGCGGTAATCGGCGAATGGTGTAATTTAGGCGCGGGCTGCGTGGCATCGAATCTCAAGAACGACTATACGCCGGTGAAGCTCTGGAACTATCCTTCGCACCGCTTCCTGAAGACCGGCCTGCAATTCTGCGGGCTGATCATGGGGGACCACTCGAAGGCGGGCATCAATACGATGTTCAATACGGCTACGGTTGTTGGTGTGGGCGTGAACATTCACGGGGCCGGGTTCCCGCGGAATTTCGTCGCTTCGTTCACTGAAGGCGGCCATTCGGGGAGCGACGATGTGGTGATGAGCCGCTTCTTCGAAACGGCACGGCGAGTGATGGCTCGGCGGCATGTGGAGCTCACGCCGCAGATGGAGGCGATGCTACTTGCGGTTCGCGATATCGCGGAGCAGTATAAGTGAGGAGGAAAATCCAAAGGAATAATCTATCGATTTTAGAAAAAATCCAAAGGAATAAATCGCGGAATTCGGATAAAATCCAAAGGAATAATCGGGCTATTTTGGATAAAATCCAAAGGAACAGGCCTAATGATGAGGGTATGGCCTGATAATTTTCCCAGGAATTGAAAAGAGATTACCGGGGCTATGAGCGGGGGGAGGAGTTTTTTCCGGGGAGGGGTGCGGGAATGTCGCTATTTTTTGCTACCTTTGTAGATAATGAACAATCAGGATGTAATCAAGCTGTTGCCGGATTCGGTTGCGAACCAGATAGCGGCGGGGGAAGTGATCCAGCGTCCGGCTTCGGTGATCAAGGAGCTGGTGGAGAATGCTGTGGATGCCGGGGCACAATCGATCAGCATCATCCTCAAGGATGCAGGGCGGACGCTGATCCAGGTTGTTGACGACGGGTGCGGAATGTCGCCCTCGGATGCTCGCATGGCGTTCGAGCGCCACGCTACAAGCAAGATTTCGGCCGCGACGGACCTCTACGCGCTTCACACGATGGGGTTCCGGGGTGAGGCTCTGCCCTCGATAGCGGCCGTGGCGCAGATAGATATGCGGACGATGCGCCGGGATGACACAATGGGCTGCCGCATCTGCATCTCGGAGTCGCGCTTCGAAAGCCTTGAGCCGGCGGCGACTGTGCCAGGGACGAATATCATGGTGAAGAACCTGTTCTTCCACATGCCTGCGCGCCGCAAGTTCCTGAAGAAGGATTCGGTGGAATTAGGGCATATCCTGCGCGAGTTCGAACGTCTGGCTCTGGTGAATACGGATGTGGACTTCACGCTGATCCACAACGATGTGACGCTGCATCAATTTCTGCGCGGGACGCTGAAGCAGCGTATCGCGGACCTTTTCGGGAAGTCGCTGCCGACGCAACTTGCGGCTGTGAACACGGATACGTCGCTTGTGCGCATCTCGGGCTTCGTGGGACTTCCATCGCAGGCACGCAAACGAGGGTGGCAGCAATTCTTCTTCGTGAACGGGCGGAATATGCGTCATCCGTTCTTCCACAAGGCGGTGATGTCGTGCTACGAGCGCCTGATCCCGGCGGACACGCAGCCTTCCTATTTCATTGATTTCCGCGTGGATCCGGCTACGATAGACGTGAACATCCATCCGCAGAAGCATGAGATAAAATTCGAGAACGAACAGGCCGTGTGGCAGATCCTGACCGCGGCCATCAAGGAAACACTGGGGAAGGCGCAGGCATCTGGGGCTCTGGATTTCGATATGGCGGACGCTCCGGAAATACCGATTTTTGATCCACGGGCCGGAGAAATCTCCAGCGCGCCTGAGACGGATGCGGATCCGGGCTACAATCCTTTTGCCGAAAGCGCGGGGGCTGAGGGCAAGACCTCTTCGGGAGGCGGCTACACGCGCCCGGTGCGGAGCACGGCACCCCGGGATTGGGAAAAGCTCTACGAGAACTTCAGCCGCCGGCGGGAGGAGAGCTTCGCAGAGATGCACTCAAGCGCCATCAACACACAGCCGGACGACGCGACAGTCCTTTTTCAGGCAGATGAGGGCGCGCATGCGGGCGCGACGACGGCATGTATCCAGGTGCGCGGATGCCTGATAGCAGCCCCCTCGGCCTCGGGTCTAATGCTTATAGACCAGCATCGCGCACACGTGCGTATACTCTACGAACGCTTCGTGGATGCCCTTAAAACGGGGCCTATCCCCTCGCAGCGTCTAATATTTCCGGAGACCCTGCAACTCTCGCCCTCGCAAAGCGCGACACTGGATACCATCGGCGACAGCGTGGCGGCACTGGGTTTCGATGTAAGTTTCTTAGGCAACGGCACGTGGGCGCTGAACGGGCAGCCGTCACTTCCGGGGAGCGCGTCGCCTTCGCGTACACTGGAATCCATCATCGATACGGCGCAGAACACCGAAGGGCTTGAAGACCTTGCCACGGAGGACCTGCTGCATCCGCTTGCGCTGGCCATGGCCCGCGCGGCTGCCATCCGCCACGGGCGGACGCTAACACCTCAGGAAATGGACGCTCTGGTGGCCGATCTCTTCCGCACGGCATCGCCGGACCTTACTCCCGACGGACTGCCTGTAATAGCAACTCTTAGCCATGACACACTGCTCTCCTTCTTCCGATGACCGCGTGCGTGCCGGGGCCCGGCTCCGGACCGTAGCGCTACTTCTACTGCTGCTGTATCCGCTAACGGCACTTGCCGACATGCACATCTCCGATTCGGAGCTTGAGCGGGAGCTCGTGGCTCTGGACAGGGCCATCAGCCACCGCTCGGATTTCATAGGGCGCCGCCAGGCACGCATCGATTCGATGTGCGCGGATCTCAACCTGCGGGAGAAACCGACGGAGCAGCTGATGCGCATAGGGCGGGAATACACCTCCTTCAACAATGACTCGGCCTTGCGCTACTTCAAACTGGGTCGCGAGCTGGCCACGACCAGGGCCGAGCGCGACCAGTTTACCTGGAGCGAGGCAGCCCTTCTGCCGCTAAGCGGGCTTTTCGAGAGAGCAACGAAGCTCTATGACACTGTGGACCCTGATTCGGTGGCACCGGCACTTCTACCCTCCTACTACGAAGCGGGGCGGCAGATGCACAGCTTCATCAGCTCGTTCTTCAAGGATCATCCGGAGCTTGACTCGATATACACCTCCAAATCGCTGGAGTATCAGCAGAAACTGCTGGAAATACTTCCAAAAAACACGCTTGACTATAAGTATAATCTGGGGGAATACTATCTGCTGACGGGTCAACGGGCACGCGCCGGGCTATTGCTGGAGGAGGTGTTCGAGCGTTCGGAAAGCGACCGGAAGCTCCGCGCGCGTGCGGCGCACCATCTGGCGCATCTGTCGCGCGACCAGGGCGATTACAACCGCTATCTTTACTACATGGCCGTGTCGGCTCTTTCGGACGTGACCTCGGCCACGCGCGAAGTGGCGTCGCTGCAGGAGCTTGGGTCGAACATAGGCAGCAGCGGGGATGTGGGGCGCGCGCACAACTACCTTTCGGCGGCGCTCGAAAACGCAGTGGAATGCGGCGCTGCGCTTCGCATGATTGATACTTCGCGGGCCCTTCCTCTGATAGAGCGCTCACACTCGTCGGACATGAGACGCACGAACCGATATATGATCATTATCGTGGTGGTGCTCGTAGTGCTTCTTGCGGGCCTCGGACTGCTTTTCCACCGCCTTCACCGCCAGATGCAGAAGATGCAACATATGGAACAGACGCTGCGGGATGCGAACAAGACCAAGGAGGTGTACATAAGCCAGTTCCTGAGCCTTTGTTCCATCTACATGGACAAGCTGAACCAATTCTGCAAGATCGCAAACCGCAAACTCGCGGCAGGACAGGCCGACGAGCTTTACCGGATGACCAAATCAGGCAAGTTCGTCGAGGAGCAAAGCCGTGAATTCTATGAGGTTTTCGACAATGCATTCCTGCACATCTATCCGAATTTCATCGAAGATGTGAATTCGCTTCTGCGGCCCGACCAGCATATCGTGCTTCGCGAGGGGGAACTTCTGAACACAGATCTGCGCATACTTGCGTTCATGCGTCTGGGCATCGAGGACAGTCCGCGGATCGCCCAGGTGCTAAACTACTCACTGAATACGATCTACGCCTATCGCAACCGACTGAAGGCACGGGCCATAAACCGCGACACATTCGAGGAGGATGTGACAAAAATCCAGTCGTAAGACAAGGGCAAAGCACTACTTGCGGTCTGATATCAATTTATATTCCTGGCATATAGCACCCGGGGAATTCCATTGTATTTCAACATGATACGATTACAGAATGCTTTGCAAAATTTATATCACGCCTAAAAAGCTTGCATGAGGGGTGTTTTATGTAGTAATTTTGCAATACAAAAGCTCAACGAAAGAGCAAATTCAGTTTTAGGGTTAGTATAGATTGTTAGTATTCAAAAGACACCTTCTTACGGCTCCCATGTCCCCGCGACGGGGAGTACGAACAGAAAAATGTGTTTTATGTTAGTTATGTAATTGTTTTAAGTCATTAAAACGCAGCAGGATTGCTTCGGGAGAAGCGGTCCTGTCTTGTTTTATAGCGGTACTCGATGGCTGAGCTGAAGCTCCGGCGCTGATTCAAATATTCTCCGTTGAATACATGCCAGAGGCATGTCCCTACAGGTGGAGGAGGGAATTGAGGATAGATAAATTCGGAGAGAGACAATATATATCGTAAGGATTTCGTAACTTTGTGTCACCAAAACCCGCTGTATGCGCCTGAATATTCAGAATCTCAAACCCTGGATGATGCCTGTGGCGATGGTTGTGGGAGCAATTTTCCACAATCATATATCACTGCTGCAGCCGCTTGTGCCATATTTTATCTTTACGATGCTCCTGATAGCCTTCTGCAAGGTTGAGCCGCGGGAGTTCCGAGTGACACGTCTGTCGTGGTGGCTTCTGAGCGTGCAGTTAGGAGGAGCCGCGCTCATCTACCTTGCGCTTCGCCGGATTGGAGCGGATCTGGCTCAGGCAGCCTTTATCTGTGTGCTATGCCCTACAGCCACGGCTGCTCCGGTGGTGACAGGTATGCTTGGGGGCAACGTGGCGCGGCTTGCCACATATTCAATCGTGAGCAATATCGCGGCTGCGATAAGCGCCCCGGCTTTCTTCGCAATGATAGGCACGCACGCGGAGCTAAGCTTTGCGGACGGCGTCCTGACGATTGCATCGAAGGTTGCTCCACTGATACTGCTGCCTCTCCTGCTTGCCTTTGGAATGTCGGTATGGTTCCCGAAGGTGCACCGTCGTATCGCCGGTTTCCAGTCGGTTTCGTTCTATCTGTGGTCTGTTTCGCTGATAGTGGCTGTAGGAGGTTCCGTGAGCTATGTGATGGGGGCCGACCCGGAGCGTGTGCCGGAGATCATTGCCATCGCCCTGACGGCGTTGCTGATGTGCATAGGCCAATTCATAGCGGGGCGGCGGATAGGGCGTGCCTGCGGCGACAAGATAGCCGGAGCGCAGGGGCTGGGACAGAAAAACACGATACTGGCGATCTGGATGGCGCTGACCTATCTCAACCCCATTTCATCGGTGGGACCGGCGGCATATATCGTGTGGCAGAACACGATCAACTCCATCCAGCTTTATCATGCGGCCCGACGCAAACAATAGTCCGGCGTGCGGCGTTGATATAACAGACTTCAACCATGTTTTCAACTTGATAGACAAGCCCCAGAAATACCCTATACTATGAGCAGTATGTTCGATCTTCTAATGCAGCTCCCCCTGTTTCAAGGAGTGACGCGCGAGTCGATGGCCGCTATCGTCGGAACGGCCAAGTTTCATTTTCTGAAATTTCCTGCCGGAGAAACAATTCTCCGTGCGCACGACCCCTGCACTCATATTACTTTTGTAATATCAGGGAGTGTGCGCTCGACAGTAGTGAATACAAGCGGAAGTTTCGCAGTGAGCCAGACGCTTTGCGCGCCCGCAGTGCTTGCACCTGACTTTCTTTTCGGGCGAGTGACGGAGTATCCGGCCACTGTCGTGGCGGCCGAGCCAACGGGTATCCTGCAGATCTCGAAGGCGGACTACCTGAAAATCCTCAATGCGGACGAGGTGTTTCTCTTCAACTATCTGAATCTGCTGAGTGTGAACGCGCAAAAGGCGCAGGTGGGAATCCTTTCGCTGACCAAAGGCGAAGTGGACGAGCGCATTGCCTTCTGGATAACGGCGCTGACGCAGAAAGGAGGCACGGACATCAAGCTTACATGCCGCTCGCGCGACCTGTGTTCGCTGTTCAACACGCCTCGCTCGATATTTATCGCCTCGCTCGAGAATATGAAAGAACGGGGGCTTCTTGACTACACCAATATTGAACTGACAATCAACGACCGCGAGGAAATGCTGGCGCTGCTTCACCATACACCCGAGCCATCAGGCGACTAAGCGTCCATCGCCCGCTACGAGACCGTATAAATCCTAACGGCGCTCCCTTCCTCGCGAAGGGAGCGCCGTTCTTGCAGCAAAAGCTGCATCATGAGTCAATCAAAAAAATCTTAACCTTAAAACTTGTTTACCTATTGAATGTCCAGGCTTCGACCGCGTCTCTCGACCAATCGATATGCCTTACGGGTGCAAAATTAATACATCCCGAGCAGGGCATATCTACGAATTGAGATGAAATTTCACGTCATATAAGGAAATATAAATGCATCACTGCACTATATCAGCAAGTTGTAAACTTCAAAATATAAACAAAAATATAACACGGATTTTGAGAATCAAGCTTTTTTCTCTATCTTTGCAATGTCATAGCACGAACCCTACAAGCTGAAACCATGAAATATCCCCTCCTCTTCCTCACATTACTGCTATCATTTACGTCCACGGCTAATCCGATGCCCCGCGAGCTCAGGGCTGCCTGCGATTCGCTGGACTACTACATCAAGCACCGCGACGAATATCTCGAGCCGGGGAAACGCGCGTTGGATTCTCTACGTACAGAAGCCCTGCTTGCGCACAGCCGTTCGCACGAGGAACAGATGCATATATTCAAGACTCTCGGCGACAATTACCGGGCCGTAGACCTTGATTCGGCCCTGCACTATTACAACAAGGCGCTTGACGCGGGCTACACATCCCGCGCCATTGATGCAAAACACCGCTGTGACCGCTTGAAACTACGCTTGCGGCGCGATGCGCTTCTGCCCCTGCGGGGAATAACGCACGAAGCGATCACGGATTTCGATGAGATTAATCCCGACTCGCTCGACACTCCCGAGCTTCGGCACGCCTACTTTCAGGGCGGAGTGGACGTATTCACCAATATATCATCCATCTATCCTCAAGGGGAACTCAAAAACGGATATATCAGGAGAGCGGCGATGTATGCCGACTCGCTGCTAAAGTATGTGCGTCCACACGGACTGTCGTACCGCTTTACCAACGCGCACCGATGGAAACTGACGGGCGAGCACTCCGAAGCCATTGCAGAATTGCTTGACACTCTGCCGTTTCTGGCGAATGACCCCGCCATGTACGCCACAGGGGCGAGCTTAGTTGCACGCTACTATTCGGAACGCGAGGACCGCGACGACGAATTTCTTTACTACCAGACTCTTTCGGCTATTAATGACATAAAAGCCGGACACCAGGAAGTGACGTCGCTGCAACGTCTGGGCAAGGAATGGTATGAACGCGGCGATGTCGAGAGAGCATATCGCTACCTGTCGCTGGCTCTGGACCAGGCAGTTGAATCGGGTTCGGCGGCACGCGTGCTGGAGAGCTCGCAAAGCCTTCCCCTTATCTCGCGCAGCTTCAGCGAACAGGACAAGCGCAACAAAAGCCTGCTTGTGGCCATGCTTGTGATACTGATCATCGCATTAATCATCATCTTGATAATGACCAGCTTTCTCTATCGCGACCATCGCCGTTCGCAAGAGGTGAGCCGACATCTGGAACAGCTCAACAAGAGCAAGGACTTCTATATCCAGAACGTGATGATGCTATGTTCCGTCTTCTTCGAACGCCTCGATGAATTCAACCGTTATGTTGCCCGCAAGATCAAGGCAAACCAGATCAAGGACCTGTATGATTCGATTGAATCCCGTAAATATCTCGCCACACAGACAGAGGAATTCTTCAAATCCTTCGACGCCACATTCCGGACTATCCACCCGAACTTCGTCAGCCAGCTAAATGCCATTCTGCAGGAAGACCGTCAGCTCCCGGTTCCCGAACCCGGCGAATCGATGAGTCCGGAGCTACGCATTGCCGCCTTCATGCGGCTTGGAATCGACGACAGTGCTATTCTCGCAAAATTTCTCAACCTCAGCCTCAATACGATCTACACCTACCGAAACCGCCTGAAAAACCGGGCAATCGACCGTCAGAATTTCGATGAAGACATAAAGCAACTTGGTTTTTAGATATATAAAAACTTATATTTTCCTATTCACTCAAAATAGATAACTCCACTATTTATCAATGCTTTAATTTTTATATACCCTCACATTTATTTATATTTAACCTCAATCATGGTGATTTGTTCTTGCATTTGACCTATCTTTGCATCAGAAAAATTTTTGGTCTAAGATTAAAGGTTATATTTTAGGACAAGCAAAAGTAAGAAAAAGGATTTTTAAATGGTTTTAGGTATTTAGTGTTAGATACGAAAACAGCCCGCTCCGTGAGGAGAGGGCTTTTTTATTTCAAGTACGAGCCGGCGGCCGCCTACCACATGACCCAGAAATCCTGACGGGGGAGGCCGGGACGCACGATCAGCACGGCCTTCGAGCGACGGTTGCGGAAGCTCATTCCGCAAGGCATGGCTGCCAGCAGGGAATCCATATTCCCGCAGCCATGATTAAGGCAAAATACAGCCACCCGGCCACGCGCGAGGCGCTCCAATACGGCAGGCGGACATGGCTCGCGAAGATCGAGAACAAGAAGTGTAGCGTCGTCGATCCGCACAGAGGGCCCTGCGGACTCGCGGAGCCTTTCGGTGCGCGGGCCGTAATAGGTTGACACATTTCCCCCGAGAAACGCGACGAGACGCGCTAAAAAACGTCTGTCGCGTCCGCATTCCTTTTCCTCGGAATAATACACATAGCCGCGACGGGGATTCAGCACCTCCGTAATAAACCGGTAAGCAAAAGGCGAATGGATGCCGAAACCTCTGCGATGGCGCAGAAGCTGCCACCATTTAGGATTCAGGCACGTGCATCCCATCTCTTCCAGGCAAGGGCCAGGGCGGTCAGAACAAGAAGATAAATCAAGGTGACGCAGGCATAGGCCACGGCTCCCGTAATTTTCAGGGAATCGGGCGAGAAGGTCATGGAAATTTCGTGTGCGCCTGCGGGAACGCGCAGTGCACGAAGCACATAGTTGACGCGTGCAAGCTCTGCGGGCTCACCGTCGATGCTTGCCTTCCACCCCCAGGGGAAATAGATCTCGGACATTACGGCCACGGCGCCGCGCGCCGTGGACACGTTATATTTCACAGTGTTGGGCGTATAGCTTGCGAGCGCAATCGTATCGCCCGGAGTTGTAGCGACCGCTTCCTCGCCAAGGACAGGAGCGAAACGGACATCGGCCACAGCCGTAGATCGTAAATCGATGCTTCCGAGGGCGTCCATCTCGGCGCGGGCGCCATCGACATAGCGCAGGGTGTCGACGAGCCAGGCTTCGCCCATGGCATAATCGTTGCGCATGAGAGGCTCGGCGGGATCGCCCGTAATGACATACCGGGCATTGAGCATATCCATGACACGGTATGAGCCACGAAGATCGCGAAGGACCTTCTGCTCTTCCGGGGTGTATTGCGCAATAACCGAATCCTCGCGCGCCTCGGGTATGTAGCCGTACTGCACGACGCGCTGGAGCTGTCTCTGAATAAGATCGTCGTACCGCCCGAGCTTCGCGGCATGGTAGCCTCCGAGGGTTTTGTGGAAGAACGAACGATCGGCGCCCGAAAATCCGGGGATATCCATCACACGGTAATGGCCGTCCTTGTCGGAAAGTATCTCACGATCAATGGCATCCGGCGAAAATGCGGCAGCAGCCGTGACCTCCGGGGAACAAAAGCTCGAATGGGACACATAGCGTTTGTCAGCCGGATAGAGGTCAAAGAAAACAGCAAGCCCGAGGGCTCCTACGGCCCATCCTCGCGAAAGGCCCCGCCCGAGGAACACAAGCACTCCGAAGCCGAAAAGCAGCACGAAAAGCGAACGCAATGCGTCGCGGCGAACCATACCGTAGCGAAGGCCCTCCACGGCGGCAAGGTTCTGCGGATTGGAAAGGGAATAGTAGAAGAGAGCGTTGTCGATATCCTGCCGCGATGCGCCCTGCTGCAATCCCATGTTATATACCTGTCCCTGAATGTTCTCCACAGTGGCACGATCCTGAGTGGTGATGGCGCCTCCAAACACCGAGGGTGATGCCAAAGCAAGCACACACACAAGGGAGCATGCGCCGAAACTCCACAGCACGGGGCGCGTCAAGCGTTTGCGCTCGTCAGCGTCGGCATCCACGAGGCGCGCCAGCCCGAGCACTGCCATAAGGGGCAGGCAGAATTCGGCGATGACGAGTATGCTCTCCACAGCCCTGAACTTGTTGTAGAGTGGGAAGTGGTATATCATGAAATCCGTAAGAAATTCTAAATTAGAGCCTAACGCAAGGAGAACGGAAAGGATTGTAGAGGCGAGCATAGCCCACTTGAGAGGTCCGCGCACGATGCAGAAACCAACCAGTGCAAGAGCGAGAATCAGTGCGCCGACATATACGGGCCCGTTTGTGCCTTCGGAATCATTGAAATACTGAGTTAGATACGGAAGTAAGGTCTGACCCTCCGGACCGACATCCGATGCGGCATCGAGTTTGTCGAGACTCATGTAGCTCATTGCGCCGGCCTCGGGACGCGCGGTTGCACCTCCCTTGATATTGGGAATAAGAAGGCTGAGAAGTTCGCTGCGGCCATAGCTCCAACCCACAATCTGCTCATAGGGCATGCCGCCGGTAGCGCGGGGAGCCGCAGGGTCGGAAGAAGCGGAGGCAGATACGAGCTCGCTCTGCGCACGCTTCGTTTCCTTGGCGTACTCGTATGTGTTATAGAGGCTCGGGAGATTTGCGCCGATAGCCAAGGCACCCGCAGCGAGAGCGACGACGAAGGCAACGCACCAGCGACGCATTTTCTTCTCACGCCACGCCTGAATGAGATAGCATACGGCGATAATGGCCATGACCATGCCGAAATAGTAGCTCATCTGGGGATGATTGGCGTTGAGCTGCAGCATGGCGAAAAGCGAGGTCAGGGCCGCGCCGACTATATAGCGTCCGCGATACAGCAACAGGAAGCCTCCGATGGTAGGCGGCACATAGGTCAGTGCCAGAAACTTCCAGATATGTCCGGCGCCGATGATAATGATGAAATATGATGAAAATCCCCATGCAATTGCTCCGATCAAAGCGTAATACCAGCGCATGCGCAGGGTATAAAGCAGTATCAGAAAGCCGAACATCATCATGAACAGAAGGTTGGAGGGGGCGGGGAGACCAAGACCGTAGACGGTATCGAGCCATGCGAACAGACTGTTCGACGGATAGGACGGACTGATCTGGAAGGTGGGCATGCCGCCGAAAAGCGCATCGGTCCACAGGGCCTTTTCGCCGGTAGCTTCCTCGAAAGCGCGGGCTTCCTCGCCATTGGCAGCGCCCTGCTGCATGTCGGCCTGACGCAATGTATTGCCCTCGAAGTTATCGGGATAGAAAAAAGCGATGGAAATCACGGCCATGACCGCAACCGACACGAAAAAGCCCCACACCTGCGGGCGCTTAAGGGTAGACAATATTCTGTTCATCTGATAGCTTGCGTCCGGTTTTCGCGTATATAGCCAAAGCCTTCTTACCGAACGGCGCCACAAAATTAAGAAAAAAATTCCCACTTTTTGCTTATTAGTGAAAAAAGTACTAATTTTGCGAACGGCAAAACACCAACTTACTTAATTCATTAAACATTTCACATTCAACCATGAAAAAAAGACTGTGCAGAGTCCTTGCGCTCGCAGCTCTTGCGCTTGTGCCCACGCTGGCCAAGGCAATAGGCTGGCCGGCGAACTATGAGGGCGTGATGCTCCAGGCATTTTACTGGGACTCTTACACCGACACGAAGTGGACCAATCTCGAAAGTCAGGCCGATGAACTTTCAAACAATTTCACGCTTATCTGGGTGCCCAATTCCGCAAAGGCAGAAGGCGCTCCCACGATGGGCTACCACCCTGTGTACTGGTTCACCAACCACAATTCCTCCTTCGGCACCTCCGATCAGCTCCGCAGCATGATCACGACCCTCAAAGGCAAGGGCGTGGGTGTAATCGCCGATGTGATCATCAACCACCGCAGCGGCAAGAGCAACTGGACCGACTTCCCCGCCGAGACATGGCAGGGCAAGACCTACCGCATCGGGCCGGAAGGCATCTGCCGCGACGATGAAGTGGCAGGTCAGGCAGGTCAGGCTACACCCACGGGCAACTATGACACCGGCGAGCATTGGGACGGCGCCCGCGATCTGGACCACACCAACGCTAACGTGCAGGAAAACTGCAAGGCCTACATCAAGTGCCTCACTACGGACTACGGCTATGCCGGCGTGCGTTATGACTTCACCAAGGGCTACGGCGGCCAGTACACCAAGATGTACAATCAGGCGAACAACATCGAATTCTCCGTGGGCGAATACTGGGATGGCAGCTACGATGCGCTGGCATCGTGGATCGACGCCACCGGAAAGACTTCCGCAGCATTCGACTTCGCCTTCAAATACGCGCTCAACGAGGCTTTCGGCGCCAATGACATGAGCAAGCTGGCATGGAAGGCCAACGGCACAACCGATCAGCCCGCCGGCCTCATCCACTTCGGCTATCCGCAGTATGCCGTGACCTTCATCGACAATCACGACACCTACCGCGACTCCAATAAATTCAACGGCAATGTGCTTGCAGCCAATGCATTCATGCTGTCTTGCCCCGGTACACCCTGCGTATTCCTCCCCCACTGGAAGGCAAACAAGGCCGCGATATCCGCTATGATTCAGGCCCGCAAGCTTGCAGGCGTGCACAATCTGAGCGCCGTGCGTGTGCTCAAGGCCACCCGCGACTGCTATATGGCCGAAGTGACCGGTAAAAAGGGCACACTGGCCGTGAAGATCGGCTCCTCCATGGATGCTCCCGCCGGCTACTCCAATTCCGACATCAAGGCCAGCGGCAACGGCTACTGCATGTGGGTGAAGACCACAGGCGGCGGTGGCGGCGGCAACGATGATCCTATCGTTGTCCCCCCCGGCGACTCGTTCAAGGTTTACTGGAACAACAGCACCGCGCAGTGGGC